>CAYTZA010000052.1:0-2648 GCA_964442365.1 uncultured Candidatus Saccharibacteria bacterium | reverse complement strand
GTATGCCAGCTCCTTCACCGTCTTTCTGTATCTTTGAAAATGAATTCAAAATAACATTCATTGGGTCATGGTCAAAACTCTCGTATGTCTTGAATTGGTAGATCGGATTAACCGTAGACTCCAACACTGAACCCACAGACACTCCATCTGTATTGAAAATATTATAGTCACAGACTGCTTCGTTTAGCACAGCGTTGTGAAATACAGAAATAATCTGCTTTTCAAAAAGTTCTCTGTAAGCATTAGGCACTGCTACATAAAAAACAAACTGATCACTGCCGTTAGGATTTGCAATTTCTAACACTATGTAGTTTTTAGAATAGTCTCTAGTGCCATTATTACTTACAACAGATAGCATTCCAGATAAAAACTGCTCCATACTTGAAACTAACTCTTTCAAAGGCTTTTTATTTTCATTACCTACTTCCTCTGGAAGAACCACTTCGTATAACGCCATATCAAGTCCTCTAAACTCATCTATAGAAATATTTACACCTTTTGCCTCGTATCCATGTTTTATGTACTGTACTAAAAAACGATGAAAGTCATCTTCCAAGTGAGGATCTTTCATTTCAGCCAGAACTGTCATGGCATTTTTGATCCCTTTTGTATTCAAAATATTTAAAAGTTCTTCTATTTTATTATCATGAGTCTCTGGTTCTAGGTTAAGTACAATAGACTCCATATCTACCTTAGACAGTTGGAGTGTTTCATCTAATACTTCATGTGATAGAGCGTTTTTATATTTCTCTATTTCGTCTTTTACTACTTGCTCGGGATTTAAGTTTGGGTTGCTTTCACGCAAAATCTTTTCTTTATTAGAAATTTGTTCACGCAAGTATGCGATTTCTGCTTCGGGTGAAGCAAAACGAGGCATTGTAGGATTTTCCATCCCTATATTGTACAAAATTTATTTTAAATTGGATAGAAAAATATCTACATCCTCAAAAAACTTTTTCTTTCTGTGGGACTAAATTTTTCTATAGCATATCTTAGTGTTGTTCTTGGTAGTCTTTTTATATTTTCTTTTAGAAAGTTTTTTAAGATTTTCGCATCTTTCTTTCCTACTTCTCGTAACATCCAGCCAACTGCCTTGTGTATCAAATCTTCCTTATCAGAAAAAAGTTTCCTTGAAATTTTTAACGTATCCTGAAATTGTTTTTGTTTAATGAATGCATGAGTTGATATTATTGAGATTCTTCTTTCCCATAATAATTTAGATTTAGAAAACTTATATAAAATATCTTTATTTTTATTGAGTAGATAGTCTCCTAATATGTAAGAAGCCGAAGTATCTACCAAATCCCAGTTATTTATCTTTTTAGTGTTTTTCAAATATAAATTAACTATATTTTTTCTTTCAGTTTCATCTGCTTTTTCGTATTTTAATACTAGGATATTTAGAGCTACATATCGAACTTCATGAATCTTTGAGTTTAACAACTCTTTTAGATCTACTAAACTGATTTCCTTATACTTTTTTGCTATTTTGTTAATCTCTGGCACTGTTAGACCAACAAAAACATCTCCGAACCCATACTGCCCCTTCTCGGTCTTAAAAAATCTTTTTGATTTTTCAGCTTTTTCCTTGCTTGAGTTATTTTTAATTTCTTTTACTACGTTGCTATATGTCATCTATGTAAAATGGTTTATTAAAACAAGTAGTCCAACCCCAATTGATCCAAAAACGGTCACTAGCACAAAAGCTGCTGACATATCTTTAATTTTCTCTATTACAGGATCTTGGTTTGGTTGAATTTTATTACACAAGTCCTCCACTATCGTGTTAATTATTTCTGCAACTAGCACCATGACCACCGCAATGAGACAGAAAACAGTTTCCGCAAATGTAAAACTAAAATAGAAAGCATAAAACAATACGATAAACCCAACAAAAACTTCTATTTTAAAATTTTGTTCTTCTTTCCAGGTTGACTTTAGTCCCCTCACCGCATATTTAAAGGATTTTATTGCTGTAATCATAATTTTCCTACTATATCATTTTATTTGTTGTTTTTAAACTTACCAGTATAGAAAAATAGAAGACCCCAGGCACACACGTCGTGTGCACCCGGGGTCCAGTGTTGTCATTCTAGCTCTTCAAGGCCTCTTTCAAGGCGACTTCGAAGCTCATGGGACCTTGGTGACCGTAGTACTTCCACTGCTCTTCGCCCTCCTTGCTATTGCTCAGAGCAAACGGTACGACAAGGCGCTTTTCCTCGATGAACAGCACTCCCAGTATCTGATCGAGTTCAGATTCAGTGAACTCTTGAAGACTTGCAACGAGAATATTTCTCTCGACAAAATCCCTCAGAAACACCCGGAGGTCCTGTCGAGTTCCGGTGTGGGCCATTCTCGCTTCCTGTATAGTAGGCGCGAACGTAAACGTCCGCTTCGGCTTCACTCGGATCGGTTCCCAGGGTTTGAGCTGTCCTGGCTCATCGGCGTATCTCATTTCGATGAGGGTGTCGCCGAAATCTCTGCTGGTAGCAACTGCCATGAGGCTGGGCTTGTCCGTAGTATTCTTGTAGAGCACCAGACTGCTCTGCTTGAGGATTTCCTGGAACTTCTTGATCCGGCGAGCCTTGAGTCGAATCCTCACCTCACCACTAACCATCATGTAGAGGTAAGGGGTTATGGGTAGGATG
>CAYTZA010000051.1:0-2711 GCA_964442365.1 uncultured Candidatus Saccharibacteria bacterium | reverse complement strand
TGCTAATGATGGCTGTATGAAGGCCGAGTCGGGAAGCTGCAACTGAGGTATTAGCGGCATTACCAACTGCTTTGATAACTTTTACAAATTCAAAAGGGACTTTTTCTCCGAAGGGTAGGCATAGTTCACAATCATGATGATTTATCTTGCAGTGGATATGCGCATCTTTGAGGCGGATAAAGGCGTCACTGGTGATATCGCCGACACAAACAATGTCAAATGGTCTGCGGAACATGGGGATATTATATCGTCAAACGAGGATTTGTGGAAGCTATGAGCTTACATATAATCCGAGAGCCGACGATTGAGCACAATCGTGCCTCGGGCCGATATATGAACGAAGTGACTATATCATGACAGTTGTGGTAAAATATAGGAATGAAATCATTTCAAGAATATATTGCCGAAGCAAAAGATAAGAAGATAGCTATAGGTCATTTCAATATTTCAACGATAGACGGTATTTATGCGGTAGTTGATGCTGCGAAGGAACTAGCTGTTCCAGTCATTGTGGGTGTTTCCGAAGGAGAAAGGGATTTTATTGGGGTCAAACAGGTTTCGGTGATTATAAAAACACTTCGAGAGGAAAGAAATCAACCAATCTTTTTAAATGCCGATCACACTTATTCGTTTGAAAAAGTAAAAGAAGCTATTTTGGCTGGTTTTGATTCGGTAATTTTTGATGGGGCTGGTCTGTCTTATGAAGAAAATCTTGAAACAACCAAAAAATGCGTAGAATTCGCCAAACAGCACAAATCATCTTGTGGTGGTGATATCATCATAGAAGGTGAGCTCGGTTTTATCGGCAAATCTTCAAAGATTTTGGATGAGATACCAGAAGGGGCGATTATCAATGCCGATCAGATGACAAAGCCAGAAGATGCAAAAAGGTTTGTAGATGAGACCGGTATCGGTCTTCTAGCACCGGCTATCGGTAATATTCACGGTGTCGTCCGCGGTGGTGATCCTGCATTGAATACCGAACGTGCAAAAGAGATATGTGATGCGATAGGTATACCAATTGTCTTGCATGGTGCTTCTGGCAATACCGCTTCGGATATCCAAAAGACAATACTTGCTGGTTCGGCAATCGTCCATGTCAATACCGAGCTTCGTATAGCATATAGAGCCGGATTACTAAAAGCTCTATCTGTAGATCAAGATGAACTATCACCTTATAAATATCTAAAGTCAGCCAAACAGGCCATGCAAAGAGTGGTAGAAGAAAAGATCAAGATCTTCAATTTTCTGAATATCTAGTATGTTTTTTATCGGTATTTCTGTGATTTAAACGAAAAAGATAAATGAAATCAGTATTTATAACGAGAAAAATCCCTGACGTTGGAATAAATTTACTTCGAGAAAAAGGTTATGAAGTTGACATCAATCCAAACGATCGCCCTCTGTCAAAAAAAGAATTGATAGGTTTTTTGCATGCTAGACAATATGATGCGGTTTTGACTTTATTAAACGATCATATCGATAGAGAAGTCCTAAGTGCATGTCCTTCGGTAAAGATCTTTGCCAACTACACTACGGGTTTTGATAATTTTGATATAGAGGAAGCCAAAAGTCGCCAGATTTATTTATCCAATGTGCCAAATAACGGTATGAATCGTGTAGCAGAGCACACTTGGGCTTTGATCTTAGCCTTATCTTGTCGAGTGATCGAGGCAGATAAATTTTTACGTCAGGGAAAATATTGCGGATGGGACCCAATGTTATTTCAGGGGACAAGGATTTCGGGTAAGACTTTGGGTGTTATCGGTGTGGGTTCGATAGGAGCAGAAGTTGCCACTATTGGTAGTCGTGGTTTTGGAATGAGGGTTGTTTATAATGACATTGTTCGTAATGCTAAATTGGAAAATACTTGCGGAGTGATATATTTGCCTACAATAGAGGAACTCCTAAAACAATCTGATTTTGTAACGATACACGTTCCTCTCCGTGATTCTACAGAACATCTTATTGGCGCTGAGCATTTGAAGTTGATGAAGCCGACTGCATTTATTGTAAATACTTCTCGTGGTCCGGTTATTGATGAAGTGGCATTGGTAAATTGTTTAAAAAATAATCTCATAGCAGGTGCTGGTCTAGATGTCTATGAATGTGAGCCGACTACAGCTCCAGATTTGGATAAACTCGATAATGTAGTTCTTACCCCACATATCGCATCTTCGACGAAGGAAGCTAGAGAAGAAATGGCCAAAATAGCTGCTTTGAATATTATTGATGTTTTAGAGGGTGGAAAACCGCGTAACTTGGTGTACAATTAAACTATGCCTTCTGATATTCAATTTGAAGAAGATGGTTTTGCAAAAGGTTATCCGCAAACACGGTCAGGTCAGAGTAATTATAGTTATGGTATAAATCAATCTGTTTATTCTGGTAGCGAAGTAAAAGGGATGGCCGGTTGGTTGATAAGACACCATTTAGCAAAGTCACCACAAGGTGCGCAGTTGTATCTAATTGCTCTTGTCGTTGTCAATATAATAATAACTATCATAGCTCTCAATATCTTATTATGAAAATAATTCACAATAATATTTCCCGGTCGACAAAAATTATCTATGTTGCTGTTATTTTCTCCAATATTTTCGTAATTGTCGCGGTTTTTTCTGGTTTAGTTTAATATCAGAGATTACTGCTTTGCGACGCTTGGGTGGTTGCCAAATTTTTATGGCCATGTATAATAGCTCGCATGTTGTCAT
>CAYTZA010000050.1:0-3009 GCA_964442365.1 uncultured Candidatus Saccharibacteria bacterium | reverse complement strand
TCAATATATTCTTTAATCTGATCTTTAACTTTTCGAGTAAATTCAAGATCTTTACCTTTAGGATCTGATATATTCCAACGAACTAACTTGGTAGAATTAAAAAGATATTCTGGCAAAGGCTCTTCGTCTTCAAGCGTAACAACAACTTTATCACTCTCTTTAACCATAGTTTCTGTAAGTTGATTACGTACAGATTGTGAAATATCTATACCCTCTTCTTGCATAACATCTAAAACCTCTTTGATTTGTGGCATGAGTTCACCAATTGGTTGTTCTGGACCACTAAGTTTCGTGCCTGCAGAAATGACTTCATGAGTATTACCAAATTTCTTTCGAAACAATGCCTCAGCAATCTGACTGCGACCAACATTTCCTTTGCAGACAAATAGTATTTTCATATTTCAAGTATATCAAATAAAAAAGCCACCGGTTGTGAATCGGGGCTCCTGTTTTTTACTCTAGAAAGCGAGCTCAGCATTTTGCGCCACAATCCAGACAATACCGACGTTTCTTGAGTTCGGCGCAGTCGAGTTCCAACCGCTCCTCATATTCCGGATGGGGACATCGTATTTGGATAGAATACAATTCCACATCTACTTGCCGAGCTCTAGCCTCAAGGGATGAGACTGCTCTTCTGATATCAGACAGGCTCTCACAAAGCTGCTCCACCCGCGCGATTTCCTCACGAGATAACTTATCAGACGTCTGTGGCGTCGACATATAGATACTCCAAAAAGGTGATGTGGGTCCACTTATTATATTACTAATAAAAGATTTAAAAGCAAATCAAAATGAGTAAATATCTTTATACTTATACTCAAGGTATTTTATGAAATAAGAGCTGGTGATTTCTTCTCCCGTCACTCTTTTCACAAGATCTTCTGCTTTATATCTCTTTCCATGACTATGAATATGTTTTCGAAGCCATGTATTTATTTCTTTAAACGATCCCTTAGCAATCTTTTTATCCATATCAGGAATATCATTTTTCATAGTAGCAAAAAATTGAGCGGCATAGAGGTTACCAAGAGTATACGTCGGAAAATATCCAATATCACCACCAGACCAATGCACATCCTGAAGAGCCCCCATACTATCATTTGGAACATCAACACCCAAATATTCTTTCATTTTTGCTTTCCATATCTTAGGTATATCTTTTAGATCAATAGTTCCCTCAATCATACCTCGCTCAATTTCATAGCGAATAATAATATGAAGGTTATATGTTACTTCATCAGATTCAGTACGTATAAGTGACGGAGTAATCTTGTTTACAGTTCTATAAAATTCCTTGAGTGACATACTCTTGAAAGGTACAGGAAATTGTTTTTGTAGTTTAGGATAAAAATATTTCCAAAAAGATAGACTATTTCCAATAAAATGCTCCCACATCCTCGACTGAGATTCGTGGATACCTAAAGAAACAGATTGCGCCAAAGGAGTTCCAAAATGTTCAAAAGGAAGACCTTGTTCATATAGAGCGTGTCCAGCTTCATGAATCAGAGAAGAAAGGGAATAAAAAAGGTTACTTTCATCGTACCTTGTTGTAATTCGTGCATCGTGTGGATGTAATCCCAAAGAAAAAGGATGCACTGACGTATCAACTCTGCCCGCCTCAAGATTGAAACCAATAGTACGCAAAAGCATTTTGTTAAACTCTACTTGTTCTAAAAGAGGAAAATTTCCTATGAGTTTCTTAGTGTTTATTTTTATGGGTGAAGCTTTAATTTTTTTAATAAAAGGTAATAGAAAATCTTTTAAATCACCCAGAATCTGAGATACTCTCTCTGAATTCATACCAGGCTCATATCTGTCTAGCAATGCATCATAAGGAGATTTTAAATATCCTATATATTCTGCTTCCTTACGTTTCAATTCAACTATCTTAGCAAGCCATGGTAGGAATAATTTAAAATCATTTTTCTTTCTGGCTTCTGACCACACTCGTTGAGCTTTCGAATTAGTCTCGGCCATATCCTTGACAAACTGCTCAGGAAGTTTGTTTTCACGCTCAAACATTCTCCAGGTTTCCAGCACTATCACAGCATCATCTCCTTTCAGTTTTTTAGTATTAACTGCTTTTTTAAGCTTATGCAGAAGCTTATCTTTATTAAGAGAAATTATTTTACTGTGAATAATACCGCTAAGATGCGCTATTTCTGAAGCCCTTCCATCAGATCCCTGTGGAGGCATATATACTTCCATATCCCAGTTTAATAAATTAAGGATCGATACTAAGCGAGAAATCTCAAGCAGACGCTTTTTTAGTTCAGTAAGCGAATTTTTCATACCAGCACTATAACACAATGAATCTTAATGTGTAGTAAAATACCCCATCAGAGCTTTCATACCTACGAGGTTGCGCTCCCACTCAATATCTTCATGAGTTTTAAGTTCGACAGTAATAGCGGGAATACCGACAGACGCAATCCAACCTTCAGCATCACCAGATACAGGATAGGCATCAAAAGATTCGATGGCTGGATATCGTGCAGCTTTTGCATAAGCATTCATAATATCAAGAGTTTTAGGAAGAATACCCTCGGTACATTCTGAAGCATAAACAGCGTTAGCTTGGCTATGCCAAAATACAACAGCAGACGGTTTGTATTTCAATACATAATCTCTTAAAGCTTTTGCTTCTGGTTCTGAAAAAGCTTCTGTACCCGCACTTACTTTTTTACTTTGCCATGTACTTTCTGGTTTCCATTTACAATCAAAGTTACGATTCAGATCAATACCGTTGGCGTTAAAACGTCCAGTACCAACAGCTACTTTTGTAGTTGGTATATCGGCAAGTTCAAAACGTCCTTCTTTGCCAACTATTTTATAAGCTCCATCAGGATTTAGCGATGGGATTATTGATACGGTGATATTGTCTGGAATAATCACAGGATATGCTTCAAGATAATCCATAGCTTCATAAGCCAAAAGAATACTGTTCCACTCATATCCTCCATGTATACCTCCAACAAAGAGAATCTCTGTACTTGTGCCTTGGCCGTA
>CAYTZA010000049.1:0-3041 GCA_964442365.1 uncultured Candidatus Saccharibacteria bacterium | reverse complement strand
GGTCAGGTTTTGCGAAAGAAATATTTGAGGTATTCAGATCTAATAATGGGTGGCGGTAGTGCTATATTGTATCTCTCATTCTTCGCGGCCTACTCATTCTATAGTCTGATAAGTCCAGGTGTGGCTGGCATATTGATGCTCTGTGTCACAGCTTTGGCTTTAACGATGAGTATTGTAAATGCGACAATGACTCTTTCTTTGGTTGGTGTTATTGGTGCTTTTGCTACTCCATTTTTGGTAAGTAGTGGTGTAAACAGTATGGTTCCATTCTTCTTCTATCTCACAATAATCAACCTTGGCGTCTTGGGAATCTCATTCTTCAAAAAGTGGCAAAAATTGAATGCGTTCACGTTTGTTGGTACGGTAATAAACTTCATCAGTTGGTATTCTGTTTATTATGAAAATACGGCATTAATGCCGACTTTATTTTTCTGTTTTGTTACGTTCTTGATATTTATTGTCGCCAATGTTGCACAAGGAATTACAGCGGGGCAGAAAGCTGATCAGGCAGATTTCTTCCTTTTGGGTGGCAACGCATTGTTCTTTGCTGTAGTTGGGTATGGTTTACTTGAAAGAGATTATAGTTCCATTCTAGGTTTTGCTTCGGTCTGTGTTGCTGTGATCTATCTTATAGTTGCGATTATTGTAAATAAGAGAAATCCATCCGATAGGGCACTAAATATATTTTTACCTGGTTTGGCAGTTGTGTTCCTTTCGTTGGCAGTACCACTTCAGTTCTCTGGTCCTGCAATAGCTGTCGCTTGGTTGATAGAGTCGGTTTGTCTATATTTCATTGCCTCAACTATCAGCAATAGAGGTTTTCAAGTTATGGGCGTTATAGTATATGCAATTGGTCTATTTGATTTGTTAATTTGGATTTCTGAAAATTATCACACGAAGTCGTTTGTTCCGATCTTCAACACCGCTTTTATAGTTTTGGTTTTAGCTATTGTAGTAGCCTACTCTATAGGTTATATGTACAAGAGGTTTGGAAGTACAAGCGTGGAGGTCCAAAAAAGAGGCATGATGGTCTTCTTTGTGATTGCAAATATTCTCACCGTTTCAGCTTTTAGCTTGCAGGTAATTAATTATTACGATACGGAAGTGCAGCGACTTCAGGCACTTTTCAATGTCCAACAAAAGGAGATGAATACTTACAATACGGGTGATATTTCTGTTGAACTCGATAATCTGACTAGTAAGCACTATGAACGGGTAGAAAGTACCAGAAACAAATCTAATACAATAGTCTCAATCATTTGGACTTTGTATGCGGCGATCTTGACTGCAGTAGGTTTTGCAAAGAGGATTTTGAGCGCAAGGAGACTTGGTTTGGCTTTGTTTGTTTTCACTGCAATAAAAGTCTTCTTCAACGTCTGGAGTTTGGGACAGATCTACAGGGTGGTGTCATTCATTGTCTTTGGAATTATCGCTTTGGGAGCGTCGTTTGCCTATACAAAGTACAAAGACAGGCTGAAGGAGATGGTCTAAATATTATTATTATCAATTATTTATGAAAAATTATTTTGGAAAATTGATTGTTGCTAGTGTGCTCATATTTATGTTCGGTATTTTGCCTGCCAATGCCAGTTTTTCTATTTCTGAATGGCCATATTATTCAGATATTGAGACTAGTGGATCTGCCGGCATGGTAAAGATTGTTTTACCAGAAAATGTTTCGTGGCAAACGGATGATCTCTATGATTTGAGGGTTGCAGATGAAAAAGGGGTTGAAGTTCCTTATGTATATACAAAAAACATTAAACCGTCTGTACCTATAGAAACATCGATCGTATTAAATGCTGTTACTGCTTCAGACGGATCAACAAAACAAGTTATTGATACGCAGAAAAGTGGAGCAATAAAGAGTAGTATCAATTTGATACCAGATCAGGCAAATTTTAGAAGGCAAGTGATTTTGTATGCATCTGATACTTTGTTGCCAATGGATGATGTTCGTTGGTCTCTGGTCTCTAATTCAGGATTCGTATTTTCTTTTACAGATCCTGTTTCTGGTAATAGACAAGGTAAAACATGGATTGACTTTCCTGCAAATACCGCCAGATTTTTTAAAGTTATCGTTAGTTCTGGCGAAGAGGGTCCTGTGTTGATAAAAAGCGCAACTGTTCACGGTGATGTAAATATTTCTTTACCAAAGTATTCTGAGGAATATCCGGTGAATATATTTAATAATCCAAACAAAAAAGCGACTGAAATCATTGTTGATCTTGGTGTATATGGAATGTTCAGCGATTCAATTACTCTAAAGACTAAAGACGCAAATTATCTTAGAAAAGTGATAGTTGAAACTTCCAATAGCTCTTCCACGGAAGGTTCTTGGAGATACATAAACCAGAGTTCAATTTCTAGTATATCGACATCTATATTCAAAGGTTCATCGAATACAGTTTATTATCCAGAACAAAGAGCAAGATACATAAGATTGACTGTTGTTAATGATGACAATCAACCGCTGTCTATTTCGAATACGGTAACAGTTACAGGCCCTGTGTTTGAAATTGTATTTGATGCGAAGAATAATTCCGATTATAGAGTATTCTTTGGTTCGGGCTTTGCTCAAAGGCCAGAATATGATATCTCGAGATTTGCATCCTATATTGAAGTTTCAAAATTGCCCTCAATAACTGTTGATCGAATATTGAGTAATAGCTCCTATATTGCTCCGAAACCGCCAACTGTTCCATTTACAGAATCAAATAAATGGTTGCTAAACACGGTGTTGGTTTTGGTTGTTGTTCTGATAGCAGTAGGAATTGCTATCTATTTAAGAAAATATCTGATCAAACAGAAAGATATGGATCCTGGCAACTTTATAGGGGAAGATCGAAAGCCACAAAACCCGCTCCAGTAAAGAGAAGGGTGATCGCCAAGACAAATAGGATAAAGTAGTAGTTTACACCATCTGTAAGTAGAGACTTGGTTTGGTATTTGCCGTAGAGGCGGATGATAAGGTCAATGGCGATGGCGAGGGCAGCTACTTGGGTCCAGAGGCCGATGACGAGTAGTAGACCGGCGACACC
>CAYTZA010000048.1:0-3084 GCA_964442365.1 uncultured Candidatus Saccharibacteria bacterium | reverse complement strand
GTTTCAGAAGAAGGCGAATTCATCCATACATAAAGACCAAAAGATACAATAATAATAACTATGAGGGCGATAATAATTTTTTTCATATATACCTATTTTACCATATATATTTTCAAATAAAACAAGTCACCCACAAAGCCCACTTTTTACTTCTTTTTTAGATATTTTTTTGAAATAAGGTTGGAAGCTATCCTTCCAGATTCATAAATAGTAGGTAAACCACTTCCAGGATGCGTTCCCCCACCAACAAGATACATATTATCAACTTCTTCAAATTTATTGTGTGGTCTAAGCATAAGAAGCTGATCAAAACTATGGGCCAGATTAAAAACTGCCCCAAGATACACTCCTGATTTTTCCCAATCCGAAGGTGTAATAATATGTTCAGTCACAATTTTATCGCTAATATCACCAAAAGATGTTCTTTCTTTTATTACATTTAAAATTAATTGGCGAATCTTATGTTTTTCTTTATCCCAATCAATTTTACTTTTATTGTTAGGCATAGGGGCCAGAATATATAAATTAGACATTCCCTCTGGAGCAATTGTCTTGTCTACTACAGAAGCATTGCGTATGTAAATAGAAAAATCATCCGACAAAGAATATTCTTTGAAAATAGTATCGAGATTTTTTTTATAATTTTTTGAAAATACTATAGTGTGATGTTTTATATCCGGATATTCTCCTTTTATACCCAAATACATCATAAAAGTTGAACAAGAATATTTCTTTTTTTCTATTTTTTCTTTTCGATACTTTTTGAGAGAGTCTTTTGGCATCAAATTATTCATAGCATAAGCAAAGTCTGCGTTCATGATGATTTCATCTCCATATACCTTCTCCCCGTTTAGAAACTCAAGACCTACGGCTTTTTTGTCTTTTACAATTACTTCTTTAACTCCTTGATTTAGATATATTTTACCGCCTTTTTTCTCTATTACTTTAGCCATTGATTTAGAAATAGCAGATAATCCACCTTCAACATGGAACATGCCAAATTTATGCTCTACATAAGGCAAGATAACAAAAAGTGCAGGACATTCAAACGGTGACATACCTAGATATTTAGCTTGAAATGTAAAAGCTAAACGTAATTTTTCTTGATCAAAATATTTACCCAAATAATTAAAAATAGATGTTTTTAAAGGTATATGTGGTAATGCTTTTATAAATACCGGTGTAAAAAAATTCCAAAAAGAATCTTGCTCTTTTTGCATAATAGGATATATTTTTTCGAAACGCTTAGATTCTCTTTTCATGAAATCATCTAATTTTTCTTCTTGTTGAGGAAAATATTTTTGAATCTCTTTTTTCATTTTTTCTTTATCTTCAAATATATCCATAGAAAAATTATCAAAGATGAGACGATACATTGGATCCAATTTTACAAATTTCATATAGTCTTCACTTTTCTCACCACATTCTGTAAACATTTCATCTAAAATAAATTTCATCATCAAAAAAGTTGGTCCTATGTCAAAAGTAAAACCATCTTTTTTTATCTCTCCATTTCGACCGCCAACATTGACTCCTTTTTCATAGATTGATACATCAAAACCCCTTGAGGCTAGGATCATACCCGAAGTAAGACCACCCGGACCGGCCCCGACAATCAAAATCTTTTTTTTCATTTTATGTTAACAGTAATCATATAAACCAAAGCCCCAACTACGTAAGTTACATAAGGATATACTTTATAAATACTAAAAATATTATTTTGCTTTTTAAATTTGTACAAACTCAACAATATTAAAACAATATATGGTATTGCCAAAAGTGCATGATACATATAACCAGAATAAACTAACATACCAGCAATTAATACGTAAGAAAAACCACACAATAAAATAGAGTTTCTTTGTCCCAAAACAGTTGCAATTGTTTTAATACCAGCTTTGGTATCTGCTTCAATATCTGGAATAGCCGAATAAGCATGCATAGTAGAAGCCCAGAGGAAAGCAGCCGTATAAGGTAGTACTGAAATTTCTTTACCTGAAGAAGCAAAATAACCCATAAGACCTGCCATCGTATAAAGCACACCATTTGAAAGACTATCTACAAAAGGTATAGCTTTGAGACGAAGTGGTGGTAAAGAATAAATCAAGCCAAATACAATAAATACAACTAGAGCAATTTGCTCATACAAACTAGCTCTAAAAAATAGAGGTACAAATGGAATCATCAACAAAATACTTGCAATAATCACATTTCTTTTTTCATTTTTCTGAACTTTTATTTCATAACTTCCTTTTTTATCATTGTGCATATCTGTATCCGAATCAGCAATATCGTTCATACCATATACAAAAAGATTGGCTGGAAGAGAAAAGAATAAAAGCCACCACAAAATATCTATATTTTCTTTTATAGCAAAATTAAACTCTTGTGCTGCACCAATTCCTATAAGATACGGACCGATAAAATACATCCAGAAACGTGGTCTGGAAATAAGCCAAAGTCTTTTAATCATATATCGAGATATTCTATCATAAGCTATACTAGTTAGATTACTATGAAATATCTACTTGTAACTGACGGAACATGGGGTGATACCCTACCTTTCATATTTTTGGCTAAAGAATTAATCAAAAATAACCAAGAAGTACTGCTTCTAACCAATGAATATTACGAAGAATATATTAAAAAAGAGAATATACCCTTTCAAAAAACTACGACGATTGAGGATAGAAATAAATTTTTATCAAATAAAGATTTATGGGATCCATATAAAGGCATGGGGGTGATTGGTCAATATTCTGGAGTGATATTTGAAAAAAGTATAAATATACTCGAAAAAATAAATCCGAAAGAAATTACCATGGTTATTGCTCATGCTTTTGTGTATTCAGCAAAAACACATTGCGAGATGCACAATATACCCTATTCTTGTCTTCTCATATCACCAATACAAATAAAAAGTACATATCGTCTACCGATATTTTATGGTGGTAAAAACTTTAATTTTATTCCACAAAAAATAAAAAGTTTTGTATACCCTTTTATTGATAAATTTATTTTAGATCCAAAGTTTGATAAAAAAATAAATCAATACAGAATTAAAAATAATCTTAAACCAATAAA
>CAYTZA010000047.1:0-3195 GCA_964442365.1 uncultured Candidatus Saccharibacteria bacterium | reverse complement strand
TGATCCAAAAATCTGTACCACCATTACTTACACCAATATGTTCGGGACTTTCATCGATAATTTTGTATTCTAGATACGTAAATAAATCCTTATAGAAAGGTAAAGATACTTTTGCATCGGAAACATTTAAATGAATATGGTAGAGAGATGTTTTCATATTAATTCACCTTGTATTTATCCTCTCCCTTTGAAAGTAGGTTTATCATCGATTCTGTCGCCATATCACTAGCTTTGAGATTTGCTTCGTGGGTATTGAAAGCGGTGTGAGAGTTTGAGCTAAACCATGTTGAAAGCGGCAAGTTATTAAACTCTGGTGCTACTGGATCATCTTGAACAGCTCGTAATCGTCCTGATTTCAGCTCTTCGTAGAGAGCATCGTTATTTATCGCTCCGGTAAATCCGCAATTCACCAAAAGTGCACCATCTTTCATAAGCGCTAGTTTCTTAGCATCAATAAATCCAGCACCGGCTTCTTTTGAAAAATGGAGTGTGACAATATCACTAGTTTTAAGAAGTGTTTCCAAATCAACAAATGTTGCACCTGTTTGTTTTTCTATTTCAGGCTTTTGCTGTCGGCTATTGTAAATAATCTTTCCGGTTTCAAGACTCTTAAGCATTCCTGCAACCTTACTACCGATATGTCCCATGCCAATTATTCCAACTGTAAGCTCTTTGAGAGATGGTCGGACCTGGAAACTTGTCTTTCCTGTTCGACCAAGCTCAAAAATATTCCTTGTCATCGCAAGGATCATGGAAATCGCATACTCAGATACAGCGTAGGTGTTTGCGCCAGAATCGATGTAAATTGTAACTTTCATTTGGGTGAATTGTATCATGATGTTTAAATAGATAAAAAATTAATTGGGTAAGATTGGGTACAATTGGGTATAGTTGGAATTACCCAATTAAGCCACCCACTCCGGTTGGTCCAGCAACTGCCTTATTTGATTCAGCGAAGTCTCTGGAAAATCAAACAAATCCTGCCATTTTACGGTTCGGAACTCGTTCAAATGTGGGAGCATTTTGTGAACATTTTAACATTGTGAACTATGTAGAGTATACATTCATCTATTTGTTCTTGTGGTGCACTAACAGGTTGAATGTACCCTGACCTTACTTGACAAGTAGTCTTGTCTCATGATATTATATTAAGTAGAATATCAATAGGGTTTTGGTTCAGAAAGGGACCATTGGTGTACCCAACCATACACCAGAGCTATATTTATGGCAAAAGTCGCAATAGTAGATGACGATGCATTGAGTGTACTCCGTCTTGGAGACATTCTCACTGAAAGTGGGCACACTGTTCTGACCGTGTGTGCAAATGCCCAGTCAAAAATTACCGGGAGTTTGGTTCCGCATCTAAACCTGATTTCTTCAAATCTGGAAGAGATCCGGCAAAGAATTCTAGGATTCGAACCTGATTTCGTACTTCTGGACCATAGCCTCGAACTTCCCTTTAGCGGAGAAGACGTGGCAAATGTCCTCGGCATTGAATCCACAAAACTCGTAGGAACTAGCAATGTCTTTGATCAAAAGTATTGTTCCCTGAAGTTTCGAGGTGACAAAAAAAAGCCAAGAGAGAACGAGAGAAAGTGTCTTCAAGAGATCATTGGGGGAGCCTAAATAGTGGTTCATCCACTCCGTGAAGTAACGGTAGCGAAAGCTTGAAACTTTCAAACACACACCAAAGCTTCGGCTCGGGTGTGTTTTGCTTTTATACGATCTACTTCAACATCTTCCCTCTTTGCTCTAATGAAACGAAATGATTCTTTATTATCTGTTTGGTTAATTATATTTCTCTTGCCATTATCTTTTTTAGGTGTATTATCTGTACTATAAATATGAGTTTTGATCTGAAAGATATTAAAATTCTTGAAAGTGAAAGTTTTATTTTCACACTTTTTAACTTTCTATTCCTAGTACTTCCTGGCATAGCAATTGTATATACTTTTAACCACGAACTATTCATGACTGCAGATTGGATAAAAATTATTCTGCTATCTGGATCAATCACTACTCCCTTAGTACTGGTAAATACTTTTATAGTATCCATATTTCAACACTCTAAAAATAGCAATGACGGTGACAGTTTATTTATTTCATTTAGTATTTCAACGTTCAAATTACTGAAGTAATACCAATATATTTGTGCAGTATTCTGCTTTTCTGAGTTTTCATTTATATTTGCAACGACAAATAGTATTGTAGGTAAATTAATTTCTTTACAAAAATCAATCAACTTTCTAGTACTTTCATATGGTTTGTTTCGCAAATCTTTTTCAAATCCTTTAAGCTGAAAAAATACCACATTATTTAAATAGTCACCGTTCATCTTCTCCTTCGGATGTCTTAATCTAAGAAATCCATCTGTGTCAGGAGTATTGTCTTTTATTCCATGAAATTGAAGATCAAATCTGTCACCGTGTTTATTCATGAAATAATCACTTAAGATTGAAACAGCTTTTTCATCTAAACGATTTTGTTTATTATATTTACTCATTTAGTTTTGAAAGGTATTTCTTCCAATGGATAGATATCTAGGGCAATTTCATCATAAGGATGCACCTTTTTAATCGCATCAATCACTTCATCGAGAATTTCTCGAGGACAAATAGTTTCAATTCTTTCTTCAGCTACTTCTTCAAATTTCCCAACTTCGCCAATATGAGGACTAGCTCCTTGTTCTGGTTTAAATCTACCAATACCCTTTGAGGAGAATGAGCAAAAGCTGTAATTGCCGATCTTACCAGCTCCGGCCTTACCCAGGGCTTCACGGACCACATCTGTATGGCTCTCTGGTACGAAAACGACAATTTTTACATTTTTGGTTACAACAGGATTCATAAATTTAGTTTTTACACATTACCTCAAGCTTAATTCGATCTGGATCTTCAAAAAATACAGCGTAATATTCGCCACCATATTCAGGAAAAGTCTTCGGTGTGTCGTACAGTGTAGGAATCTCTTTTGGCTTTAGAAATTCGTTTACGAATATATCCACTTCTTCTTTAGAGTTAAGTCTGAGAGCCAGATGATTTATACCTGTATTCTTTCTATGAAATTTGTTTGCTTTGTGCGCCTTATCGGTTTCAATAATCCAAAAATCAGTGCCACCATTACTTACGCCGATATGTTCAGGACTTTCATCAATAATTCTATACTCGAGATAGGTAAAAAGATCTCTATAAAAAG
>CAYTZA010000046.1:0-3419 GCA_964442365.1 uncultured Candidatus Saccharibacteria bacterium | reverse complement strand
TAAAAATCAAAATCTTAAAATTTCAAATTTGTCACCAAAGGGGCAAAAATGCCAAATGACAGACTTAGCCCCAAAAATTAAAAAGCACGAATCAGCCGATCGACTAAATGTCATTCTGTCATGTAAATATAGACCTCGAAAATATAATTATCAAAATAACCGTAAGCACAGAGCATTCTATCAACATCAGTTCAGACACACTATAGGATCGGCCAGCATCCGAGATGTCGGTATATTAGAAGGTATATTGAGCAGTCAAAGCTCTTCACAATCAATGACTCCAACAATTAGAATTGATTAAAAGTTAGGATAAATACACTGGCTACACTAGCGCAAGTAAATAGGATCACAAACACTCCAAGGCTCTAAATTAGCCTACAATGAATTAAATATACATTTGTTACCGAGTATTAACAAAATGACAAAATGAGCAATTACTACCAACCAATCACTGGCAAACAAAAAATAGTAGTACATTGAAAAAGGATCTGCATACGATCAAAAAATGCGAAAAATATTGACGCATATATAAACCTTAATATGTTTTCCACAGTTTCCCAATTCTATCCTTGCACCATTTAGTAAGCATTATGCTATACTATCAATGTTTATTAATCATTATTAACCACTCAAATGAACGTATTTCAAACCAAATTGATCACTATTCGTAAGGCGGCAGAGATCCTCGGCGTGACACCCCTCACTCTCCGCAATTGGGACAACAGTGGCAAGTTTCCAGCATCGAGACACCCTATCAATAATTACCGAGTTTACAAAGTTTCAGACATAGAGAAGCTTCTTATGGAAATTGAAGTAAGTCGTGGCATGAAGCCAACGAAAAATCAGGTAAGGAAACTTGTTGTTCAGCATTTGTCTGATTAGTATCTTTTCTGCTACTCTATTAGTACTTATATAAATATATGGAAGAAATAAAATACATACCAACAATAGGTCTTGAGATCCACGCCGAGCTTCGAACAAAATCAAAAATGTTTTGTTCATGTGCAAACAATCCCGACGAAGAAATTCCAAACAAAAATATTTGCCCTATTTGTTTGGCACACCCAGGTACTCTTCCTGTTTTAAATAAAGAAGCGATAAAGCATGTTATAAAAGTTGGAGTTGCTGTCGACGGAACGATTGCAGATTTTACGGAGTGGGATCGCAAAAATTATTTTTATCCTGATATACCAAAAGGTTACCAAATTTCTCAATACAAATATCCTCTAGTCAGCGGTGGAGTTCTCGCCAATGTTACACTCGAGCGCATTCATCTTGAAGAAGATACTGCTCAGTCAACTCATGACACTCATGAAAAAAGTTTAGTAAATTTTAATCGTAGTGGAGTACCGCTCATGGAGCTTGTCACAAAACCTGTGATCCATGATTCTCTGACCGCTGTCCGTTTTGCAAAGGAGTTACAATTACTCCTACGTTACCTCGGAGCCGGTGATGCGAATATGGAAAAGGGTGAGATGCGTGTCGAAGCAAATATTTCTATCGCCTCCCCTAGTGATACGGCAAATGGAAAGTTCGGAACAAAGACCGAAGTGAAGAATCTAAACTCTTTTCGAGCAGTTGCGGGTGCGATAGAGTTTGAAGTAAAGAGACAATCTTCCCTACTCGAACAAGGTGAAGTTGTAAAACAAGAGACGCGTGGTTGGGATGACAAGGCAGAAGAAACATATTCACAGAGAAGCAAAGAGAGTTCGCATGACTACCGCTACTTCCCTGATCCGGATATACCAAAGCTCAAGCTTTCTCTCATGCCCGAGTTTGCTCATGATAAAATAAAAAAGGAGTTACCTGAACTCCCTTGGAAAAAGAGGGATCGATATTCGTCATCATATGGCATGACCGAAAAAGAAATGGCGGTATTTGTTGAGTCACCAGTCATCTCTACCTATTTCGAATCTGTCATTTCCTCATTCGCCAAAGATCAAAAAAAGGTTAAGCTCGCGGTTAACTATATACTTTCAGACTACCTAGGCTTACTAAAGAAAAAGGGATTCACCATATCAGACCCTGATCACGAATCACATAAAAAAGATTCAATATCTACTGTAGGTCCGATCAAGCCCGAGACATTCTCCGAGCTTATAGAACTCATTTCTGCAGGTGATGTGTCATCGAGGGGGGCAAAAGATCTATTAGTTCTATTGACGGAAGATGCGACAATAAATGAAGTCGCGGCAGGATCGCTAAAATCTATTGCAGAAAAGTATGGCCTTATTCAAAAGAGTGATGCTGGTTCATTGGATCCGATAATCGCGGATATCATCACCAACAACCCAAAGGTAGTCGCAGACTACAAGGCTGGTAAAGTCGCCCTTCTGCAATTCCTCATAGGTCAGGCAATGAAGGCTACAAAAGGCTCAGCAAATCCAGAGATGTTGAAGAAGTTATTGTTGGAGAAGTTGGATTGAGGTGACACAGAGGTTATTTATCTCGAGTTTTTATAGAAAGGTACCTCGGTAGGTATGTGTATCACATTAAAAAAACTTTGCGCAGTTCACAGTGAACTGCGCAAGACTATTGAGCGCGACAAGTATTGCTCTTTCACACCATCATGGCCACCGTTACCAAGATGATGTAAATGAACAGAATGAACTTAGTGTCCGTTAAATCTTTACCGACAATGGCGAGAGCTAGGCTGGCAGTGACGCCGGCGCCGAAAGTGGCGACAAGAGAGGGATTAGTGACGGTTGTAGCGACTGTGGCCATTGTAGCGAAGGCGACTACTGTGCTGAAGGCAATGATGATAGTAACGACGGGTAAGGAGAGGCGACTATTACGCCGATCTTTCCATAGGACACCTACCATCGCCAAAACCATCCCGACGATCAAGAAGATCTTGTACCAAAGGAACGAGATGACACCGTCGTCATCTTTCACCTCCTTTGCCAAAGACTGAATCTTCTCGTCCTTGTAGACCACGACGTCAGTCGCGGTATTAACCCATCTACTAAAGAAGAAGTTCACTTTCTCCCAGTGATTCGATGACCATACAGGAACCTCTGTGCCCGGGTTCCGAAACGCTTCCAACTCAAAAGCGTTTGCTGAACGCCAGAGATTCGTCCCCTCAACTCTAACCTGTCCAGTCTCTTGGTTGACCAGCACCTCCCCAGCAAAGGCCGAGGAAACTACCAGACCAACAACGGCCAACATCAACAAAAACATCGTCTTCATGGAATTTTCCTTTCAAAGGCCTGAATTTCTTATCCCGAGATCATCTCAGGGTTTCATGTATTTATTAGCACATTACAGGCTATCTTGTCAATAGCGCTTTTACGGGTGGTTTTCGCAGCTTGGGGACAGAGGTGCAACCTCAGTGTTACTCCGGAGAAACCTCGGTACCTCCAAGCGTCCTAGTCAACTCATCAGAAATCTTCTTTATTGCTTCATCATCGAGGACACTA
>CAYTZA010000045.1:0-3700 GCA_964442365.1 uncultured Candidatus Saccharibacteria bacterium | reverse complement strand
TTTATTTTTCTCCCAGATCTCTTCATATGTATCTATGCCGATAAGATAATAAGCACTGTCAGTAAGTGTTAGATAAGTGTATTGAATGACTTTCTTGTTCGTTTTACCCCCAACATAACTCCCCACTGTCAGATAGTATGGAACTTCATTTATCATAATCGTACTTGTTGAAATCACAGAATATTGATTAATGCCAGAACGCACTTGCTTTGACATTTCTTCTACGAAACCCGCCTCTCCAAATTCTTTAATAGACTTGTCCATACTACTAGTCCTTTCAAATCTTCCAATTACCAAAGTCATCGCACCACGAGTCTCTTCCTTTGAAACATCATGGAACCATGTGTTTGAAGAGTTGGTCGAAGAGGCAACATCCTGTACGGTCCAACCAATCGGTAAATTTATTTTGAATTTAGAATTATTATCAAAGTATGAGTTCGCTTGTAGAACCGAGCCACTCTGCAAAATCTCATCTACCGGCTGGACAGATCCTAAGATAAAACTAGCTACAACAATTACAACCATTAATATAACGAGTGTTAATATTTTTTTGTTCATTTTATTTATTAAATATTCCTAAAGAAATACAAATCTATCTCTGGAAAAGCTTTTATAGATTCATCAACATATCTTACAACATCCTGACTCTGTTTAATACGAGGATTCACATCGAGACCTTTTTTTGCATATTCTCTAGCCAAATCAAATTTTTTCATATAAATATAGGCTACTGCCTTCATCCAGTAAGGCTGAGGAGCTTGCGGAACAACCTTTATAGCTTCATCGAGAACCATCTGTGCCTCCCCTAACTTATCAATTCCAAACAAACTCTCATAAATAAGAACATCCGCATAATTTAATCGTGCTCTAAAGTGAGCAGGGTTTTGCTCAATATATTTTTTGTAACCTTCTTCAAATATCTTAACTTCTTTTCTTAAGAGATCTAACTTTTTAGGGTCCTCAAGCACACTTGGATTAGATCCAATACCCTTTTGAAAATCTGTAGACGACCTCCACAAAAAAGAGTGCTTATCTACAGGGGAAGAAAACAATGCAGGATAAGCTGGTAATCTCTTATCACTTGAACCAACTGTTCTAATATATCCATTTGTAATCTGAGCATTAACAAAAGGAATCCAGCCTATTACGAGCGACCATGAGAAGAAGACAAAAACGACGCAAGCGACTGCATATCTTACCCAGCCAGAACGTCTAAATAAAACGCCCTCACCTTTTTTCTGAATCATTGTTCTATGGAGTAAAGCAACAGATAAGGCAATCATAAAACCAACCATAAAATAAGATATAGTTGTATCAAATGCAGTCTGCAATTCAACAAAATGAAGCGAAAAATACACAATTAGGACCGAGGCTAAAATTCTATCCTTTTTTTGTATTGAATTAATCGCTACATAAATGAGAGATAATATTATTGTTAAATATACCGAAATATATGCGATCAGACCAACAAATCCTCCGTCTACTAGCTGATCAATAAAGATATTGTGTGCACGATCCATCCAAGCTTCATTTCCGTATTCATCCTGAAGGATCCTGTTGTCATAATTTTTCTCAAAAACTCTTTCGAAGTTATCACTACCCCATCCAAATAATGGCTTCTGATAAATTACTTTTTCTGACATCTCCCAGACAAGCGGACGAACTGCAGTTGCTTGATCCAAATATACTTTTCTAAGATATCCATCAGAAGAAAGTAGTGAGAACGCTGAGAAGATGACAACTGCTACCGACAGGCTAAAAATTGAGTACGCAGTCAGAACCAACCTTTTCTTGTCCTTTATTTTTGAGATGATCCAGACAATACCTAAAAATGCCAATGACAATAAAATCACATATGTAGATGCTCTGGCTTCACCAACAATCCCCTGAGAAAAATCACCGAACCATATTTTGCTATTTATTATGTTTGGATTTATCAATAATATAATTGGTAAAAGATACATCCACCATTTTTTTATTTCAGACTGGAATAGATAATAAAGGGATAGCAAAAATGCACCAAATATATACATACCTGCAAATGTTGAGTTTCCAAAAGTAAACGCATCATTTACATATCCCTGAAATAGTATACCCACCCCTTCTGGACTCAAGAAAGAAAGAAAAGAAAAAAGGGCTGATGATAAAACGGCCATAAGTATCAACTTATTTTGTACTTCCTCTTTTCTGGAAATCAGATTCCAAATCATGTAGATAACGAAGCCCAGATTCAACAGATACCATATACCCGTCATCCTGGTCACGGCTGACCAAAAAGATGAATGAAAATTCATTCCGACAATACCGGAAATTATGACAAATACTAAATAAATCGATATCGATAGTAGAATAGGTGATTTAGGAAATGATAAGGGGTTATCCTTCTTGAACACATGAAGTGAAAACGATATTCCAAGTATGATTGCAAGCAAAATAAGGCTGACCGCCCGTGTAGAAGAACCGCCAAAAAGAAAAGACTTGAAATTTAAAAATGGAAAAATGATTATATAAACATAGAAAACATACTCAACAAATTTCCAATAAAAAGGTTTGACCTCATTATGTGGCTTTATTTCCTTCGTTTTTTTCATAATGTCATTATAATTTATTATTCAGAAATAACAAAACCGCCCCTTTCGGGGCGGTTTTGTTTATCTAACACTAGACAATCTCAAACAACTAAACTGGATTAGTTAAGAACCTTGTAATCTGTCTTAAACGTATCCATGTTTGAGTTGTAAGTATTAGCCATCTCAGTATCATCCGATGTGTCCCAATCGAGTGATGTCAAAGATGCGCGGTATTGACCTGAAGTTCCACCTGTTCCAAGAGGAACAGAAATAGATAGTGTGAATGTTTCTGACTCACCATCATTGATCTCGTAGTTACCAACTGAAGTCTTATCGGCGTCAGTGTTGTTTACAAGAGAAGCAACTATAACATTTGATGATGTTGCTGTACCAGACTTATCAACTGCCCAAACTATATCAGTAGTTGTAAGAGAGGAAACATACATAACATCTCCAATAGCAGTTACTTTGTACTTGATAGTAAACAAACCCACGTCATCGTTAGCACTTGTTCCAACTGTAGCATCTTCAGCTACTTCAACTAGTGTAAGAGCGATGCCCTTTGTTCTAAATGACTGAGCTTTTCCGATAACTGTACCGGTTCTCTCTGCCGAAGTAAGAGAATCTCCTGACTCATTTTCAACAACCATCATAGCTCGGTTTGATGCAGATACAGATGCGATAAGGTAATCACCTTCATCAAAGTCTGTAGCTGGTACAGCTGTTTCCTCAATATCATTGAGGTCAGCCATAACCGTAAACGATACTGTTTTTCCTGCATCTATTGTAAGGTCAAGATTGTCAAATGTAACTGATCCAGTTGTAGCTGCAAGAGTTACAGACTCACTGTATTCCTTACCATCAATCTTGAGTGTGAGATTACCAGTTAGAGCCTTGATGTTTTCTGCATCGGTGGTCAATGTAACTGGGAACTCATCCAAGACAACATCTGATGTACCATCAAGTCTCAATTTTCCTACCAAGAGGACAACATTGTCTGTATTACTTGAGGTGTCAACGACGACAATACCTGTATCAGGTGAAGAAGAATCTGTCAAAATCTTCAATTCTGTATCAGCTGATGTAGAGAAGCTTACGAAAGCTACTGTAGCAACACTACCATCAGCATC
>CAYTZA010000044.1:0-3714 GCA_964442365.1 uncultured Candidatus Saccharibacteria bacterium | reverse complement strand
AGGAGGTTTGGTGATTGAATTAGATGTACCCATAGAAGACATTTTGGATAACTTCATTATTGAATTTCAGAATTATTCAAAACGTAAAGAGAAGTTTGAGGTGACATATTTAACGCATAGCAAAGTCATTTTAGAAAATAAATTAAAGTGGAAAATGAAGGTGCAGTAAGTATCACTAAGTTTTAGGGCTATAATTGATGTCTTACGGTGTATCAAATGTTCAGTAATTTAGAAAATTGAAGGACTTATAGAGGTTGATGTATTAAAATATATAAATCAAATGAAAATCTTAATAACTGGAATACCTGGGACTGGGAAAACTACAATTGGAAATTACCTCGCTTCCGCCAAAGGGTTTGAGCATCTTGATATTGAAGCAGCGCTCAAGCGACACGATGCTGTGGGAGCTAAAATTATTGATGATTTTATGAGTAGCCCAGCTGAAAATAAAGTAGTCACTTGGGGTTTTATACCGGAAACCGATGATTTTGGAGTTAAACAACTAATAGACCTGGGTTATCGGATGATTTGGTTTGATGGTAATCGTGATGCCGCTCGAAAAGCTTTTTTGGAACGAGGAGATGTTCCCGTAGTTGCTTTGGATAATCAAATGATTAAGATCGAGAGATTTAATTTAGATAAGTTCAACCCAGTATGTATAAATACATTTTTAGAAAACGGAACATTTATTGAGAAGGAAGATATTGTGGAATTAATATTTAAAAGCCTTAGTAAGGTGTAGGTATCTATTGGTAAAGCAGTGGAAAAATATATTAGGGAGAAAATGCTATAATCTACCCATGAAATTACTTCTAACCTCAGGAGGTCTTACAAATAAGTCTATTGAAAAGGCGCTTATTGAATTGGTTGGTAAAAAACCAGAGGATACGGCGTTGGTATTTATTCCTACCGCGTCAAATGTGGAGATGGGGGAAAAGGACTGGCTAATTAATGACCTCATAAATATCAACAAGCAGAATTTCAAATCAGTGAAGATAACCGATATTTCTGCTGTACCAGAAAGTATTTGGCGACCGCAACTTGAGGAATCAGACGTTCTATTTTTCGAGGGAGGGAACACATACCATTTGATGAGATGGATAAATAAATCTGGATTGGCCAAGTTATTACCAGATCTGCTCAAGAATAAAGTCTATGTTGGATTAAGTGCAGGTAGTATGGTAACTGGTCCTGATCTTGCTCTTAAGCTTTCCCAAATAATTTACGGAGATGATTTGGAGGAGACCATGTTGGACGGATTGAATCTTGTGGACTTCTATTTCTTACCACATCTCAATTCGCCATATTTTCCTTTGAGAATGGAAGAAAAGATCAGAGAAGTCGGGCAGACATTTGAAAGAAAAATTTACGCGCTCGATGATCAGTCGGCCCTCAAGGTCGTTGATGGAAAAGTTGAAGTTATCTCAGAAGGTAAGTATATTGAGGTGAATTAGGTACTTGTGGGGATGCTCGTTTTACGCTGGTTTATGCACGTCGTCACAGCAACGAGAATCTTGGGAAGTGCTCTCCCTCACCCCCACAAATACCTACCTCAATTATAATGCGCATCGCCTAATTGTGCCACTTGTTGAACGGTTTACCGAGAGGGGCCTGAACGTTGAGCCATAAATGTTGGTATAATCAAGATATGGAATCCATTATAAGAAATAAAATATTAGAAAAAATAAGAACTGTATTTGATGAAGTAGCGATTGAGGGTCATTTGCAGGGTTCGATGGCAAGAGGAAATACTGATCAATATAGCGATATTGATATATGGCTGACGTTTAGAGATGAAAACTTTGTTGCTATAAAAGAAAGCCGTTTTGAATATTACAGAAAGGTCGGTGAAATTGTGCATATATGCGAACCCCCGCAGAATAGGCCTATTGGAGGAATATTTTCTAGTGTGATATATAAAATTGAGACAAGGTTGCTTGTAGTGGATTATGTCCTTTGCCCATTCTCAACATCATTTAGAACTGATGACTATAAGTACCTTTTTGGAAATATTGAACTTCCCGTTGGACAATTTAAATATAATCCAGAAAAAGTCTTAGTATCAGAAACCTATCGTTTGGATTTTATGATATCTATAATAAACGGAAGTATAAAAAAGCTTTTAAGAGGTGAAGGGAATGCGTTAAAACTTCTTATTGGTGAATATAATAATCTTAAGAATCAGTACGGTATCATTGTTGAAGACCTTATGACGGTCGATGATACATTTACAACTTTAGGAGATGTTATTCAAAAAGTTAAGAAGATATCAACAAAAAAGCAACAAGATGCACTTATTGAGATCGAAAAATCTATAAATAGTTTTCAGTCTATACGAGAAAATTAAATCTTTTGATATAATTAACGCATGCAAAAAATCCATTTTTCAATACAAATAAATGCGCTAAAAGAGAAAGTGTGGGATGTCATGCTTGGAGACGCCACATATAGGGAATGGACGGAGTCTTTCCATGCAGGTTCGTATTACAAGGGAGATTGGAGCGAAGGATCAAAGATGTTTTTCCTTGGGCCGGATGAAACTGGCAAGAAAGAGGGTGGCATGGTTAGTCGTGTAAAGGAGAACCAAAAATACGAGTTTATCTCTTTTGAACATTTAGGAATTGTGGTGGACGGAGTCGAGGATACGACAAGTGAAGATGCCAAGAAATGGACTCCTGCATTTGAGAATTACACGTTTATCGAGAAAGAAGGAGGGACGGAAGTTGATGTTGATATGGAAGTTCCGAATGATGAATTCAAGGAAATGTTCGAAGGTGTGTGGCCGACATCATTACGTAAACTCAAGGAGATTGCGGAGAGGGTATAGAAGTAGCCAAACAATTGAATATTTTCTGTAAAGGTTTATAGTTATGTCTATCATGTCTGACATCGACGTCTACAAAAAATCCACAGGCGACTATGAGGCTCTTCAAGAAAGGAGGCCAGATTATACTGGTGCAAGGAATGCTTTTCTAAAATTAGCCTCAGTGTATCTCAAAGATAAACAGTCTATTTCCGTAGCAGATTTTTGCTGTGGTACCGGAAACAATACAAAGTTGATTGCTGATAGATACTCTGTATCAAAAGCTACTCTTATAGATATAAACGAGGAGTTTTTGCAAATTGCCAAGAATGCTGATATAAATGCTACTCACGTTGAAACTATCTATTCAGATATTTTAAAAGTAGATTTGAAACCAGAACACGATCTCGTAATCTCAATGTTTGCTTATCACCACGTTGCAGATGGAGACAAGAAAAAGTTTATTGATGTTGTAAAAAATGCTCTTAAGAATAATGGTATTCTTTTATTGGGAGAGATATATAGTCCAGATAGATCAACCACTCTCGCCTATTATAATCATTTGTTAGATCATATACCGCTTGATTTAAAGACTCCGGAATTGCAAAAATTTCTACAGCAGACAGCTGAAAGTGACGACTTTGAATATAAGGTATCGAGGGTATTTGCTCATAAACAATTAACTCAAGCAGGTTTCAAATTGCTCGATGAAATAAAAGTTTGGCCGATAGATCAGACATTTAATAGGGATGTGGGTACTTTTGTGGAAGTGTGGAAATTGATTGGATAATTTTTATGAACCGAATAGACCAATTAAAAAGCAAAGTTGAAGCTTTGTATAAAAGTAAAAATCCGGATCGAGGAGATTGGGCGGATTGGTTGTTTGAAAATCATATATTTGTTGTGGCAGA
>CAYTZA010000043.1:0-3782 GCA_964442365.1 uncultured Candidatus Saccharibacteria bacterium | reverse complement strand
TGTCCTCGAGAATTGACGGTACCATTTGCGAAGACAAAATCACTACCTTGTCTAAATACTGCAACGTTTGTAACTGAGACTTTTTTAATTAAACTATTGGAAGAAACGGCCTCTTTTTCACCGCTTCTACCAGCAAAGATCGCCAAAATAACCAATAAAACAAAGGTTACGGAGGTCAAAAATGAGTGTTTGCGAATATAAGATAATATAGACATATTTCGATATTACAGGGAATTTTATTCTTGTGCAACGTTCCTTAGGCGAGACCTCGGTTAGCGGAGGCCTCGCCTCGGTAACCCTATTTTTCCAAATCAAGCACCTCATCAATCCGTATTTTTTCTACAAATTCTGGTACGTGACTAACCAAGATCATCGCACCTTCATATTTATTGAGTGCTTCAGCAATAATGGGTAAATGACGAAAATTTATATGGTTAGTTGGCTCATCTAAAATAAGCAAACCAGGCTTCTGTAGGACAAGTCTCGCAAAAGCAACCAATCCCTTTTGTCCTTCAGAGAGACTTCCAATTTTTATTGGCATAAGGTCGGCAGTTATCAAGAAGCCTGCAGCAATTGTTCGCATTGTCTCTTCAACTTGTTTGTCCATAACCGAAATTAATGAATCATGAACGGTATCTTCGAAATTTAATGTAGAAAAATCTTGTCTATAGTATCCGACTTTTGTACCTTCCAAAATTTTTGAACCTAGAGCATTGCCATTGGCGATTGATTCCAATAGAGTACTTTTTCCAATACCGTTTGGACCTTTCAATAACAAGTGCTGATTACGTCTCAGTTTTATATTTACATTTTTCTTTACAAATTTTGGTAAACCACCTTCAATTTTTGTCTTCTTTTTTGGACTCAATGTAGAAACCGAAGTCAAAGTCAGGATATCGCCAATCAAGTCCGACTGAGATGGGATAGTAAAGGGTCTGATCGTTTTGTCTTCCCTACGAATATCGACTATTTCTTCTTCTAACTCATCCGCCTTCTCGCGCATCCTTTTTGCTACTAGTCGCATCTGGCCACCTTTGTTAGCAAAAAAGTTTGCTTTATCTTTTTTCTCTTGGATTTCTTTTGCCAAGCGAGCGTTCTTCATATTCTCTTTTTCTACTCTAGCGGTTATCTCTTTAACCACATCAAAATAGTTTCCGACATATTGTTCAATCTTTCTTGTAAATACATCCAAATACAAAACTCCATCAGTAAAAGAGTTAAGGAAACTAGCTTCGTGCGAAATAACAATAACTGTCTTCCCGTAATTCACAAGGAATTGGGTCAAATGCTCAATCCCGGCTTTATCAAGATTGTTGGTTGGTTCATCGAGTAATAGCAAATCAGGATTTTGGATCAATGCAGAAGCAAGCAAAAGTCTAGCCTGTTGACCACCGGAAAAAGATTTTACTATTCTATCGTGTACGTTTTCATGACCTTTGAGATTGACTACTTCCAAGACTTCATCAATTCTAGGATCAATATCATAAATATTTCCACTATTCTTTCGAAGCCCAGCGACGACCGAATCTTCAAAAGATTTGAGGAAAAAATCACGAACCGAGAGATCGAGTTCATTTCTTGGGATGACTTGTCTTGCAATAGCAATACTAAGATCATTTGCTCGGTGGATCTTACCCGAATCAGGTTTTGTTTTTCCGACAATTAAACCAAAGATAGTACTTTTTCCGGCTCCATTTTGACCCATGATGGTTATCTTTGATCCACGACGAATAGAACAATCTACTTCTTCCAAGATTGGTTTGTTTGGGCCGTATTCGAAACTTACCTCTTCAAATCGGAGGATTACATCTTCTTTTGCCATGGCACTATACATTACATTATTTTTGGGTTGACGTATAGGGCCATTAGAAAGCCAGCTTCCAGTATTACTGATACAATATAGACAAGAATTGTTCATTAAAGCCACATAAGAGAAAGGAAAAATCATGGAATACGCGTTCTTATTGTTAATCAGAATCATCCAAGGTGGTATGGGGGTGAATATCTCCAGACCACTTTTGGCAAATACCGTAAGTCGACTTGGTGGACTTGGTACGATTTCCGGCGTTGCTCTTGAAAGAGTGATGGCTCGGATTCTCGCTATAGGCGATCCTGGTGGAGATATTCGTCGAGCACTATCGCACTTTCCCTTTCAGGACATTGCGAAAATGGTACTTGATGCCTATTTCATCCCGGAGGGTTCAGATCCAAAAAAGAAGCCTCGGGCGGTGCCAGTTTACAGTGTCAAACCTTCAAGGCTTCTCATAGCTTCGATAATCTGCGCCAATTACGCCTTTGTTTGGTTGGCAAAAGAAGGCCACAATAAGCCGATCAGCGTGAACTATCTCGAGAAAATTGCGACGCCACATGTCTATGCCGTGACTGGTGCAATGTTGGCAGGAGTAGATGTGATCACAATGGGAGCTGGTTTGCCGTTCGATATGCCTCCAATGATTACCGCACTTCTCGAAGGTCGAGAACTCGAATACCCTGTACCGGTAATTAGACAAGACCGAAGTAGAGGCAAACATATTGTGAGGTTCAATCCAAGAGAGTTTTTTGGTGTCGAACTTCCACAAATGAAACGACCGGCATTTTTACCGATCATCTCGTCACTCCTTCTGGCAAAATTATGTCTTGATTCGAAAAATATCCCAACTGGTGGAGTTCAAGGATTTGTAGTCGAGACAGATACTGCCGGAGGACACAATGCTCCACCTCGTGGTCAACCGACCTTTGATGAACTCGGCCAACCCAATTACGGACCAAAAGATGTGGTTGACTATCTGAAACTTGCGGCACTCCTAAAAGAACACGGTCTGCCCTTCTGGATCGGTGGATCATTTGCTTCACCAGAAAAACTCGCTTGGACAATCGAACAAGGTGCACAAGGTATCCAAGTCGGAACTGCATTTGCCCTTTGCGAACAATCTGGCATGGATCCAATTATCAGACAAGAAGTTCGACGCCTCGGTTTTCGAGGAGAACTAGTGGTCCGTACAGACCCCACAGCATCACCAACTGGTTTTCCTTTCAAAGTCGTACAGAGTACAGGAACAGTTTCCGATCGAGCCACCTACGAAGCGCGTTGCCGTATCTGTGATCAAGGAGCTCTGGTAGTTCTGTACGAGAGGCCGGACGGAAGTATCGGTACACGCTGTTCAGCAGAACCAGTCGAGGACTACGTACGCAAAGGTGGCAAAGCCGAAGATACACTTGGTGTAAGATGCCTTTGCAACGGTCTTCTAGTCACTGGTGGTCTAGCAAGTCCAGATGACGACGAGCCAGCAATAATCACCATCGGCGACGACGCTACGAGGATCACCCAAATACTCATGACAAACGAGAACAGTTCGTACGGTGCCGCAGATGTCATGCAGTACTTACTCGGCATTCAACGCTGTGCCTGACAGAAAGATCACGCACGTATACACTTAGAGCACACTCGCAACCGCCCGGAGGCTCGACCTCGGGCGGTTTTTTTATTTCAAAACTCCTTGAGGTTACTTGTCTCGAGTATCGTCGAGAGAAACCCCAAGAAAATATATAAACAAAAACTCCCTTTCGAGAGTTTTTGTTTTTTCTCTGAGAAAGAATCTCAGTAGAACTATTTGCGCTTCTTTGACTTAGACTTAGTTTTCTTTGTCTTCTTTGCCACCTTTCTTTTCTTTGCCATTTTAGAGTGAAATTACTTTTAGTAAAAGTATTCGACTGATACATATCTATAATAACACTCTCAAATTATTTTTGTGAAAATATTTTTCAAAAAGTGGATAACTTTT
>CAYTZA010000042.1:0-3825 GCA_964442365.1 uncultured Candidatus Saccharibacteria bacterium | reverse complement strand
TTGAGAAGGTCCTATTCAATACCACTATCGTCATCGCCATCATCTTTGCTATTTCAGCACTTATCAATCTCATCTAATAGTCCCACAGATTCGAAAAGCAAAATTTGAAATAAAATCTTTTTTACTTTAGATTTTGCTTTTAGAGTCAACTGTAATTTACTGTGAATATTAACGAATCACCAAAAGAATTCCACCTAAAAAGCGGATCAAAGATACTCAATTATATTAATCGCTTTTCAATCACCGAAAAGACCGTTTTCGGCATATTCGTGATCATAGTTTGTATTACCACGCTACTTATGATCATCAATATTAGCGATCATTTTATGGTCGAGGTACCAGCAAAAGGTGGAGATATTCGCGAAGGAGTGGTAGGTCTACCTCATATGATCAATCCCGTCCTTGCAATCACAGATATCGATAGAGATATCTCTTCCCTTATCTACTCAGGTCTAATGAAATATGATGGAGACGAACTTGTAACCGACCTTGCAGAATCATACAAAATATCTGAAGATGGTCTAAAGTACAATTTCATTTTAAAAACAGATATATTTTTCCATGACGGAAAGGCTCTAACAACTGAGGATATAGCTTTCACGATCGGCAAGATTCAAAATGTTGCAATAAAAAGTCCCCGTCGAGTAGATTGGAATAATATTACAGTCAATATTATCTCCCCAAGAGAGATCCAGTTTGTCTTAAAACAACCCTATAGTCCATTCATTACAAACACCACGATCGGTATTCTCCCAAAACATATTTGGAATGAACTTAGCGACGATCAATTTGTCTTTAGTCAATACAATATCGAACCAATAGGTTCGGGACCATTCAAGGTAAAATCAATAATTCGTGATAATGACGGAATACCAAAGGAATATAAAATAACAGCTTTCAAAGACTACTATAGTAAAAAAGGTTTTCTCGATTCTATTACTTTTGTATTTTTTGCCGATAATGACAAATCGTTTGAATCTCTAAAGACAGGAATGATCGACAACCTAGCTTCAATATCTGCATCCCAAGCAGAAGAACTAAAGAAACTTGACAGTCTATCTGTCCTTTCGACTCCATTGCCTAGGATTTTTGGAATCTTTTTCAATCAAAACAATAATCCGGTATTAACAGATAAAAATGTCAGAAAAGCATTGAGTATCGCTATCGATAGAAATCAGATTATAAATTCTGCCCTAAATGGATACGGTGAACCGATATACGGACCAATGCCGATCGAGATGATCGGTCAAGTCAATGAGCCAGAAGCTCAGGATCTTGCTTTATCAAGAACAATATTAGAAAAGAGTGGTTGGACAAAAAACCCTTCGACTGGAATATATGAGAAAAAGGGTCCAAAAAGCACTCTCCAAATATTATCTATTGATCTAGCAACAGCCGATACTCCAGATCTAAAACAAACTGCTGAAATAGTAAAAAATGCTTGGACATCGATCGGTGTGAAGGTTAACATTAAAATATTCGAATCCGGAGAATTATACCAAAACATTATCCGCCCAAGAAAATATGACACTTTACTATTTGGCCAATTGATCGGCAAAGATAGAGATATATTTGCTTTTTGGCATTCATCCCAAAGGAATTCACCTGGATTAAATGTTTCAATGTATACAAATAGCAAAGCAGACGGTATCCTAGAAACAATTCGCACGACTGAAGACGAACAAATTCGAAAAACAAAGTATATCGAATTGAATTCAATAATCAAAAATGACATACCTGCAATCTTTTTATACTCACCAGATTTTATATACGTATTACCAAAACAATTAAAAAATAATAGAGATAACTTTTATCTAAAAAATATAACCGTTCCATCAGATCGTTGGAATTCTATTAATAACTGGCATATAAATACAGAAAAAGTCTGGAAGATATTTGCAAAATAATTATGAACAATCAACAACCACAACAAAATAGAGTAGTACTAGGAAAAGGTATCCGCAAACATCCAGAGATGCTTCGCCATATAGCAGGAGCAAGGATGAATGTCATGCGCAAAGAGTCCCGTGGCGGAGGCAGGAGACCTAGTCCAGCCCGTCCTCTCACCCAAACAAAGGGTGATGAAGTCATCCCTAAGATGGCGCCCGACACTATAAGAATAGTCCCATTGGGTGGAGTAGAAGAGATCGGTCGTAACATGACTGCTATCGAATATGGTGACGATATAGTCGTTATCGATATCGGTTTCCAATTCAAAGATGAGAACACCCCTGGTATTGACTACATTTTGCCAAATACAAAATACCTAGAAGAAAGACAGAACAAGATTCGTGCTGTACTCATCACTCACGGTCACCTAGACCATATAGGTGGTATCCCTTACATCATGCCTCGTATCGGTAACCCACCTCTATACACTCGCCTCCTAACTTCTATTCTCATCCAGAAGCGTCAAGAAGAATTCCAACATGTTCCAAAGCTAGACATTAGAGTGGTAGAAAAAGAAGAAACTTTGACTCTGGGAAAACTCAAAATAAAATTCTTTGCAGTGACCCACACTATTCCAGATGCTATGGGTATCATCGTCCAAACTCCATACGGATCGATAGTCCACACCGGAGACCTCAAACTCGATCACGTAGACGGTGTCCCTACGGTAGAAGAAGAAGCCGAATATGATCGCGCTTTCAAAAATGAGAAGGTGCTATTACTCATGGCTGATTCTACAAACGTAGAAAATCCCGGCTTCTCTATCCCAGAAAAAGTCGTACACAAAAATATTGAAGAGATAATAAAGAACGTGCAAGGACGTCTCATCATCGCCACCTTCTCTTCTCTACTTGAGAGATTACTCAAAATCATAGACTTCGCAGAAAAGTATGGCAAAAAGGTAGTAGTCGAAGGTAGAAGTATGAAATCTAACTTGGATATTTGTAAGCATCTAGGCTTGATGAAGGCCAAGAACGAGACAATGATCTCTAGTGACGCTCTCGAAAGCTATCCACCAGATAGGATAGTCATCCTAGCTACTGGTGCTCAAGGTGATGAATTTGCCGCTATGATGCGCATGTCAAACAAGACTCATACCAAGATCAGGATCACTCCTCGCGATACAATCATGCTCTCTTCTTCGGTCATTCCAGGCAACGAGCGCGCAGTGCAAAAATTGAAAGACAATTTGTCACGCCAAGGTGCCAAGATCATCCACTATCGTATAGCTGATGTTCACTCTTCTGGTCACGCAAATCGCGACGAGACTGCTTGGATCCATCGCAAGATTCATCCAAAATTCTTCATTCCTCTTCACGGATATCATTACATGCTCCGCGTGCATGGTGATATAGCCAAAGAAGCAAACGGTCTCAAAGAAGAAGATGTGGTAATTCCAGATAATAGTTCGATCATAGAGATCCAAGCTGGAGGAACAAAGATTGTAAAACTAAAAGAGAAGGCTGCCTCCGGCCTTGTTCTCGTTGACGGATTCTCTGTCGGCGACGTACAGGATGTGGTCATCCGCGACCGTCAGATGTTGGCCCAAGATGGTATATTTATCGTCTTTGGAATAATCAATGCAGCGAACGGTAAGCTCAAAAAGTCTCCCGATATCATCTCCCGCGGTTTCGTATACTTGCGTGAATCACAGGAACTGTTGCATGAAGTTCGTCTCCTCATAAAGGATACGATCGAGAAGTCTACTCGTGGTCAAAATCCTATCAATGTTGATTTTGTCAAAGACAATATAACCGACGCAGTTTCTAAGTTCCTCCTCACCAAAACAGCAAAGAGGCCAATGGTTATACCGGTTATACTGACGATATAGTTAGTGAAAAGTGTAAAATGCAAAGTGTAAAGTTAGTTGGAAAT
>CAYTZA010000041.1:0-4177 GCA_964442365.1 uncultured Candidatus Saccharibacteria bacterium | reverse complement strand
AATTACGCTGTTTTCCGTAAACTCATACCAAAAACAACAAAACTTTGTGCTGTAGTTAAATCAAACGCTTACGGACATGGTCTTGTTGATTATGCAAAATTTCAAGAAAAACAAGGTGTCGATTTTATTGCTGTAGATTCTATTGTGGAAGCAATTACACTTCGAGAACAGGGTATTAAACTACCCTTACTTGTTCTCGGATACACTTTGCCAGAGAACTATATACAAGCAATAAAGCACGATATACGGATTGCTATCTCTTCTATCCAACAGATAGAGAGTTTGGTGACTATGAAAGGTATAGAGGGTATAAAGGTGCATATAAAGATAGATTCAGGTATGCATAGACAAGGATTTATGGAATATGATCGTGAATCACTTTTCACACTTCTTGAACAATATAAAAAAATCATAACCGTCGATGGTTTGTTTACGCATTTTGCTTCACCGGAAGCTCAAGACGAAACAAAAGCTCAGATATTTATCTTTGATTCTTGGATCAAAGATTTTAAAAAACACGGGCTTACACCGATTGTACATGCCGGAGCAACAAGGGGAACGTTACTGCATCCTGAAGCTCATTACGATATGGTACGTATTGGTATAGGACTTTTAGGACAGGGAAATTACGCTGTTCATCTGAAGCAAGCTTTGTCTTGGAAATCGATTATTTCTGAAATAAAAACAGTTAGTATGGGAGATAAGATTGGTTATGATTTTACTGCAGAACTTCGACGTGATTCTCGTATAGCTATTGTACCCGTGGGTTATTGGCATGGATTCCCTAGAGCACTTTCAAATATAGGAAGTGTTTTTGTTGGTGGTCATGAAGCACATGTTCTCGGTAGGGTTTCTATGGATATGTTGATTATTGACGTTACTGACACAGAAGCAGAAGTGGGTAGCGAAGTAACACTTCTTGGTAGCGAATCACCACTGATTGATCCTGAGTATGTAGCGTCTTTGGCAGAGACTAGTGCTTATGAACTTTTAACACGTCTCAATCCCCTTATAAAGAAGTTTTATATATAATAGGTATATGAGAACTGATCTTGTCCATGCTGGTGCCGATGAACTTACATATGAAATACGTGAGATTGTTGAAGTGGCCAAAAAGATAGAAAAGCTTGGACAAAAAATATCTTGGGAAAATATCGGTGATCCTGTAGCTAAAGGTGAGCCTGTGCCGGTATGGATAAAAGATATTGTTGTGAAAACTATACAAGAAGATGACAATACTTTTGCATATTCACCAACTAAAGGATTACTTGAAACCAGAGAGTATATTGCTTATGAAAGAAATATAGAAGGTGGGGCACAAATTACAGCCGACGATATTTTATTTTTCAATGGTCTCGGTGATGCTATTTCTAAAATCTATACCTATCTAAATAAAAATGCTCGTATAATCGGTCCTAATCCAGCATATCCAACGCACTCTTCAGCAGAAGCGGCTCATGCAGGTGCTCCACATATTACATATAATCTTGATCCTCATAACAATTGGTATCCAGATTTAAACGATCTTCGAGAAAAACTAAAAGCCAATCCACAAATAGCTGGTATTTTACTTATTAATCCCGACAATCCAACGGGTATGGTTTATCCTCAAGAACTCATACGAAAAGTTGTTGCTATAGCCAAAGAGTTTGATCTTTTTATGATTTCTGATGAGATTTACTCGAACTTATTTTATGGAGGTATAGAACACAAAAAACTGGCGTCAGTGATTGGAGATGTGCCCGGTATAGCTATGCGTGGCATATCAAAAGAATTTCCATGGCCAGGAGCTCGTTGTGGCTGGATAGAGTTTTATAATCGTGATAAAGATGCAAATTTTGCGAGATATACTAAAAGTCTCGTAGACGCCAAGATGTTGGAAGTTTGTTCAACAACACTTCCACAAAAAGTTCTTCCTAAGGTTATGAGTGATACTCGATATTATCCATATTTAGCAGAACGCAATACTCGCTATCAGAAAAGATCTGAATATGCTCACGCAGAACTTTCGACCATTCCTGGAGTGATTATTCATAAAGCTTATGGAGGTTTTTACATGACTCTAGTCTTTGAAGAAGGAGTTTTAAAAGAAGGGCAGTCACTTCCTATTGCAGATCAAAAGATAAAAGAGATTATCACTCCATATCTTAGTGAGAAGAAACTTGATAAACGTTTTGTATATAATCTTTTGGCTAGTACGGGTACATGTGTAGTACCACTTTCTAGTGGTTTTAACTCTACTTTATATGGTTTTCGTTTTATTTTACTTGAAACTGATGAAGAGAGATTTAAGAACGTTATACGCACACTAAAAGACTCTATCGCATCCTATCTTGCTTTTTAGCCACTAATTTTGTATAGTGTTCTCTACTTATGTCACAAGATAATCTCATAATCATAAAGAATAAAGAGACCGGAGAGGTCTATCATACACGCAAGAATCGTCGTAAGGTTCAGCGTAAAATTGAACTTAAGAAATACAGTAAAAAACTTCGTAAGCGTGTTGTATTTAAAGAAGTAAAGAAATAACAAAAAAGCCTCTCATCTCGAGGGGCTTTTTGTTAAGTAGCCGAAAAGGGTCTTTTTTGATATGGTATGTAGTACTGGGCCTGTAGTTTCAATGGTAAAACATCGGTCTCCAAAACTGAGGTTCCGCGTTCGAGTCGCGGCGGGCCCGCAAAAGTAATGAGTAAATAAAAAACCACCTTTGGAGGTGGCTGTGTTACTTTCTAGCTAGACTTTCTGTTAATGTAATTTCTCAAGAGAGCAGATTCATGATCAATCCTCTCACTGCGGATCGATAGGGGACGCTTCTCTCTTTTAAGAGTTCCTTCCCCAACTAATCCATGGAATTCGGTGTTGATTTCTTGGAACATCTTGAAGAAACGTGACTTGATCGCTGTTAGCTGACTCTGTCTTTTTTGAGCCAGTACAATATCTCGTGGCTGATATCCTTCGTGGTATATGGGCTTGCTGTCTTCAGATATTTCTCTTACCATACTACTGATTTTTTCTCTGAGTCTAGCGATTACGTCTTGATTGTTGATTCCCGATGGATACTGTGGCGACCTTTTTCTGTTCAGTGTTTTGGTGTATTCTTCCTTTAAGCGATCAAGAGCTTCGAAAGCTTTACGCTTTAAGTATCGACCACGTATCTCGTTTCTTTGGAGCTGTTGTGAAACAAACTCGATTTGTTGTGCCAGTGAGTCGAGCCTCTCTTGTATTGGATCAGTTACAGTCTCCATGGGGAACCTTTCTTTTGTTGACCTGTTAGGGCCAACTTAGGGTGAATGGAACTATGTATCTTTTAAAAACTGTAACACAGATTAGTCAAAGATACAAATTAAAGTCGTGTCTTTAAGAACTTTTCTAGATTTTTTATATCCCCAGACCCAAACCACTGTATCTCTTTATTTTTCTTAAACCACGTCATTTGACGTTTAGCATATTGCCATATTTTTGTATTGAGAATATTAATTAGTTCCTCTTTTGAAATAAGTCCTTGTAGATAATGTGAAATATATCTGTATTCAAGACCAAGTTCATTCATACGTTTCCATGAGAGACCTTTAGTATGAAGATTTTTTACTTCAGTTATCATACCGGCTTTTATACGAGACAAGATGCGTGTATGGATCTTTTTTTGTAATACTTCAGGAGTAACTTGTAGGCCTATAATCGTATGGTCGTACTTTTTTGTTGTAGACAAAGAGGGAACAGAACCAAGAGAATCTACAATCTCTAAAGCACGAATCAGTCTCACTCTGTTGTGTTTATCTATCGTCTTAGCTCGCTTTGGATCTTTTTTGGCGAGTATAGTGTAAAGTTTTTCTGTGGAGTATGTTTCTAGTTTTTTTCGAAGGGTGATATTTCTTTGCACATCAGGTAGTTGTATGTCATATAGAAGTGCATCGATATAGAAACCTGTACCCCCACAAATGATCGGCAACTTCCCTTTTTTAATTATTTTCAAAATAGCTTTTTCAGCGTCTTGTTTGTAATCAGATACAGTATATATACGTCGAGGAGATGCTATATCTAAAAGATGATGCATAATTCCAGACATTTCTTTTTTTGTGATTTTGCCTGTACCTAGATCTAACCCTTTATATACCTGACGAGAATCAGCAGAAATAACTTCACCATTGTATTTCTTGGCTAACTTTACAGCCAAAGC
>CAYTZA010000040.1:0-4330 GCA_964442365.1 uncultured Candidatus Saccharibacteria bacterium | reverse complement strand
ATACTCCTCGGATGGGAAGCTCTCGAATATGAGCCAAGAAAAAATTCGACTGACTGGTATTGGACAGTTGGGATTATTACAGTAGCACTTATTGTTATTTGTATACTTCTCGATAACATACTCCTTGGTATTGTTATTGGACTTGGCTCTCTTATCCTCACAATCTATACAAAAAAACCACCTCGCATTATCACCATTCATCTAACAACAAGAGGTATTCGCCACAACGATGACGTATACATATTTGATAACCTGCACTCATATCATCTCGATGAATACGGTGTTACAGGACCAAAACTAGTAATCAAATCAAAAAAACTTCTTATGCCCTATATAGTCATAAGACTGGACAGTGTTACACCAGAAGAGGTTGATAATGTTCTACAACACCATCTTTTAAGAGCAGATCATCCTGAGCCAATTTTTCACAAGATACTTGAAAAATTAGGCTTCTAATTTGGGTTTTTTAAAAAGTATGGTAGTCTGTCTACCATCATCCTCCTCGTCGTTCAATGGATAGGACATGAGTTTGCGGAACTCAAAATCTAGGTTCGATTCCTAGCGAGGGGACAAGAAAAATTAACTAATCTTCTTCACCATAGCGGCGAGACGAGATTTCTTACGGTCTGCAGTATTATTTTTGATAAGATTTGTTTTTGCAGCTTTATCAATCGCTTTATAAGCAGCAGGAAGAGCAGCAAGAGCTTCTTTTGCTTTCTTTTCAGTAACAAGTTTCTTTATCTTTTTAATTGCGTCCATAAAAACATGCTTTCGTGCAAGATTGTACACGCGCTTATGCTTTGAGGCTCTTAGAGCTTTCTTTGCAGATGATGTAATTGGCATGCGAGCAATACTACCGTAGGAATACAAAAAAGACAAGCTGTTGTATCATATAACCCATGATACGCAGACTACATGGACTAATTGTGGATAAAATTGAGGATAGCCTGGTGATAGACTGTGGAGGAGTTGGGTATAGAGTGTGGATAACAGGTGGAGATGCGCCAACTGTGCATAAGTCCCCTACCCCTGTGACAATCTGGATTCATCACGCTATACGAGAAGATTCTCAAGATCTATATGGTTTCTACGATAAAAATGACCTCATATTTTTTGAATTACTTCTTACTGTCTCTGGTATTGGTCCAAAAACTGCTCTTGGACTTATCGCTACAGCTACAGTTCAAACACTCCGCAGAGGTATACAATCTAAAGATCCTGTCTATTTGAGTAAAATATCAGGTATAGGTAAAAAGACCGCTGAGAAGATTGTTTTCGAACTTGGAGACAAACTAACTGTCGGTGAAGGAGAAGAAAAGCACGCTGGCGCGAGCCAAGAAGATCACGACACTCTCGAAGCTTTGGTGGTACTTGGTTACGATGAAAAAAAGATACGTTCGATATTAAAAGATATGCCTGCAGAATTCTCTCAAAAAGAGAAGCTTAAAAAAGCCATTTCTTCACTTTCAAAAAAATAATTCCACAACATGCTCACCACAATCAAAAAATTTATTCCCAAAAAACTCTTTCGCTTAGCACAACCTTTTTATCACTATTCCCTATCTCTTGGAGGAGCTGTTTTGTACCGTTTCCCTTCTAGAAAAATAAAAGTTATTTTAATCACTGGAACAAAAGGAAAATCAACAACTACAGAGTTAGTAAATTCTATCCTTGAAACAGCAAATAAAAAGACGGCTCTCATAAATACAATAAGATTCAAGAAGATTGACAAAACTACTCCAAACAAATTTAAAATGACCACACCTGGAAGATTTTTTATACAAAAATTTCTAAGAGATGCTGTAAATAAAGGCTGTGAGTACGCAATAATAGAAACAAGTTCAGAGGCCGCAAAACAGTTCAGACACAAATTTCTCAATCCAGATGTTTTTATATTTTTAAATATCTCTCCAGAACACATAGAATCTCATGGTAGCTATGAAAAATATTTAAAAGCAAAACTATCCATAGCCCAAGAATTGGGAAATTCAAATAAAAAAGAAACTATTCTTATCGTTAACAAAGAAGATAAAGAAAGTACTAAATTTCTAGAAAACAAAGCTAGTAAAAAACTATCTTTTGATATAGAACAAGCTAAGCCATATTTAATTGATGACAATGGCTATATTTCATTTACTTTCAAAAATACAAATATAAAAATGAAATTGCGAGGTTTGTTTAATATCTATAATTCCCTTGCTGCCGCTAACTGTGCAGATTCTTTAGGCATAGACATAAACTCTATTAAAAATGGTTTAGAGAAAATTGAAATTGTACCAGGAAGAGTCCAAAAAATAGATATCGGTCAAAATTTTGAAGTAATAGTCGATTACGCTCACACCTCTGACTCTCTCAAAAAGATTTACCAAACATTTGGTTCAAAAAGAAAAATTTGTGTTATAGGAAATACTGGTGGTGGTCGTGATACTTGGAAAAGACCCGACATGGCACGTGTAGCAGATACATATTGCGACTTTATACTCCTTACAAATGAAGACCCTTACGATGAAAATCCTCAAAAAATAATCGACGATATGCTTCCAGGTATTAGTCGCGCAGAATATGAAATAGATCTTGATAGACGTAGCGCCATACACAAAGCTATTAGCAAAGCACAACCAGGTGATGTTGTTCTAATATCAGGTAAAGGTACTGATCCATATATCATGGGACCAAATAATACGAAACAGCCATGGAGTGATGCTGAAGTAGCTAGAGAAGAATTACAAAAGGTTGTAAGAAAATAAAACATGCTATATTCTTGGCATTATGCCAGAGTTACCAGAAGTCCAAACGACTGTATCGGGAATACAAAAACATGTTACAGGTCTTAAAATCATAGATATCTGGACAAATTACAACAGTCCGTATTTTAAAGGTAAAAACAATATTAAAGATCCCGTCTTTTTTGATTATTTTAAAAAGAATGTAATAAACTCTAAAATACAAAAAGCTGAAAGAAGAGGAAAAAATATTCTAATACACCTAAACAATCAACACACGATATTGATTCATATGAAAATGACTGGTCACGTCATGTATGGAGAGTATATAAAAACTTCTGATAAAAAAGATCCTTGGAAAGCAGTACACCCGGGACCACTTCGTGATGATAGTTTTAATTCTAGAATACGTTTCGTATTAACACTTTCAAATAAAAAACACCTTGTCTTATCGGACATGCGAAGATTCGCAAAAGTCACTATAATACATACTCCCTCCCTATTAGAAAGTTCTCACGTAAATGAACTCGGTCTCGAGCCTTTAGATAAAAACTTCACAGAAAAAATATTTCTAGAAAAGGTTCTTCTAAAACCAAAGTCTCCAATCAAACAAGTTCTGATGGATCAATCTCTTATTGTTGGTATTGGAAATATATATTCGGATGAAATACTCTGGTCTTCGTCTGTACATCCAAATTCTAAATCAAAAAATATTCCAAGAGATAAGATATCTCTTATGTATAAAAATATGAAAAAACTTCTCCAGAAAGGTATAGATTTTGGTGGAGACTCTATGTCTGATTATAGAAACATCCATGGAGAGAAAGGATCTTTTCAAAACGAACACAATGTATACAAACGTAAAGGACAAAAATGCAAAAAAAGTGGTTGTGTGGGTGTAATCGAAAGAAAGATTATTGGTGGACGTAGTGCACATTTTTGTCCTACACACCAAAAACTATATTAGATATTCAAAATTCTAAAAAGTGCTATTCCTAAAGCAACGCTGACATTGAGTGATTCTTTTTTCCCTTTCATTGGTATTTCTGCGATATGATCGCACTTTAATAAGATTTCTTTCTCTATACCAGTGACTTCATTGCCAACGATAAACACAACAGGTTTATCAATTTTTATTTCTTTATAATCTACAGATTTTTCATTTTGCTCAATCGCTACAACTGAAAATTTCTCTTTCTTCAATTTTTTAATAAGAGAAACAATATCATCTTCTTTTTCCCAAATAACATAATCCTCTGCCCCAAGAGCTGATTTAGATATAGCATTGTTTTTTCTCTCAAAACGATCTTTTGGTGCCGGAGTATAACCAGTTAAATATATCTTATCTACACCAGCAGAATCAGCCGTGCGAAACATAGAACCAACATTTTCAGAGCTTCTTATGTTGTGCAATATGAGATATACACTATTTTTCATAATAAAAGCATATTACACTACAAGAGACGTGTTAGCATAGACATATGCTATATTTCTGATATTATCCGTCATACGAATTTGTGTCGTAATAGAAAGATGCGCCCATAGCTCAGTCGGTAGAGCACCTGCCTTTTAAGCAGAGGGTCGTAGGTTCGATTCCTACTGGGCGC
>CAYTZA010000039.1:0-4576 GCA_964442365.1 uncultured Candidatus Saccharibacteria bacterium | reverse complement strand
TTTTATCACACTAATCATCATCTTCAACTGTTAGTAATTTGCTTCTAGAATGGTGCCCATTTACTATCTTGACATTCCTCCCAGAAAATAACTTTCTCACTATTTCGACTATCCGCTTGTTGGCTTCATTCCTCTTTGCCGGTTCGCGCACAGCTATTTCATAATGATCGGCCGAGACCCTGATCACCTCTTCCTTCTTTGCCTCAGTTTTGGCTTTTACATGGATGTACATAGCTTTTGATTTCGTAACCCAAATATGTTACATTTTGTCATGTTCGTACATTAAAAGAAAACATTCCGCGGTAGCTCAGCTGGTAGAGCGGTCCCCTGTTAAGGGATTGGTCGCAGGTTCGAATCCTGCCCGCGGAGCCAAATTTTTATTCATATTTTCAATATGGTTATTTTTGATACCTAGATAGAGGTCAGAGCTTTTGATATACTTAGATTTATGGAACAATCTAGAATGACAAATCATAATGAAGCCCCTCAAGAAGAACCAATAAAAAAGTCTAGTATTTCAAAAATCATTGGATTAAATCCGGAACAAGAAAAACAAAAAGTGGAAGTCTTTGATCAACTCTTCAACGGACATATTCAGAATCACGCAGAAAGAGAAAAAACGGAAGAAGAAAATAGAGCTATTCAACAAGTTTTAGATGAGCTACCTGATTTTATAAAAAGATATGAAGGAAATCCTGTATTACACGTAACTCTAGATCACATCCATATTCTAGAGAGAGATAAATTGAATGATAATGTAAAGTCTTTTTTTGATAATCAAGGTGGGGGGTATTCTACAGTAGATCAATATTTATATATTGTTGACTAACATAACTTATTAAAAAACTTAAAGACGATTTGCCACGAACTTATTCATTTAAATTCATTCCAATCAATTTGGTACAAATCATCTAGAAAAGATGAACGATGGCAACCTTGGTATGAATGGTTTGACCTCCGTCGAGTCGGTTTTGAAGTCCATTTAAAAGATGATGGTGAAACCATATTTTTCAAGGATTTAAACGAAGCAATTACAGAAGAACTAGCAAAAATGTTCGATAATGAAAACTTTCCAGACATTACTGCCGTGTCGGACGATGTTCAGAAAAGGGATAAAATGAGAGCCATATCACCTACACTGTTTAAAGACCTAGCAGGTATTACTGAAAGAGACGGTTCGATAGAAATGTATGACTATTCGTATATAAAAGAGCGAGGTAAATTAAATCGAATTGTTAAAGATATTTTCAAGAATAATACAAGTGACTTTAAATCTGTAGAGGAAATATTTGATATTTTTGCAAAAGCAGCAATGTCTGGGAAATTGTTACCTGTTGCTAGATTAATTGAGAAAACATATGGTAAAGGATCGTTTAGAAAATTAGGAGAAGAAACTCAGACTAAAGCTACCCAAATTATCTAATTCCCTCTCAATACTTGTTCAACCTGGGATTCCGGACTCGTCCACAAGATGGAGCCTAAAATTAACTAAAAAACCTTATAGAAAACATAGGAATCTTTTGGTGTGTCCATTTTAGCAAGTGAAAGATTGTTGATAAAAATATCTCTTTCTTTTTTAGATTTTGATTGACTAGATTTTATAGCTTTTCCATCTGCCCCAACTAACTGATAGTGATCTATAATCTTTGCCACACGGGTTACGAAGACATCACCCACCTCTAAATCCATAGTGGCAGAAACTTCTGATACATCAAACTCTTTTTTATCACTTAATCTTCTAAGTGATAAGCTCTTTAATGGCACGACTTTCGTTACCTCAAACAGTCCGTAATAATTTTCTAGTAAAGTCTTGTATATTTCTCTTCTATATAACGGAATACTCAATGGATTTTCTTCATAAAACTTTTCCAACATCCTCTTTCCATCAGAAAATATAAAATCATAGGTCATCCATTCATTAAAAAGAGGTTCATCATTATCTGGTATATTTTCACCAAAAAATTCCTTAAGACCTCGAAAAATCTCCTTCCTATATTCTGGATTACTATAATAATAATCACCAACTTTTCTTATTGTGCCTCTTGGAATCATCTAATTTTCTTTATTTACTTCAAGCAACCATTCATGTAGAGGTTTAAAAGAAATCGTTAGACCGTCTTTTTCTACCTCACGCTTTTCATCCCAAGTAAGGACAGTGAGTGTTTTGACGTTCAATTCACCACTTGCCTCTACCAATGCTTTTATTTCTCTCTGTTCAACATCGGGATTTATTGATTCGAAACATACCTGCACAAGTTCTGTTACCACATGTCCTTTCATAAGCAAAAAGTCTATTTCTCGATCATTACGAGTCTTGTAGTAAAACAATTCACGGTTTGGCTTGTTACCTCTTTTTACAAGTTCTATAAAGACAAGGTTTTCCATGAGCTTTCCTTTATCTGGCGAGTGTTGAACACCTTTTGCACTTATAAATCCATTATCAACAGCATAGACTTTTCGAGGGGATCTTATACGCTCTACTGACTTTGGTGAATATCGAAGCATTGAAAATATAAGATAGGCTTCTTCTAAATATGTTATGTATTTTTCCGTAGTAGAAGCACTCTTTAAATTCAAAATATCAAGTAATTTCCTAACTGTGTAAAGATTAGAAAAATTGTTTATGAGATGTGTTGCGAGGTTAGCTATGACAGAAGAAAATCGTATCTTATGTCTTTTAACCACATCTTTAAAAAGCAAAGAGTCAAAGAGTACTCCTAGATAATCTTTTGTATCTACATTACTCACTACAACTTCAGGAAATCCACCCTTTACAAGATAATTTTCCATGAGGTTCAATAACTCTCCACGATATTGTGGTAAAGAGCTATACTCATGATTTGTCACAACCTTTTTTGCTCGAAGGAATTCATTAAAATTAAATGGAAGAATTTCTATTGGTATATGTCTGCCTGTAAGGTGAGTTGCAAGTTCTTTTGAAAGAAGTTGGGCATTTGATCCTGTCAGAACAAGATTGTACCCTGCACGATGTAACCTGTTGGCAAAAAGTTCCCAGTTTGGAAGATTTTGTATTTCATCAAAAAGAATAGTTTTTATTGGTCCGTACGCCGCATGCAATTCTTTCATCAGTTCATCCGTAGATATTCCACCAGTACTTGATATTACTTCATCATCAAAATTGAAATACATAAAAGGTCGATCTTTCAAAAGCACGAGAGAGAAGACTGATTTCCCAGCACGACGAGGGCCAAGAACCACTTTTATCAAAGTCGAATCCAACCATTTTTTAGCAAACGGCCCTTGATCTCGATCTATATACGAAAAAGTCAGTAACTGCTCTTTTTGTAATTTTTGGTCTGAAACTATCTTTTTAAGCATAATATTTATGTTGTATTGGACAGAATATGTCTTTTTTGTCCAGTACAGCTATTATACTGGACGGAATAAAGAAAAACAAGTGTACATGGTTCTTCAAAGAACCCAGCATATCGACACTATGGTAAAATAATCACCATGGATGTAAATAATTTTAAAACTTTAATCTTCATTGATTGCGAAGCAAACGGTAAGTGTCCTAGTATGGGCAAGCTTACTGAATTTGGTGCAGTCGCATACCCATCGAGGGCAACCTTTCATGGAGTCTTGGTTGAAAGAAAGCCTGATCCAGAAAATCCTGAATTTAAGATTGCGACCGGTGTAGTCTTTGATGAAAAAGAAGTATTTGAAAAATTTAAGGCATGGTTAATAGAGATTTGTGGTGAAGAAAGACCAAAATTTGTGAGTGATAATCCTGCTTTTGATTGGCAGTGGATCAATGATAGTTTTCATCGGACTATTGGAATCAACCCCTTTGGATATTCCGCTCGAAGAATCGGTGATTTCTACGCTGGTTTAGTTGGAGATTTTAAGGATGCATCTTCTTGGAAGAGATTGCGTATAACAAAGCACGACCATCATCCTGTTCATGATGCTATGGGAAACTTGGAAGCCTTTGAGAGATTACTTAAGGGTGATAGGCCTAAAATCTAGCAATCTTTACTTTTTGTCGTTTGAGGAATAATGTTCTGATATGAGTCAATTATTTATTACAATCATTGGTGGTCTTGTAGTCGCAGCAATAGCGTCTTGGTTTGGCTTTGGCGGATCAACCAAAGTAACTATTCATGGCGGTCACAAGGTTAAAAAGACAGGTAAATGGATAATCATCATCTCCGTAGTAATGATTCTTGGTGGGTTAGCATGGGCAGGAAGTGGTTCACCTGCTCAAGGAGGTCTTGATTTTAATGAACCAGTAACCCTTTACGGTCTAACTTTGGCTGGATATGGATTGATCTTCTTTTTTGTAGGTAAGGTAGTGGCTTGGTTTCAAAAACTTTAATATCTAGCCATTTCCTCGGCTGTCGGCTGTGTAATTTTAAACAATCCATCCCTATAATTCGGGATATAAATGTGCTCTTTATTGGTCTTCCAGAAGGTTATTACCTCGCGCACAACTTCGAGCATTTGACAGCAGTTATATTATATGATTACATAAAATCATAGCAGTTTTTTGACATACGTTATTGGTAGTTAGCTGTTACTCAGAGAACATTACTGTGTTTTATGAGTAGCAACT
>CAYTZA010000038.1:0-4670 GCA_964442365.1 uncultured Candidatus Saccharibacteria bacterium | reverse complement strand
AAAGCTATTTCGGAGAGAACCAGCTATTACCAGGCTCGATTAGCTTTTCACTTCTAATCACAAGTCATCGGAGAGTATTGCACGGCTCAACCGTTCGGGCCTCCCTTTTGATTTCTCAAAAGTTCACCCTGCTCATAATTAGCTCGCTCTGGTTTCGGGTCTGATGCATACTACTATCGCGCTATTCACACTCGGTTTCCCTATGACTCCATCCTCGCGGACTTAGTCTGCAGTATTCATCAACTCGTTGGCTCATTCTTCAATAGGCACGCCGTAGCGGATATAAATACCCGCATCGACTCCTTGTAGACATATGGTTTCAGGTCTATTTCACCGCCCTTGCCGGGCTACTTTTCACCTTTCCCTCACGGTACTAGTTCACTATCGATCTCTAAAGATATTTAGCCTTACCGGTTAGTTCCGGCAGATTCCTCCGAGCCACTCGTGTCTCGAAGTACTCAAGAATAGCAACTGAAAAGATATATTTGTTTCGATTACGGGACTATTACCCTCTATGGTTGCGCTTTCCAGCACATTCTTCTGCAAACATACTTTGTAACTTTTCTGGTTTTTAAAACCACGCTGCTACCTTACAACCCCCAGCTATCAACTTAGTACAGAAATATATTTGCATACACTTCTAGGACTAAGTTGAGAGCTAGGTTTGGGCTTCTTCCTTTTCGCTCGCCGCTACTTAGGAAATACTGATTAGTTTCTTTTCCTCCAGGTACTGAAATGTTTTACTTCCCTGGGTCTGCATCGTAGCTAAATTGCTACGATCTCTGATAAACAGAGGGGTTACCCCATTCGGAAATCTTCGGATCAAAGGTTGCTCGGCACCTCCCCGAAGCGTATCGCCGCCACGCCACGTCCTTCATCGCTCTTTAGAGTCTAGGCATCCACCATACGCCCTTAATTTCCATATTAGGAAATGTAAGAACCACATGCCTACCATATCCGATCAAGGATACAGTAGGACTTTTTAAAAATACGTTATCCTGTTACATGATATCAATCACATAACAAGGTTACCTACATCACTTACTTTATTTAATTGTCAATGAACGTATCACCCTGAACATCTCTCTAAACAAAAAACCGCTTGGCAGCGGTCTTTTTGACAAGCCCGATTAAGGGCTAAAAGCGCTGCAATCGAGTTCTTGTTTTGATTAACATATTCAGGTGAAGAACAGTATATACTAAGGGGCTTTTAGAGTCAATACGCTATACGCTACTTACCGTATCTAGGCGTCTTTCGACGTTTTTCATCTGTATTTTTAAGACTGAAACGTCTTTTTTAAGTATAGCTACATCTTCTTTAAGTATGGCTACGTCTTCTTTAAGTATAGCTACGTCTTCTTTAAGTATAGCTACGTCTTCTTTTAAGATTTGTATATCCTGATACATATCTGGTAAAAGCTCAGTAGCCGCTTTAAGCCTCTCTTGATACTCTTCCGCCACAACACTCACGTGACGTGAGAACTCGACCCTCTCCAACGCTAATAAATCTTTCATCACTGAATATGTCAGTGGTATTTCTTTTTTTGTTTTCATCCATAAAGTGTACATAATGGTAGATAAAGAAATGTATAAGTACTAATAAAAAAATAATTAAGAAATAGTGTTAAAACGATTAAGAATCTTTTCGTGAGGAAAATCAAGAATATCTCGGACCAATTTGTCATACATAGCGACACGATAATTAAACTCTTCTGTACTGAGCCATACATAACGCAAATCTTTTCCGATTTCAGCTTCAAGCGTTTTTACAACGTTTTCAATACTCCCCTTTTTAATACCGTCACCAACGATAAATAGATCTAGCCTACTGTCAGTATTTTGAATAAACAAACCAGATAAAATAATAAGCTTAATACGTCCACTTTTTTTGAAACGCTTGATCATATCAGAATCTCCGATAAGTTTTGTATTTAAAAGTAGATATTTAAGTTCGTTTAAATACATAAAGTCCTGATTCAAAACCCAGCCAGGTAATTTCTTTTTCGTATCACCAATTTTAGAAATAACTTTCTTTTTAGTAATAAGATTTATAGATGCCAATAGAGCCAGTTCTTTTTTAACAATACGTGGCACTTCTTTAGTTCTTTCCATAATAGTTTCCACGCTATATGCAGTATCAAGATTAAATAAAAACAATCTCATGAGTTTTACTCTGGCGGTAGTTCCAAACAGTTTTTCTAGTATTTCCATAGTTGTACTATCATACACCACTTTCCGCATACAAAAAACACCCCGAACGTAATTGGGGTGTTTTTTGTATAATGAAGAAATAAGTCTATTTCAACTCTACTTTACCTCCTGCAGTTTCAATCTGCTTCTTGAGGTTTTCAGCATCTTCCTTTTTCATACCCTCTTTAAGGAGAGCTGGAGCGGCATCAACAAGATCCTTTGCTTCCTTGAGACCAAGAGCAAGAACTTCTTTGACGATCTTAATAATACCAATCTTCTGTGCACCAGCATCAGTAAGATGAACGTTAAATGACGTCTTCTCTTCTGCGGGTCCAGAAGCTGCGGGTCCTGCAACAGCTACCGCTGCTGCAGAAACACCGAATTTCTGTTCAAATAATTTAACGAGTTCGTTAAGATCAAGTACTGACATTTGTTCAATCGCTTCTACAATACTCTTGAACTTTGCCGGTACTTCAACTGTTGTTTGTTCTGACATAGTGTATATAACCTAATCTAATAATTTATGCTGTTTTCTTTTTTGCTATCGCATCAAGTGCAAGGACGAGTCCTTGAATAGGAGAATTGATAACGTTGACGAACATACCACGAAGTGCCTGTTGGCCTGGAATAGAAGCAATAGCAACCATCTCATCCTTCGACATGTATTTTCCCTGAAAGATTCCTCCTAGAACCTGTATCTTTCCATCAAGTTTTTTCTGGAAAGAATAGACTTCGCGAGCAGGAGCAATCAAATCTTCACCTGAAGCAAGAGCGAGCTCTCCATCAAGTGACGGCATGCCACCTTCAACAGCCATACCTCCGAGAATCTTTTTTACAATACTCTTTTTTGCAACAAGATAGTTTACTTTTTCTTTCTTGAGCTGTTTACGAAGAACTGTAGCGTCGGCAACAGTAACTCCATGAAAATTAACAAAAACTACCGAGCCTTTTGTTGAAAGGGTTTCAGTAACATCTTTGTAAATTTCTTGTTTTTTTGCTTTTGATACTGGCATATATTTTTTCACGTAAACAATAAATCGACCTTTGGTAAAGGCCGACTACAGGGTGTTACCCGATTGAGTCAGTGACCTCGAGAGGAAATTAAGACTTTCGTCACCTCTTGTCTGCGGCCTTATGCAAAATACTTTACACTATTTAAATAATAAAATCAAGACTACGAAATAAAGCCACCACCACACCCACGATTTCTCGTATATATGTCTCTAAAAACAAATCTGGTCTATCCTCTGTCAAAACTGTATTTATCGTGAAAAAACCCTCTACTGTTGTAGAAGCTACTGGTGTAGCAACAGAAACAGGTGTTGTTTTTTGCAATAGCACAGGCTCTGCAAACACATCCTGCACAATACCTTCTTCACTCAAACGATATTCGACTTTTTGATCATAATAAATTGGTATATCCTGTAGAGCATATATCAAGGTAGTACCTGTAGAAGTTATCTGTTCTACTTCAAAATCAAAAAATCCTTCTCCTGTACCAATCAAAGAAATACCTACAGAAGGACTACCTGCAAGAGCAACGTATTTCCCTTCACCAAATTCCATATATGCACTATTTGGGATTGATTCTTCTACCATACTCGTAACATGACCAAACTCATCTTGTACACGTATGTGAACGGGCGAGTGCACACTCAAAACAGTAATAACCTCACCATCATACGACTCCGCTACATCTGAGACACATTCTTCTTCTATAACTATAGCGACCACGCAAGCAAGCACTTTGGAATCTTCTAAAATATCAGCATGGGCATAGAGACTCAAATCAAAAAAGTGTTGCGTACCACCTCCGCCAAGAGCACTTGGAACCATAACAGTACCGTCACCGTTTAGACTAAAAGATGGTCTTCGATCTTTGCCAATATATCGTATACCACGCAAAGTCGGTCTATGATTGCCGATAAGAGTATGCACGTCTATTTGTTCTGGAGGATTCCATGTATCAATACGATCATGCATATTTTGGGCTTTATTCCACAAAAAATCGTTATACTCAGAAAATATTTCACTGAAAGATTCCCATGTAGATACAGATAAAAGTCCTGAAACAAAAGTTGGATGTTCAAAGTTAAAATATCTACGAGATGGTATGAGATTGTATGCCATGGGCATATTTACAGAAAGTTTCTGAGCAGTGTCTTTTGACAAAATAAAACCATAACCAAGTTCTTGTACTTCTCCATACAAAAGTGAAGCATATGCTTTTGGCGTCCCGAAGTGTGGCACTGCCACAAATACGATAGTGTCAATCAGTCTATCGAGTTCGTTTTCTTCTAAGATTTGTATAAAGCGTTTTGTCACCAACCCTCCAGCACTATGAGCAACAATCGTTACTTTCCCAGTATACGAAGATGAAGCCAGTTCTTTCACAATTTTAATTAGTTCAGTCTTCTCGATTATTGTATCTGGATTGAAGCGCCAATCGTATGGCACCGCTTTCCATGCATCAATATTTC
>CAYTZA010000037.1:0-5104 GCA_964442365.1 uncultured Candidatus Saccharibacteria bacterium | reverse complement strand
TTTTTTATATAATAATCTTTTCTGTCTCTAATACAGCAATATCTTGTGGAGTTGCCATGAGACCTTTAAACTGCAAATACGGTGAATACATCATATCAGACGGTCCCAATAAGGCTGGTCTTCTAGTTCTTGCAGATAAAGTAACTCCTACTCTTTTAAACATGATATCTAATATTTCACTACAATAGTACCCACTCACCAACCACAAAGGATTCGGAATAACTATGTATGCACCAGTTAGACGCATAGTTGTAGTAAAAACAAATCCAGATACACAAGCTGACCAACACTTCGTCTCAGAAAATCTTAATTTCCAACGCATACGCAAAGAATCTTTTTTATGACGCACCATGTTATACCAATTATCAATCTCTTTATGTAATTTTTGAGTATATTTAAAATTAGGATCTGCAGACAGAATAAAGAAAATCTCCCCTGATTCTGGGGTCAAATCAAGTGCATCCAAACCCCACGTTTGTGCATATGATGTTAGTTTTCTTAATTCTCCTTTTTCATCTTCGCAAACAATTGATGAATGAGTGATACTTGTATAGGCTGCTTTAGCAATTAATTTTGATAAAAATTCTTTGTCCAAGAAAGACTTCGTTTTATAAGATAAAACAATATCCCCTTTTTTAAGATCTTCTTTTTTGATAAGCAATTTTTGAGCTTCGCCACTTTCTATACCAATACGTATCCTTTGAACTTTTATAATTCCCAATGCATGCTGTAAATACAAAACAATATCTTTTATTTTTTTCTTACGCAAAGCAATACGAATATCAGCCAGAAACCATTTTCTTAGATAAGAATTAGGGATAAGAGAGACCAATTCTCCCCTTTTATCTTTCGACAAGATACGTCGCATCTGCTCACGGAGAGTTTTATACTCTAAACGATTTTCACCGTTTTTTTCAAGTAATTCTATAAGCGAAGAAAGCTCCTGTTCCATATATAGATATAGACTATATAGTAAACCAAAAAAAGTTCAATCTTGACCTATATCTTAAATTTTGAAGCAAACTGACCAATAAGAGGCAATTCTTTTTCTTTTCCAGAAAAAACGTTAGTAATACCGATAATCCAAAGGACCAATAAAGCTATATACGCCAAATCAATAATATAATACAAAGACCCAAACATAGAGAAGAAAAATACTCGAGCAATTATATTAACTAGGAAAGTTGCAATAAGAAGTACAAGTCCTTGTTTTACATGAAATTTAACAAAAGGATCGTTTTTTGAATCTGTTAAAAGAGGAATAAAAAAGACAATATAGGCCAAAAAAGCCATCAAAGTTCTATTACCTTGTTGTGAATTGTTATTTGTTTGTTGTTCCATAATATATCTATTATATCACAACAAAAATCCGCAACTAGTTTCCGTACTTATGCTTTAATATCGCCTCAGCCCTTTCAACGGCCTGACCTGGAGTAATCAGTCCTCTCTTCATTTCTACAACAATACGATCTAGAAGCGCTGGCTCTTGATCATTTCCACCCATACTGTGTGTCTGTGAACGAATCCCTTCAATACAAGCATGCGCTTCTCCAATATCCATAACTCTTTCTTTTTCAATAGTTGGTGATTGAGTCGATGATTGTAATTCTTCTGGTGACATAGATATACTATATCACTTATATTTATTCGATAAAGGTGAGAGCTTTACCCTTTTTATTACCTCGTCCTGTTCTTCCAATACGGTGTACGTAATCTTCATAAGTAGCGGGAATATCAAAGTTAATCACATGACTAATATCAGCAATATCAAGACCTCGAGCAGCTACGTCCGTAGCAACAAGTACTTGTACCTGACTGTCTTTAAATAATCGAAGTGCTTGCTGACGTTTAGAATGATTTTTATTTCCATGGATAGATTCCGCTTTGAAACCTTGCTGAAGAAGGAGTTTCGAAAGCTTCTCTACCCCGTGTTTTGTTCGTCCGAAGATAAGAACTTTACTAAATTCTTTTTGTTCAAGTAACGTACGTAGTACATCAATCTTATTACCTCCACGAGCAACTTTAACAACATCTTGATCAACATTTTTTGATGTATCTCTTTGTTTAACGGAAATCCTTACAGGTTCACGCAAAAACTCTTTAATCAAACCTTCAATTTCAGGAGAAACTGTTGCAGAGAAAAAGAGTGTCTGACGATTCTTTGGCATACCAGCCATAATAGCTCTCATGTCATGCACAAATCCCATATCAAGCATACGATCTGCTTCGTCTAAAACAATAGTAGTAAATTTAGAAAGAGTAATATTTCTGTGATCAATAAGATCTTTAAGACGTCCTGGTGTACCGATAATAAAGTTGTTTACAAAACGAAGCTCTCTGATCTGAGGACCAATATTGACCCCACCTACGCAACATACTGAGTGAATATTGAGACCTTTTACAAAACCCTTAAGTTCTTGATCTATCTGTATAGCCAACTCTCGTGTTGGTGCTACCACCATAACAAGCTCTCTGCGATCTTTGAGTACTTTGTTTATAAGAGGTATTAGAAATGCCGCTGTTTTACCAGTACCAGTATTGGCAATACCCATAACATCTACTCCCTGTAATATATGAGGAATTGTTCGATCTTGAATCGGTGTAGGAGCTTTATACCCTTTATCGAGAATAGCTTTTTTAAGTTGCTCTTCTATGACAAAGTCTTTGAACATATGCTCTGGAATAAAGTGTTCAATCTCTTCGGTAATTACCGCTTTGTTAATAAATTTTGATGGGTCAATATATTTTTGACCTGGTCCACGCTGAAAGTTACGTCTCATCGGGGGCCGTGATGAACGGCTATGAAATGGTTTTTTATACATAAATCTTTAAAAGGGGACTTGCTGTCCCATAACCCCCTCGTGATTCTTGAACGTGACCGTCTTCGATGTGCGAGATTAAGTTAGTGTATAGATTATAACAAATATGTGTTTATTGTCAAGAGTTATCTTTTGGTATATACTTCTTTAATGCTTATAACAATATCAATTGCCGCTTTTTTATTTACCTTTCTTGGAGGTTTATTTACTCTAAAATTTAAAGATAAATTACATCTCATCCTTGGTTTTAGTGCTGGTACGATTATTGGTATCTCTTTTTTTGATCTCATCCCGGAATCCATAGAATTAAACGCGTCTTTGGAAGTACACACTATTATGAGCGTTGTTGCTTTAGGATTTATTGCATACATGATTCTTGATCGTTTTATAGTCCTTCATCATCATGACGAAGGTGATAATCATCATCACCACAAAGCTGGTCTTGGAGTAATTAGTCTCTCAATACATAGTCTAATAGATGGTATGGCTATTGGTTTTGCTTTCCATGTTTCAGACACAGTTGGTCTCATAGTCACATCTGCTGTTTTAATACACAAATTCTCTGATGGTATAAATACAGTAAACATAATACTCAAAAACAAAGGTGACAGACAAAAGGCCATGAAATGGCTCGTCATAAGTTCTATCGCTCCTGTAGTTGGTATAGTATCCACTCTCTTATTCACTGTAAAAGATTCTGTACTTGGTCTTATTTTAGCTATTTTTGCTGGATTCTTTCTATATATCGGAGCAAGCGATCTTTTACCAGAAAGTCATCATAATCACCCTACAATCTGGACAACACTTGCAACTATATTTGGTATGATTTTGATTTTCATAGTCATCCAAGTTGTACATATATAAATACGTACAAGAAAAAACTCGTAGCCGAAGCGACGAGTATCGTAAATTCTTATTATCCGTTCAACATACCTCCATACTTATACAGAATAAGGATTACACAACCTTGCATCCTTTCTGGACCAAATTTAAACAATGGATTCGGTCTCCACCAATCAAGAAGCTCCTCGCAACTTATGTATCGATTACCACCACCAGCCAGAGCTTCCGATTTGTCACAAGCTGGATCAAAAATATACCAGCCATTTTCATCGTACCCTTCTACCGTAATATAGTGAGGAAAATACCACTTACCCTCGTGCCTAACAAGTAGAATCGTTCTAGACCCCTGATCAACGCAGCACCGAAGACGGTCTTCTCTCTTTGAAAGTTCTTGCTGTTCATGGAACATCCATAAACCAGTGAACTCCCAAATCGCCTCACCAAGAGAGCTTACTGTCATGGCCTGTACAAAAACAGCCAGGAACCATTCCAAAGGTGAACGCTTGAGGTAGTACCTTCGCATATCTACTTCAGGAGCAATACCTTTGGCAGTCATTTCTGGTGTGCAACATACGATTGACACCAAGAACTTCACAATCAAAGGGCCGCAATGCCCAGAAACAAATTTGACGGGATACTTCGACGGACAGTCTGGTAACCTCGGCAAGAGACACCTCCTTCATTTGTTGAAAAACAATACAAATACGCTATCGAGCGCATCATCTCCTCCAACTGTATACCACTTCAAACCAAGACATGCAACCTATGGAGCTAGTGGAATTGGGCTTGGCCCTGCTTGCCACGCTTTGATACCAGCAATTGGATATATAAGCATAAGAACATTGAGAGTCAAATTATCATGAATCAAATACCCCACTACAAGCTCTGCTACCAATATAAAAGTAATAGAAATCCAAACTGGTAGACGCCAAGCAAGAATAAATCCTAAAATACAAAACAAAATATCAAAAAGAGAATTGATAATACTATCTCCAACATAATCAAGAGCGATAGTCGCAGTACGATAACGATTGATCGTAAAGTTAGTATTTTCAAAAATCTCCCAAGCAATTTCTATAATCACTGCAATAATCAAACGAGTTTGAACCGGTAATTTTCGAAGCACAAGCCACAATACTGCATAGAAAATAAAACCATGAATAATATGTGAGAAAGAATACCAATCAGAAAGATGTTGAGAATTCCCAGAACCATTTGTATAGCCATACCAGGGCAAAATATCTCCGCAGGAACAAAACCATATCCGACCCATATACATTTCGATAAGTGCAGTAATAACTAAAAGTATAAAAATTGTTACACTCGCGACCCACCATCCTGGACGTTTTAAAATATTCATATTAAATAGTATACCAAAAAGAAAAGGCGTCTCTCGGAAGAGACGCCTTTGTTGTGTTGTTTTTATCGGCTCGGGGATTTAA
>CAYTZA010000036.1:0-5454 GCA_964442365.1 uncultured Candidatus Saccharibacteria bacterium | reverse complement strand
CTTGATAAGAAAGTACAAAATCTTGAACAACTTATTGCATCTTCAACACCAATCGCTTCAGTTAGTTCTGTGAGTTTTGTTGGAGACTTGGTTCAATCTATTGTTGGACGATTTACAAAAATACAGGTTGAAGATGGTATAGAAATACGTGATCGAGCAACAAATAAAATATATTGTGCAACTATCATAAGTGGAGAATGGGTAAAGATGGAAGGTGAGTGTAGTAGTACTCCAATTTCTTCTATGATAAATATTGCTACACCGCCACCTGTTACTGACAGTCCAGTTTCTGAAATTAGTTCGTCTACTTCGGCTACATCTACAATAGAAATATCTACAGAAATTTCTACATCAACTGTTTCTACGAGCTCACAAACAGTTTCTACTCCGGATATTTCTGTAATTTCGACTTCAACTCCAGAAACAATTCCTGATGCAGTTATAGACGTTTCAACTTCAACAGAAGCAACTCTTTAGAATACACGTTATTACTTTGTAGTAGAGCCATTTTGGGATAAAAATCAAAGTGGCTTTTTTGGTGTAAAAAAGTGGATAAGTATGTTTGCATATGGAGTATTGTGGGATACAATAGTAACAAGGTGGTATGAAGTGGTAAATACATATTATGCTTATCGGAGAATATACACATACAGTTGATGATAAAAAAAGAATCTCTCTACCGATGAAATTTCGTAAAGAGATTGGTAAGCATGTAGTTATCACTCATGGACTTGATAATTGTCTCTTTCTCTATTCTCTAAAAGAATGGAAAAAGATCGCCAGTAAGCTTGGTTCACTTGGTATCGGACAATCCGATACCAGAGGATTCAATCGTTTTATGCTCGCAGGAGCAGCGGAGATTGAAATTGATGCGCTTGGACGCATCTTGATCCCTGATTTTCAAAGGGAATTTGCCAAGCTTACAGAGAAAGTAGTATTTGCTGGTGTATATGATCGTATTGAAATATGGAACGAAACTCACTGGAAAGAATATAAACAGGGAGTGCTCGGTAAAGCTGATGCTTTGGCACAAAAGCTTGGTGATATCGGTGCCGTATAACATATATGCATATACCAGTTCTTTTACAAGAGTGTTTAGACGGACTCAATCTTAAAAAGGGTGATGTTGTGATAGATGCCACAGTCAATGGTGGTGGTCATAGCGAAGCTCTTGCTCAAAAATACGGTAGTGATATCCAAATTGTGGGTATTGATCTTGATGCTGATGCGCTTACTCGTTCAAAGAATAAGCTTGGTCAGTACAAGAGTAAATACACTTTGGTATGTGATTCTTTTAAAAATATTGAACGCATAACACACGATCTTGGTTTTTCTTCAGTTAATGCCGTTCTTTTTGATTTTGGTTTAAGTTCGGATCAATTTGATTCATCGGGTAGAGGTTTTACTTTTCAAAAAGACGAACCTTTACTTATGACTTTCAAAAAGGAAGTTAGTCCGATTGATCTTACAGCAAGAGATATTGTTAATGAATGGGGACAAGATTCTCTCGAGACTATATTGCGAGGTTTTGGCGAAGAGCGATATGCGGGTCGCATTGCTCGAGTAATTGTCGAAGCTCGTGAGGAACATCCGATAGAGACAACAACACAATTGGTCGAACTTATTGAGTCTGCAGTGCCTGGTATGTATCGTCGAGGACGCATACACCCAGCAACACGAACTTTTCAAGCTCTGCGCATAGCAACCAACGGAGAGTTAGAGAATATTACTGAAGGTTTACGAGGGGCTCGAGCACTACTTGCTCCAGGAGGAAGAATATGTGCAATTTCTTTTCATAGTTTAGAAGACAGAATAGTAAAAAGATATTTTAAAGAACAAAGTACGCAAGGTGATCATATTGTTACTAAAAAGCCAATCACCGCAAGTAAAGAAGAAGTAATAAAAAATCCACGATCTCGAAGTGCAAAATTAAGAATTTTAGAAACAAATCATGAATAGTATAAGAACAACATCATATCGATACACAACATCACAAACGATTATTAGTGCTTTAAGTGCTCTTGTATTAGTTTGTTTGTGTTTATATGGAGTTATGGTTTTTGTTTTGGTACACAGAGTAGCACTTCGTGAAAAGACAGAACGTATTATATCTGAAAAAACAATACGTCTTAGTCAGCTCGAATCAGACTATTTGGCTTCAAAACACACAATAGAGTCAAACGATGTATCTACGTATGGTTTTGTTGAAGTGACTGAAAAGCAGTACGTAAAAAATCGTTCTTTGGGTTTATCTAAACGTTCTATTGAATAATATACTATAATCGGTATATGAAGTCTGTCACACGTATTCGATTATTGTCAGCTATTTGTATATTTTGTGCCGGTTTATTTATTGTTCGTTTGTATATGATACAGATTGTGTCAGGGCCAGAATTTCAGGCACGTGCTGATAGACAGTATAGTAACCCTACTCAAAGAATATTTGACCGTGGTAGTATTTATTTTCAAACAAAAGACGGCACCTCTATATCAGCGGCAACACTTAGATTTGGTTTTACTCTCACACTGAATCCTACACTTATTAGTGATGCTGAAAAAACATATACAGCCCTAAATGCAATCGTGCCACTTGATCGGGCTGTTTTTATGCAACGTGCACTTAAAAAGGATGATCCTTATGAAGAGATTGCTACTAGAGTTACAGAAGCAGATGCTAATCGTATAGAAGCCCTGTCGCTTCCAGGAGTGCGTCTATTTAAAGAACGTTGGCGATATTATCCAGGAGGAACACTTGCTTCTCAGGTTATAGGTTTTATGGGGTATAAAGGAGATGAATATTCAGGACGATATGGTCTTGAGTATCATTATAACGATACTTTACGTAGAGATACAAAAAATATTTATGTTAATTTTTTTGCTGAGATATTTTCAAATATAAATAAAAAAATATTTTACAATGCAGAGGGAGAGGGGAATATTATTACTACAATTGAACCAAACGTTCAGGTGGCACTAGAAAAAGAGATTGGAAATATCAGTAAAACATACAAATCTAAGTCTACCGGAGCGATTATTTTGAATCCTCAAAATGGTGAAATATATGCTATGGCTTCATATCCTAGTTTTGATCCTAATTTTTTTCAAACTGAAAAAGATCCAGCAGTATATTCAAATCCTCTAGTACAAAGTGTCTATGAAATGGGTTCAACAATTAAACCTCTCACAGTAGCTGCGGGTATTGATTCTGGGGTAATAACACCAAATTCAACATATACGGACTATGGTTTTCTTACGCTCAATAAAAAAACTATTTATAACTATGACAAAAAAGGTCGTGGGGTAGTTAATATGCAAGAGGTACTTAACCAGTCTTTGAACACTGGCGTAGACCATATCGCTTCTCTTTTAGGGGAAAAGAGATTTAAAGATTATTTTGAGGCTATGGGTCTTACAGAGAAAACAGGTATTGATTTACCAACTGAAGCAAATAACTTGGCAGGTAATTTGAATAGTGGAAGAGATATTGAAATGGCTACTATATCATTTGGACAAGGTATTGCACTTACCCCCATATCAACTGTCAGAGCTTTAGCTACTCTTGGCAATGGTGGTTTTCTTATTACTCCTCATATTGTCAAAAAAATAGAATACACATCGGGTTTTTCAAAAACACCAGTATATGAAAAGGATAAAAGAGCTTTTGCAGCAGAAACGTCTCTTGCTATATCGCGCATGTTGGTTGAAGTTGTCGACAAAGCTTTGTTAAACGGAACAGTTAAAAAAGAACATTATAGTATTGCTGCGAAAACTGGTACTGCACAGATTACAAAACCAGGTGGTGGTTATTATGACGATAGATTTTTGCATTCATTTTTTGGTTATTTCCCTGCATACAATCCAACATATCTTGTTTTCATGTATACTATTGAACCACAAGGGGAAGAGTATGCTTCACACACATTGACCAGACCTTTTATGAACATGGTACAATTTTTAATAAATTATTATGAAATACCGCCCGATAGATAATATATGAATACTATGACCATAAAAATATTTTTAAAACAAATTGTAGTGCGGATCGTGTCTTGGCAAGCTCGTAAGGTATTGTCTATCTATAAACCAAAGATTATTGCGGTAACAGGTAGTGTTGGTAAAACCTCAACCAAGGATGCAATTTTTGCTGTTATGTCCGGACGTTTTCATGTTCGTAAAAGTAGTAAAAGTTTTAATAGTGAAATTGGAGTGCCACTAACTATTTTGGGCTTACCAAATGCGTGGACGCACCCTGTTGGTTGGATACAAAATTTTATCAAAGGTATGCGTCTAATATGGTTTCGTGGAGCGTATCCAGAGTGGCTTGTTCTTGAGGTGGGTGCTGACAAACCAGGAGATATTAAAATGATTACAGAGTGGCTAAAACCTGATGTTGCAATTATTACTCATATTGGTACTGTGCCGGTACATGTTGAATTTTTTGATTCAATTGAAAAATTAGTTGAAGAAAAACGTTATTTAGCAAAAGCTTTGAAAAAAGGAGGAGTGCTTGTTCTTGATGGTGATGATCAAGGATCTCTTAATACTCGTGATATTGTGACTTCTACAGAAAAAATTATAATCTGTGGTAAAAACGCTCCTGCTCAAATCATGTATTCTAATATTGGTTTAACATATGATGATGTTGGTAGGGTATCTGGTATGAAATTTGATATAGGAGATAATTTAGAAACTATTCCCGTAAATCTTCATGGTATGGTTGGATCTGCTAGTGTGTATCCTGCACTCATGGCTTATGTGATCGGTAAACATCTTGGATTAGATAAAAGTCATATAGTAGAGGCACTGTCTCGTTTTGAGGCGCCACGAGGACGTAAACGTATTATAGACGGTATTAAAGATTCGACGATTATAGATGATAGTTACAATTCTTCTCCATCAGCCCTTCACAATTCTCTAGATCTTTTGAAACGTATTAAAACAAATGGAAAAAAGATTGCTGTTCTCGGAGATATGATGGAGCTTGGTGAATACAGTGCCGCTGAACACTACAAGGCTGGTGCTCACGCTGCAGAGGCTTGTGACACTCTTGTTGTAGTTGGTATGCGTTCTCGTCGTATAGCCGAAGGTGCTCTTGATGCTAGTATGTCTGAATCGCATGTATTTCAATATGAAGACAGTCGTGAGGCGGGGAAGTTTGTTGAGTCACTTATCGAATCAAAAAGAAATGATATTGTACTTGTAAAAGGTTCTCAATCGGTTCGTATGGAGCGTGTTGTAGAAGAGATTATGGCCCATCCAGAAGCCAAAGAAAGTCTCCTTGTTCGTCAGAGTTTAGAGTGGACAAAAAGATAGACTACTTTTTTAATTTCTTTTTATTTTCTTGACGTTCTTGTTGTTCTGCTAAAAGTACTATAACTAATAGTATGAGACCAAAGATAGAGATGATCGTATAAAAAATATACATATTTTATTATTTTATCCTGTAACTAATAA
>CAYTZA010000035.1:0-5492 GCA_964442365.1 uncultured Candidatus Saccharibacteria bacterium | reverse complement strand
TTTGAGTAATTTCAAACCAACGATTCCATCCACCCTCACTAAAATCTCCACTATAAAAATCACTCATACTTTGATCGAGACTTTTTCCTGCATCGCCAACGTTTCTAATAATATCAGAGACACGACACTTAACTTGCTCCCTCGTTCTATTACTAAAGTTAAATTGTAAAGCAAGTTTAAATTGTATCTCAAAACTAAAAGGACTACAGAGAAATTTAGTTAAACCTTCTGTTTGAGGAAAGAGATCATTCATAAAACCAACAAAACTTTCATCTGCGACATTTGCAAAAAATTGTCCGGGATTAGTAACAAAAGTTGGTCCACCTTTGAAACCTCCGTTTATCCACTGTATTGTAGATTGTACGATTTGATCTATGATTATTTTTGCTAGATACCAAGCAATAGCGTTTAGACAGTTTTGTTTGAAGTTGTTCTGAACGTCTGCACCAGCGAGACTTCCGATAAATTTTGATATGGTTGGTGGCAAAGCAACAAGTACTGCAGTTGAATTGGCTAAAAGTACAGATTCTGCTGCTGTTGCTACTCCTGGTGCCTCTGTGGCAACAGCAGTAGTTGCGCAGGCAGCTGCTAGTGCTGGTGCTCCTGCCGCTGCTTTCTTTGCTGCTGAGACTGAATCAGCACCTTGTGCAAAAGCATAACGTGGAACAAAAGCAATCGGAGACAAGACTACCCCAATCATGATGATGAGAAAAAGAAGCGCTATTGATTTGTGCGCTGATTGTGACATGTCTATACATCACTATTGTATCACGCACTTGCATATTCTCTGGGGATATCTTATAGCTGTATTCCGTTTGTTTCTAGATATTGTTTTATATTAAGAAAGTTTTTTGTAAACTGATCAGAATTTTTAATATAATCACTCAAATTTGTACTTGCCACGAAAGGATCACTGAGAGCATAAGCAAAAGCTAGAACATTTTTAGCCATACGAAGGTATGTATTTATAATAAATAAATGATCTTCAGCGATACTAGCTGGCACAGACACAGAAAGTAGTTTTTTGGCTGTATCTTCATAAAATACAGCAATACGTTTAACCTCAGAAAGTGATGTATCATCTCGTGTTTCTACGGCTACACCAAGTAAAGCAAGTTCATTGCCTACGTTTTGGGGTCGTCCTTTTAGTAAAATATTGTTTATATTTGAATAATATGCCTGTATTTGTGTAATATTTGGGTTTTGCAATATCTGAAGTGAACCAAAACCATATTCTTTTGGCTTTTCTATGATAGATTCGGCTCTTTTTATGATTTCTTCGATGATTTGCTGTTGATCAGCTGGAGATAAAGTGCCATTTCTGCTTTTGGCTTGAGCATAACGAGCAAAAAGTTCTTGAGATAGTATGTCAGAGGATGTAAATGTTGCTGTTGTGGTCGCAGAGCCTAAAGGAAAATCTGCAAGGGAGTCGTTTGGACCCTTAATCATGGGGTTTCTGGCTAGTTTTACTTCGAGACCGTCTGGTGTACCGTCACTATCGCTATCCGTCTTATTTCTATCAGTCCCCCAGAGATGCTCTTCCCAATCTTTAAGACCGTCACTATCGCTGTCTATTTCAGAAAGAGTATTGCCGATAAGAACAAGGGATTTTTGACTATCAGAGGGTGTATTATAAGTTATTTGGGTATTTGACGTTTTATATATATAAACAAGCCATATCCCCGCTCCACTTAGGGTTATAACACTACTTAATACAAAAACTCTTTTCCAAGGTGTGTGCATTGTGTTTAGTATATCACTCCGTAGTTAGATCGAGATAGATATAACCAGGGTCTTCGATTTTGAGTCCAATTTTTTGAGTGCGTAGTATTTTTGCAATCTCTATAATCGATTCAATTACTTTTTGTACAGAAGTATTGTACGTTTGCCAAGCAGAAGTTTGTTCGTTTTGTATCTGTATAAGAGTATCTCGTATGATTGTGGTGTGAGAGAGTATCGAAGAATGTAAAGACAAAACAATACCCGGTGCTTGCACGGCTTGTAGTCTTTGTATTGCACTGGTATGTGCGTCTATGACGGTTTGTAAACTAAGATTCGTTGGGGGTGTTGTTGTTGCAAAAGACAGTAATACATTTTGATTATCAAATACTATTTCATATAAATCACGTAAGATAGATCCGGAATTGTTTGCATATATACGCAAAGCTCGTTGTTCAGGAGTCTCTTGTATTTCTGTTGGTGGTGTATAGTCTGGAGATTCTGTTGAGGGGCTTTGTACTGGTGTTGTATATGTTGTAGATACAGGAGATGGAGTGTTTATAGTTTCTGTATTTGTATTCTGTGTAATCTCAAATATTCTTGAAGAAGAAGGCGGTGTTACAGATATGATAGTCGATGTGGCTATAATTATATTTTCAGAGTTTTGTATTTCGTTAGAAAGTATTTCTGTATTTTGCGAATAGTTTTTATATAAAAATATACTAAACAGTAATACTAAAAATATTCCGACTATAAGTGCAACAGTATACTGACGAGAGGAAAAATACATATATGTATACTATATAGTATAAACAATACATAGTATATAATTACTTTATATGAAATCTGTTGGAGTATCTTTTTTTATTGTATTAGTAGCTCTTTGCGTGTGTATTCCTACAGATGTACATGCGGTTCGACCGTTTGATTTTGGTGGTAGAGTTATGAAAATAGTTCCTTGTATTGGTGGTACTTTGGTTACTGTTCAAGAGTTTGTTCCTGCTATACCCCCTACACCGCAGATTCGTTTTTATTTTTATACAGCCTTAAGCGCTCTTAAACAATTTGGCCCACCGACTCATCCTGGACAAAGAGTGCTTGGAAAATCATATGGAGTAGTTCCCTGTTTAGTACCATGCCCTATTGGAGTTTGTCCTATCGGAGCGGGATTGCTCGTTATGCCAAACGCTGGTTCCAGTTTAATATAATCGTATAAGATTAGCCCACTGTTCTAGGGTCAGTGTCTCTGCACGTGCATTTTCGGGTATTTGTGCTTGCGCAAGCAAAAGTTTTATTTCTTCTGTCTTTTTATTAAAGTGATTAGCAAGATTACCTGCAAGCTGTTTTCTTTTTTGACCAAAACCTGCGCGAATAGTTTCGAAAAACTTCGTCTCGCTGAAATCTTTAAAATAATCTTTTGAAATGTGCTCTATTTGGAGTACGGCTGAATCTACATTTGGCATGGGGGTGAAACACTCTTTTGGTACATCGATAACTTTGCGCGCAGTGCCGTATGCTTTTATGGAAAGAGATAGCAAACTTTCTTTTTTATCTGTAGCGATGATTCTCTTAACCACTTCTTTTTGAAGCATAAGAATCATGTTTTGTGGTTGGTGTTCGCTTTCGAGCATAATCCGTATAAATTGTCCGGTAATATAATACGGAATATTTGCTATGACAGAAAATATGTTTGGTAGAGGTAGTATCTTTCGTATTTCAATATCAAGAATATCTCCATGGATAAGTGTGAGTGTTTTATTTGCGAGAGCGTCTTTAAATTTGTGTTGAAGTACGGGTATGAGTCTATCGTCTTTTTCTACTGCAATCACAGAGGCACCGGTTTCGAGTAGTCTTTCTGTAAGAAGGCCGGTTCCGGGGCCTATTTCAAGTACGACACTTTCTTTGTTTAGATTGGCATTTTTAATAATAACGGTAAGTGCCCAACCACACTTTAAGAAATTTTGTCCGAGAGATTTTTTTGCTTGCATATATTAATCAAAGTATATTACTTTTCTCACACCGCTACCCTGACTTGTTTCTGCTTCAAGTAAATGTTCACTTATTTCACTTACAAAAGAAGAAGGAATATTCATTTGTTTTGATCCAAAAATAGTTCGTACTCCGGCATATGAAAGATACAATTTCTTTTTTGCTCTTGTGAGCGCTACGTAGAAAAGACGGCGTTCTTCTTCATCGTCACTTTTCTCAGCGTCTCTTGCGGCATGTGGAAATAGTTTTTCTTCAAGACCACCGATAAAAACATATTCAAATTCGAGACCTTTGGAAGCGTGTACTGTCATGAGACGTACTGCTGGAGCGGTTTTATCTAGGGAGTCTTGATCTGAAGCTAAAGATACATCTTCTACAAGTTTTTCTATACCCTGTCCGATTTCCATACCATCATAACGTGTTGCAAGTGTTACAAGTTCTTTGAGGTTTTCGATTCTTTCAGTATCTTCATCTATTCCCGTTTCTAGACTTTTTTGTATACCAGAAATTTCGAGCATAAAACGAATAAGTTCGCTCGGTTTCATGCGTGTTGATTCTGTACGTATGCGTTCAAGTATTCCGTATAGATTATCTGCTTTTATTTTAAGAGCCGCAGGCAAGTCCTCTCTTTTTCCTGAAAGCATTTTTAATAATCCCACTTTGCCTATTCCTCGTGGAGGAGCATTGACTATACGTTTTATATCACTTAAAGATTCAGGGTTTTGCGCTGCACGTATATATGAGACAGCATCTTTTATTTCCTTTCTTTCAAAGAAGCGTGTGCCAAGTACTTGATACGGTACTCCATGCGAAAGAAATGCTTCTTCAAGAATACGTGATTGAAAGTTTGCTCTATATAGTACTGCCATTTCAGAAGCCTCTACCCCTTCTCCGATTAACTCTTTGGCTTTAAGAGCGATAAAATGTGCTTCATCTGCTTCATCGTATGCTCCATAAAGACTGATCTTTTCTCCCTCCCCGTTTTCAGTAAAGAGAGTTTTCTTTTTACGTCTTTTGTTTTTTTCAATTACACCGTTGGCTGCTTCGAGAATATTTTTTGTTGAGCGATAGTTTTGTTCAAGTAAAACTACTTTTGCTTCTGGATAATCTTTTTCAAAATTAAGAATATTTGATATGTCTGCTCCTCGCCAACTATATATTGTTTGATCTATATCCCCCACTGCACATATATTGCGATGATTTGCTGCGAGTAGTTTAGAAATAAAATATTGCACGCGATTGGTGTCTTGATATTCATCTATATGAACATATTTCCAAATATTGCTGTAGTGAAGACGCACTGCTTCGTTGTGTTTAAGAATCTCTGCAGTTTTAAGAAGTAAATCGTCAAAATCAAGAGCTTTTTCTCTTGCGCATAACTTATCATATAGACGCCAAACTTCAGCGACGATTTTTTCTATGTATCCATTGCCGGTTTCAGCTTCGTATCGTTCGGCGTTTAGCATATTGCCTTTGTGACGAGAGATGAGACCTAATATCTTTGCTGGTTCAAACTGTTTAACATCATAACGCAGTGTTTCTAGGGCTTCTTTTACTAAACGCTTTGAATCTCCACGATCTAAAATCGTAAAATTTTTAGAAACTCCAACTTTCTCTGCTTGCTCTTTGATTATATGTACTCCAAGTGAATGAAAAGTACTTACAAAAGGTTTTTCATGCATAGAAAGAGGAATATTGAGTTCTCTGTCGTGATCTAACAGTACTCCAATACGCTCTCGCATCTCTTTGGCTGCTTTATTTGTAAAAGTAATCGCTAGTATCTC
>CAYTZA010000034.1:0-5513 GCA_964442365.1 uncultured Candidatus Saccharibacteria bacterium | reverse complement strand
TAGACTACTTTTGCTTCAGGTAAAGCAAACTCTTTACGCATAAGAGATCCTTTACGTCCCTTTTTAACATCGAAAGAAAACTGTCCATCTTTGCCAAGAGAAACCGTAATCACACCCCCACGCATAATATCTTTTGAAATCATAAACGATGCTACAGGATTTAGAATCTTGTTTTGAATGAGACGTTTTAGTGGACGAGCACCGTACTGAGGATTGTACCCTTCTTTAGCAAGGTATTTCATAACATCTTCACTAAGTTCAAGAGAAACCTCTTTTTGAGCAAGACGTTCTTTGACTAAATTGACTTGTATCTTAACAATCTCTTCGATAGCAGATTGTGACAAGATATCAAAGAGAATCGTATCGTCGATACGGTTAAGAAACTCTGGACGAAAATGATCCTTAAGAGCCTCCATTACTTTTTCTTTAACCACGACATATTCAGAAGCATCAGTACGCTCTTCACTAAAGCCAATTCTCTGCATACGATCAATATACTGAGCACCGACGTTTGAAGTCATGATTATAATCGCATTCTTAAAGTTAACTACGCGACCCTTTGAGTCAGTAAGGCGTCCGTTATCGAGAACCTGAAGAAGAACGTTAAAGACTTCTGGGTGAGCTTTTTCTATTTCATCGAAAAGTATAACTGAGTATGGCCTATGTCGAACAAGTTCAGTAAGACCACCACCCTCGTCATAACCAACATAGCCTGGAGGCGCACCTATGAGTTTTGAAACCGCATGCTTTTCCATGAACTCTGACATATCCACTCGTATGAGAGCTTTCTCGTCATCGAACATAAACTCAGCAAGAGCTTTTGTAAGTTCAGTCTTTCCTACACCAGTTGGGCCTAGGAACATAAAAGAACCAATCGGACGATTAGGATCTGATATACCTGCACGACTTCGTTTAACCGTATCAGAGATTTTTGTAACAGCTTCATCTTGACCGACAATACGTTTTTTAAGAACCTCCTCCATACGAGAAAGTTTATCTGCTTCAGTTTCAAGCATACGCGATACCGGTATACCAGTCCATTTTGCAACGACATCAGCAATATCTTGTTCCATAATCTCTTCTTTCAAAATACGACGAGAAACCTGAAGCTTTTTCAAACGTTTGAACTTCCCTTCAAGATCTCTTTCAAGAGCTGGGATTTTTCCATAGCGTATTTCAGCTGCTTTTGACAGATCTGCATGAGCCTCGGCACCTTCTGCTTCGAGACGAAGCATTTCAAGATCTTTTTTAGCAAGCTTTATACCAGTAATGATTTCTTTTTCATTGTTCCACTTGATCTCAAGTTCTGATGTCTGCTCTTTTAGATCTGCAACCTCTTTTTCTATAGCCTTTACACGATCTTTAGCAGTTTTTGATTTTTCAGCTTCTTTCTTAAGAGCTTCTTTCTCTATTTCCAAACGCATAACCTTGGCATGAGTCTGTTGAAGTATTGGAGGCATGTTTTCAAGAGAAATCTTCAAAAATGATGCCGATTCATCTATGAGGTCAACCGCTTTATCAGGTAAAAATCTATCCGTAATATATCGACTAGAAAGCCTTACAGCTGCGACAATAGCATCGTCAGTAATATGCACACCATGATAGACCTCGTACTTTTCTTTTAAACCACGCAAGATAGCAATAGCATCTTCTTCAGATGGCTCTTGTACATATACCGGTTGGAAACGACGAGTGAGAGCTGGATCTTTTTCAATATGTTTTTGATATTCTTTGATTGTTGTTGCACCGATAGCACGAAGTTCTCCACGAGCAAGAGCCGGCTTTAACATATTTGAAGCATCTAGTGATCCTTCAGCACTACCAGCACCAACAATCGTGTGTATTTCATCGATAAAAAGAATAACCTTACCCTCTGAGCGTTCGATTTCTTTTATAATATTTTTAAGACGCTCTTCAAATTCTCCACGGTATTTTGTTCCTGCCACCAAAGCACCCAAATCAAGAGAAACGAGCTCTTTGTCTTTGAGTGACTCTGGTACGTCTCCTTGAGACATGCGAACAGCAAGACCTTCAACGATCGCTGTTTTTCCCACACCGGCTTCACCGATAAGAATAGGATTGTTTTTTGTACGACGAGAAAGAATCTGGATAATACGACTAATTTCAGTATCACGACCAATCACCGGATCCAGTTTATTGTCTGCCGCCATCTGTGTTAGAGAACGAGTATATTTTGCTAGTGTCTTATTTCTCTTTGGCTCTTTCAAATCAGTAATATTGCCTTGTTTGAAATCTTCAAGTACTTTCAAAATCTGTTCACGTGTAATTCTAAATCGTGCCAAAATTTCTTTTGCACGACCAGGAATATCCATAATTGCTATAAACAAATGTTCAGTAGAAACAAATTCATCTCCAAGAGTTTTAGCATTGCGTACTGAACCCTCTATAACCTGAGCAAGTTCTGGAGTGAGATATATCTGAAAAGACGGAGACAGTGTTTGTGAACCCTCAACACCCTCAATAGATTCAAGAGCTGAATCAGTAAGTAAAATAGTATCTATCTCCAAATGCTCTAAAATCGCAGGTACCATACCCTCTTCTTGTAAAACCAAAGCGACTAACAAATGCAATGGATTAACATGGTTTTGACCACGTTCAATAGCCAGCTCATGAGCTTTTCGTATTGCCTCCTTTGCTTTTGTGGTGAAATTGCTAAATGGTGGTGGCATATAACAGCACTATATCATTTTTGTATTATTTTTTGAAGAGTAGCGATAGTTTGATCAATCTCTCTTTTTGTTGTCGATTTTCCCATAGTAAAACGCAAAGACGATTCAATACACGATCTTCCAGCTTCTCCCAAAGCCCCAATCACATATGAACCCGCACCGTCTTTGAGTGTGGCACAAGCACTTGCCGAAGAACATGCTATATCAGCTTCATCGAGACGTATAACAGCAAATTCTGCATCGAGACCTTGTACACATATATTTATATTATTTGGTATACGCAAAGTTCTGTCTCCGTTAATACGTATTTTGTCACCAAAGTGATTTACTAACTGATCAAAGAAATACGCTTGCAGCGTGCTAAGACGTGCTGATTCTTTTTCACGGTTTTTCACAGCCAAAGATAGTGCTTCAGCAAAACCTGTTATAAGAGAAATATTTTCTGTCCCTGGACGAAGTCCTTGTTCTTGTCCGCCACCATACATAATCGGCATAAGACGTACTCCTTCTTTCATATATAGTACTCCAATACTTTTTGGCCCGTAGATTTTTGATCCATCGAGAGTCATAAGATCCACACCAATATGTTCTCTGTTTATATCAAGATATAAAGGTGCCTGACTTGCATCGGTATGAAAATACGGATAGTCGAGATGTTGATTACGTCCCATACGATGACGATATTCTCTAATTACTTTTGCAATTTCTTTAAGTGGCTGAATAGTACCGATCTCATTGTTGGCATACATGACAGATACGAGCACTGTATCTTCAGTCAAAGCCGAACGTATATCTTTTGGATCGACGATACCGTTTTCTTTTACTTTAATTCTCGTAACAAATACTCCTTCTGTTTCAAGTACAGCACATACTTCCAAAATCGCTGGGTGTTCTATATCTGTAACTATGACATGTGGCTTCCTTGGGCCCGCCCAAGCTCGTACAATACCCACAAGAGCGAGATTATCTGCTTCTGTACCACTACCAGTAAAAACAATCTCTTGTGGTCGTACGTGTATAGTATCAGCAACCTTTTTTCGAGCTTCACGCATAATACGTCGTGCTTCAAGCCCTTCAGTATACAAAGACGAAGGGTTTTCAAATTTTTTCTCTACAGAAAGCATCGCACGTTTTACAGACAACGATATCGGTGTTGTTGAAGCATAATCTAAAAATATACGCTTCTGTTTAAATAGTTTAGATAAAAAGTGTGGGGACATAGTTTAGATATTACCCTTACTATTGACTTTTTGCAATATAAAGTATCTAATATCTACAGAAACATCATGGCGAAAGTAAGTAGCCATAAACAAATACGGAGGCTCGCCGTGTCTAAATTTTTTGAAAAAATGGCAACGGTTCTTGGAAATACAGCCCTTTGGATGTTATGCATCTCTCTCTTTGTCTTTTTCACGGTAGTATCTTTCGCCAGTTTACAAAAGAGACAGCATGCGGCAATGATAGGTTTCGGTATAGTCTTTTTATTTATTATCGGCCTGTCTGTCTTGAGTTTGATATGCCAAGGTGTATCAAAACTCACCAAGTAAACAGTCGGTCGATCACACCAGAACCTTGACCACATCTCACGATGCGGTCTTTTTTTATATAAACCACCAGAGATGAGACACGGTGTACAAACGGCTTTCAATATGTATAATCAAATAACACTAAAATCTCTATGAAGAAAGAATCTACTACAATTAAACAGACATCCGAAAGGCCCCCTATTGTGGTGGTTATGGGTCATGTCGACCACGGAAAATCAACACTCCTCGACTATATACGCAAAAGTAATATAGCCGACAAAGAAGTTGGAGGTATTACACAAAAAATAGGAGCCTATGAAGTACTCCATGATCGAGAAGGAAATACTAAAAAAATTACTTTCATAGATACTCCTGGACATGAATCATTTCAAAGTATTCGTGTACGAGGAGCAACTGTTGCTGATATCGCTATTCTTGTCGTATCAGCTGAAGATGGAGTTAAACCTCAAACTATTCAAGCTCTTCAAACAATCCAAAAAGAAGACATGCCATATATAGTGGCAATCAACAAAATTGATAAAGATGGCGCGGATATAGACAGAACAAAACAAAGTCTTGCTGAACACGAAATATACGTTGAAGGCTACGGGGGTAATATTCCTGTTGTGCCACTTTCTGCAAAAACAGGCGAAGGTATACCAGAACTTCTTGAAATGATCCTCCTTGTTGCAGAACTTGAAGAATTGAAAGCTTCTACAAATACCCCAGGAAGTGGTGTAGTTATTGAAACTCATGTAGACAAAAAGAAAGGCAATACTGCTACGCTGATTATTACAAACGGTACAGTTCATTCTGGTCAAGCAGTAGTTGCTGGAGAAAGTTTCTCTCCTGTACGTATATTTGAAAACTTTCTTGGTAAACCAATCAAAGAAGCAACTATATCAAGTCCTGTACGTATTATTGGTTGGGATACACTACCCCGCGTCGGTGATGTGTTTACAACAGTAACTAACAAACAAGAAGCTGAAGGAGAAGCTAAGAAAAACAAACTAGCCGGAACAACAAATAACAGACCTATCACGATTGAAGAAAATCCTATAGCAACTCTACCCCTTATTATCAAAGCCAATGAAATGGGTGGCCTCGAAGCGGTACTTCATGAAATTGCCAAAATCAAACATGAGTCTATTGCAATCAAAATCGTACACCAAGGAGTTGGCGATATCAGTGAATACGATGTTAAAACTGGTACCAGTGTCCCAGGTACTGTTGTAGTAGGATTTGGTGTACGTATTGATACTCCAGCACGTGCAGTTGCTGATAGTCAAAAAATTAC
>CAYTZA010000033.1:0-5757 GCA_964442365.1 uncultured Candidatus Saccharibacteria bacterium | reverse complement strand
AAGCAGTGAAAGATACAGAAGAATATAATGTGACTGGAACTACGACTTCAAAAACGAAAAAGAAAGAACCAATTGACGCGCTCAAGTATTTGAATAATGAGAAAAAATTTAACCTAAAAGAGAAGGAAACGATAAAGATCGTGGGGGATGGAGAGAAGGTTCAAATTAGTAGCGAGTGAATTGTTCTTTTGGTGGGGGGGAAAAATTGTTGATTAGGATTTACTAGTTTTCACTTTGTTATTTTTGACCTAGAAAAGACCAGTGATTTTCAAAGATGCTTGTAAGAAATTCTGTCAGGGTTTTGTTCTCTATCATAATGCCGACACCATCTTTGTATGAAAATAGGTAGCATCTTTCACCAATCAAATACAGGGTCGCTCCCTTACCTTTTAGATCCATTTTTCTGAACTCTCTCTCGTAAGTGTTCTCACCTAATATTTTATTATAATCAGTATCAATAGGTATAACTATTTTAGATGTGATACCAAGTTTATGACGTTTTTTGATGAATTCATCGAACGCTTCTTCCATTCCAGGATAAAAATTGCTCAAAGCATAGGCTCTGAATACTTTGTTATTTTCTTTCTTGGCATTCAGAATTATTTCCTTAAGCAGATTTTCTAGTCCAGCCTTTCCTCGGTAATACTCAATGATAGGTAAACTTTCGGTATTCTTGACTTCGGGTTTTAGATTGACATTTAAGGCCTGAAGTATTTTTTTAGCTTTTTTGCATGCATCTTCTCTCTTTTTGTAATAATTAAGAAGCAATTTTGTATTAGTAAAGAAATGACGATTCTTACCTTTCATTGTCTCAACCACCAAACCTCTCTTTAAAAGAGATTCAATAATATAGTACGCAGTTTGGCGTGATGTACCAGATTTAATTGCGATATCAGTTATATTTGCCATACCAATCTCTAACATTGCTGAAATGACAAGAGTTTCTTTACCCTCAAATCCAAGGCTTTTGATTTGTTCATTTATTTTCATAATAATTTGGCGAAAGTATTATTCGTCAAAAATAGCACAAAAAGTCATATTTTGCAAGCATATTATAATTGATTTTGATATGGTAGAGGTAAATCGTAATCAAGCATGTCACTTTAGATAGGAACTCTGAACTTCAACAATACAATGCTCAACTCATGAAAAAGCTTTTCTTCGGATACCATTTCCCGATGCAGACGTACTGGGATACCTACAATAAAGGAGGAATTACCCAGTTATCGCTCGATTTTTCATCGAGATGCAATTACGGTTGCGACTGGTGTTTCAATAAACACCTGCTCAACCGTCCTGAACCTGATGTTCTGACGCTTGATGAACGCGTTGAACTCATTCGTCAGGCGGCGAGACTAAATGCAAAGACTCTCGTGGTTCCTGGTACCGGCGAACCGACCCTAGACCCGTATTTCATGGAAACACTGAGAGCAGCTCACTCGGCGGGCCTCATCACCGTGGTATATTCCAACCTCACAGGAAATGTTGACCAGAAAAAACTTCGAGCCATGAAAGATCTCGGGGTCTCGATTGGTGTAAAACTTGATTCATTTTCCGAGGAGTACTTCATTCGTCGTTATCATACTACCGCCAACAAATTCCGGGAGTATATGATGAATCTGGAATCGGTGGTTGATGTATACGCCAATTCGTGGGTACAGATCGGTGAGGATCGTGCCTATAGGCTGGTTGCGAACATGGTGTTGACGAAGGAGAACGCTGGTGAACTTGAGAAAATATCGGGGTTTTGCAAAAAGCGCGATCTTCCTTTGTTTGTACGACCTGTGAAGCCTGTTTTGTGGGCTTCGAAATCACCGGAGCTTTGGAGAAAAATCGGTAATCAGAGTGGTGGAAGTGGTCCAGAAGCCGGGCTTGTTGCTTTGGCGGGGAAGTACAATGACCTATTTTCACCGTCTTCAACTCTCGAAAACCACTGTGCAATCTACTCGTTTGGGTTGACAGTGAAATCGAACGGTGATGTTCAGTTGTGTCCAGATCATCACGGATCTAGGGGTGTGTGGAATATCCGCAAAGATAGTTTGAAGGATGTGATTGTGGCTATGAACCAACGAAGGACTATCAAACCAGGGTTTTGTGTCATGCTCCCGAAGTGATTCGAATCTCTTTAGCACTCTCGCCTGTGTATAATACATGCAGGCGAGCTTTTATTATGCAATGATTGTTTATGTAGACACTAATTACTGAAGCTTAATTTCATTTTTATTCCATGTCGTCACTTGTATGAAAGGTTAATACATAATTTACTATAGATTTACCTTTCCTCAAGATGCTTCAATACTTCCAAATACAAATCTTCCACAACCTGCTCTTGGGCTTTACCAATCTTGGCATAATGGTCGAGGCCGGGGGCAGAATTGATCTCAATTACCCAGTATTTATCAGGCTTCTTACTGATGTCTCCTTCGATCATGAAGTCGACACCACAGAGGCGGAGACCCATGTCTTTTGTTAGTTTGATGGCCAACGCTTTGAATTTTGGGTGAACATTTTCGGTTACATCTATAGAGTCGCCTCCGGAAGAGAGGTTGGCATTATCTAGAAGGAAGATTTTCTGGTTGAGCGATGGAATGTTGTCGAAGTTTAGATTTTGATGTTTCAGTTTATTCTGGATTCTAAGGTCATCCATTTTGATAATGGTATCTCGACTTGAGGCTACGAAGTTTTGCTGTTTTATGTAGAGAAGCTCTTTGATGGTTGATTTGCCATCACCAATGATATTTAGTGGAACTCTCTCGTATGCTGAAATGATCTTATCGTCGAGTACTACGACGCGGTAATCTTTCCCACGGACAGGTTTTTGCACGATAGCTATGCGATCGTATGAGAATATATTTCTCATAGCCGAATAGAATTCGGTTTTATTGCAAACAAGAGCAACACCGGTCCCTTGGCTACCGCTATTTGGTTTTACTATTACAGGAAGGCCGATTTCCTCTGCATATTTGTAGGCATTGTCTATTTTCCTGTCGAGCGCGCCGATTGCACCTGCCCAGCGATCGGAATAAAAAGTTTTACTTTTTGGAATAATGGGGTAGCCGAGTTTGTCCATGAAAAAGTTTGCATAGTCTTTGTCGCGAGCGATCTCGGAGGCACCCATTGGGTTTAGGTCTAGGGTATTGTATCTAAAATAACTTTTCTTACCGTTTTTGAATATTATTTGTCCAACAACATTCCATTCGGGTTCCAAAAGTACGGTCGCACCTATTCGCGGGGCAATCTTGACCAAAAGTCTTCCGAGTAATGCATCTACTTTTCTTTTCTTTTTGTTCATTAGTTAAATAGGTGAGCGACATCGCGCTATACATAATGAAGCCATTTATAACATTTATGTCTTATGCAAGCAATTAACAAAATATATAAACTAGTGACATTATATAGGAACCTCTTTGATTGTTTAATATAACTTTTAAGGCCCCACCAAAGTTACTGGTGGGGCCGTGTTTGAGATACGATCACTTGCGGTTCTTTCTTTCCAGGCGGTGAAGTGCGAAGATCAGAATCCCGCACATCACTGTCGACCGTGTAGCGTAGACGAAGGCGAGAGCGTCTGATTTTGCGTACGCGGTATAGAGTGCAATGATGCTTGAGATCAGTACGCACCACCATGTCACCAGGGATTCGGTGTTATGGTCCGCCTTCCAGAACTTGGCAATGAGCATGCTGTACGAAATGATCAACAAAACTTGTGTAAGTAGGTTTGGAATTACTCCCGTACCACCCATTCCCCAAACCATCACGATCCACAAGATAGTGATAAGCGTTGAGGCAATCAGACATTTCTTCTGAAAAGGATTGAAGCACACTCTTTGACCTTCTGTTTTTCCCCTAGCGTAGACCGCAATTAGTGTGCCGCCAACTGCGATGGCGCTTGTTGCGTTTAGGAAGCCACCAAGCCAGTTTGCCTTCGGGCTTGTGTAGTAGGTTACAAACGACAAAGTTGTTGCTACTGTGCTAACGATCCAACTTGCAACAACGGTGCCGATCTTACCCCTCATCACTAACCGAATGTACCAAAACAACCCGATCGTGATGATGATACCTGAAAGAATTGCGCTGAACTCTTGGGTTTTCAAGGATCCTCCGTTTGTTAAGCTTTTGCTGCATTAGGAAATTCTTCCGAATTATACTACTTATCATTATATTTGTCAATAAAAATACAGACCACATAGTGGCTTCCGTGCTCGTACTTTCCAAATGTTCTTAAATTATGCCAGCTTTCTTGAGAGTAGCGAAGGCGCCGTTCTTTTCTATGGTGCGGAGGGCGCGGGTAGAGATATCTAGGATGAAAGTTTTCTTGAGTTCTGGGACATAAATACGCTTCTTTTGAAGATTTGGATATTTGCGGATCTTGCCACAAGGGTTGAATTGGGTAGCACGAGTAGCGTTGGAGTAGCGACCACCAACAATTGAACCTCTTTTAGTTATTGCACAGACTTTTGCCATAAAGTTATTAGAACGATATGCTAACATAGAGTAATTAATTAATCAATGACCCCTTCTACGCTCTCCGCTTCGCTATGAGCTTCGAAGGGCAAGCAATTATCAATTTTCAAATATTCAATGATCACCATATTTTCAATCGTAATACTAATATTCTCGATAATCATTCACGAGATCGCGCACGGCTTTATGGCTGATAAACTTGGTGATCCCACCGCTAGATTGCAGGGTAGGCTGACTCTAAATCCGATCAAACACATAGATCCTGTCGGCTCTATCTTTGTTCCGCTTATCACTTCTTTGTCTGGTTTTACCTTCGGCTGGGCCAAACCGGTCGAATACAATCCATATAATTTGAAGAATAAGAGGCAAGGGGAGTTTCTTATTGCTCTTGCAGGACCAATGTCCAATCTTTTATTGGCCGTTATTTTTGGATTAATTATCCGCATCGCCTCCGCTGGCGCTACGGCGATCACTCCATTTATAGAGATCTGTTCTTATATAGTTATAATCAATCTAGTTCTAGCGATTTTCAATCTTATACCACTACCACCACTCGATGGCTCTAAGTTGTTATTTGCTTGGTTACCACAGCAATATGGCAAGCTCCGAATGGTTCTTGAAACATACGGAATGATCTTCATTCTTGTAGTCGTATTTTTCCTCTGGCCCGTTATTTCACCAATAATCTCTTTTGCTTTTAGTTTGGTGACCGGGATGTAGAAGATGGTGGTGCGATAGAGTTTAAAATTTAGACATATGGAATATTACCGATTTATCACAAGCAGCGTTGGAATTTATGAGGCAATCCAAAGTGGTGTTGCAATGAATGACTCACGTCGCTTGAACAAACCAGATGGATCATGGTTGCCAAAGAAAGGATTAGATTATCCTGGCGCAATTTCATTCTGGACTGATTACGGGTTAAAAAAGTATTCCGGTTCTGGATTGTTAAACTGGCACAAATCTGTCATCAAAGGAAATATCGAAGTTGTGATTATAGATCGACCAGCAGAAATTCTATACGAAGATGAATATCAGATTATCTTCGATAGAAAATTTCTAAAGGTAAAAGATCAATTAAATCTCGATAGATTTCTTGAAAAGATGAAGATGGTGGTGTTATAAAGTTTAAGATCACATATTGCTAATATGAAGGTGATAGGGGGTATGTGTCTATTTATGTAACCAACCACTACACTTAAGTGTAGTGGTTGAATTAGAACAAACTATACCCCCGCCCGGATTCATGAAAGCAAGCATCGTTGGAACCGTGAAGAATGGATGGTTTTGTTA
>CAYTZA010000032.1:0-6736 GCA_964442365.1 uncultured Candidatus Saccharibacteria bacterium | reverse complement strand
AGCGATTATATTTTTCATACGTAGGATTTTTTATGCCTAATAAAAATCCTTGCACTCACGTCAGGGGCTCGAAGAGGTTGTCGATATTTTGACGTAAGGAAAAATATCATACAACCTGAACTGAAGCTGTAAGCTTCGAGTCCCTGATCGGCAGCTAAATAATGATGTATACTTTTAGTATGGAAGGCGAAAAAAGAATGAAGAGTATCCAAGATGATGGGCCACCTGGATTCAGAGAACATGCTGCAGAACGTCTCGTTCGTTTCTTAAATCAAACGGAGTTGGAAGTTCTAGGAAATAAAAAGATTGAGGAGATTTTTGTAGACGAAGAATCCATAAAAAGTTTTCTTAATTCTTTAGAGCTTGAAACATATAAGCAATTACTCATAGGTCTGAATGCCTTTGTTCGTAATAAAGATACTAAAGAAGTATGGGAAATGGACGGCGAAAATGTTCGGATGGGAGAGGATGACATCTTTCCTGCTCAGTCTGAGAAAGATCGATTGTTAGGGTTGGCACTTGAAGCAGTTCAAATGATGATCCGGAATAAAAGACCAATGGAAGACATTGCTCTTCTTATTGGTGTTGCCATTACGGCAATACATCCATTTGTTGATGGTAACGGCAGAACAGCAAAATGTATTCTAGTTTTATTGATGCAAGGATACAACCCAGCAGTGCTCCAGGAAGTGCTGAAGAGTGAAGGCTTCTCCAATGCGGTGAATGCAAGTGAATTTCAAGATGTGGCGCTGAATATTTTAGAAGAAGATTTTAGACCAACATCAACATACTCAACATTTGAAGAGTATGTTGGTACCAAAGAATATAATGCACGAGTGGTTGAAGTAATTATTGATATCATCAAGAATAATAATGATGAGCGTTATAAAGGGTGGTTTAATGAGGATGTTGATATGAGTTTTTTACAAACCTATAAAGAAAGCCGAATCCAATATATGGATAAGGATTTATATCGCAAGGTTTTCACTGGCTAAAAAAGTTCGAACATCGTCCCAGACGGCCAGCAAAAAATTGAAACTTTTAACATCCAAGTGAGTTCTATTCTATGGAACATCACAAGGAGAGCGTAATGGAACAGACACGACTTACTGTTTCTGGAATTCGTTTTTTCATCGAAGTAGAAGGTAAAGAAATTGCACATGCCTATCTTTACCTGCTTGATAATGATTTGCATGACAGTTCATTTGGTTTCATTGAGGATGTCTTTGTTGATGAAAAACACAGAGGAACTGGGGCTGGGAAAGAGCTTCTTGATTCAATAATTGACTGTGCTCGCGAAGAACATTGCTACAAGCTAATTGCAACCAGTCGCGATGATGGATCGAGAGGAGTGGTTCATGAGTGGTACCTTCGTCTAGGTTTTGTGGACTGGGGTACTGAATTCCGCATGAATTTATGAATAAGGGGCCGATTCAGAAGAGTCGGCCCTTTCACAAAAAGTCCTAACATCGTCCCCCACGATCCTCTCATTATTTAATTCTTTTAAAAATAGATTTAGTTTTAATCCTCGGTCTTTGTTATACTTTTATGTATGAGAAGCGTATCTAAATTACTCCCTGTACTCGGGGATACCGGTCTTGGTTTAATAGCAGCATCAATCGTTATCTCTTTTTTTGGAGGACCGTACACGCCTTTGTTTGTTATATGGGTTGTGCTGTGGAACTACTTACCTGACCTTGATGGTGCTATACATTTTGTACGAACAGGATATCTTGTTGCGGACCGAGAAGAAGGTCGTGATCATAGGGAGGGACTACATTATCCCCTAGCTTGGTTTCTAATGCTGGGTATTTTCATCTATGCGTATGGTTTAAATCCGTGGTTAGCGGGATCACTGCTGGCAATAATTTTTCATTTTGCGCATGACACGGTTGGTGTGGGTTGGGGAGTACAACTTTTTATGCCATTTGATAAGGGTAGTTACAGATTATTTTCAAAAAAGTGGGTGAGCGCTGATATTTCACTCCATCCTCTCGTTACTCGGTATTCCCCAGACGAGTTAAAAAAAGCAATCAAAGAACTAGGGGAATCTGACTGGATTGAAAAATATTTTTGTAAATTAACATTGGTTAGTATTATTGATTACTCACTATTTGCCCTTGGAGTTGTTACTATTTGTTTTGTCTTTTTTGCATAAAAGTCCTCATCTCGTCCTCTACCCCAAGCTCAAAACAGTGATTATATAACTTTGCTTAGATACACTTTGTTTAAGTTATTAATGCTTTGGATAAAAATCGTTACTATTGTTTTATCGTTATTAGTTACAGGACTAGGATTAACTGCACAGGTAAAGAAAAATCGTGTAAGAAGAAGTGTGGAAGGGCTTTCTCTGTTTTACTTTCTTCTCCTTGCAATCTCATACTCATTCTGGAGCATTTATGGAGTAACACAGAGGGATATTGTATTAATTATTCCAATGTCTTTAGGTATGGTCGTGTCTTGGATTATTGTTTGTCAGTTTTGGTTATATAGAAACAAATAAATTCCAACAACGCCACCTCCCTGATCATTCCGTCATTGTAGCCATGTTTTCAACACTGAATATTTAAACAGGCGACAAGGTGTACTGAAGTCGTAGACTTCGAGTCCCTGATCGGCAGCTACATGTAAAAAGAGGAGCTTTCGCTCCTCTTTTTACATGTCGTAGCGCCGAGACAGGGACGAGCACCACAGGAGTATTTCCATTTTTATACTCCTTCCAGTCGTTAAAAATTAGGTCAAAGGCGAAGGAAAACAGTCCAGGATACTGTTTTCTGAGCCGGGGTCGAGAACACTTAGCAGATTATGAGTGTAACAATATAATATGCTTAATGATTCGTGACCGAGCTCCTGTATGAAAGTCTTGTCTCTAATTGCTATTAGTCTGTTATATTATATGTACGATGAGAAAACTATATATCACATTAGGAGCTTTAGGAGTTTTGTTAATTTTTTTTATAGTAGGAGTGTATAAAGGTTATGATGTTGTTAATAATGACAACATGGATTGCAGGATGGACGTTTATGACAGTTCGAATACAATTACAATCGTGTTAGACATATGTGGGGTGCAGAATATGAATGAATTGACCGACGAGGAACAGTCACGGTGTCGCTCTGAAGCAGCAAGTAGTACTCAAATTGCTATAGAGAAGGCCAGGATAGAAAGTGCCCTAAATGAATGTGACAAAGTAACTGAAGATAAGTTTTCAAACCCCTTCCTTTTGTACCCAGCTATAATTTTTGACTTCTTTTATAATCTCTACTAATCAGTACATCTGAACAATAAATCCCAACACCGGCCGCACATTAATCCAACGACTTCTATCTTATTTCCAGACATAGAATTGGTTCTCATCCACGGTTTGATATACTTTAACCCATGGACAATATTGCATATGTAGATGGCCAAAATCTTTTCATGGGAACAACAATGCGTGACCCTTCGTGGGTAGTTGATTTGTCAAAACTACGCGTGTATTTAGAAAAGAAATATCATGTAGCAAGGGCGTATTATTATCTCGGCTATGTACAGGATGGCGAACAATTTGAATCACTGTATGAAGAAATCCAAAGTGCTGGTTTCATCTTAGTGTTTCGTGAACATAATTCTGCGATGCTTGGAAAAAAGAAAGGAAATGTAGATTCTGACATTATTTTTTCAGTCATGAAGCGATTATATCGCAGAGAGAAATTCGATAGATTACTATTAGTGTCTGGAGATGGTGACTACAAAATGTTGGTTGACTTTTTGATTGAGGAAAAGAAACTTGAGAAGGTTTTGTTTCCAAAAAGAAAATATGCGTCATCATTATATAAATCAATTGGAGCAACCTATTACGCAGACCTGTCGGAACCCGACACAAGAAAGAAGATAGCTAAAAAAGAAAAGGGGTCCTTAGGTAGTTAACCGTTCGGAACCCTTTTCGTCGTGATAACGAGATTATACCTGTTTAAATTAAAATATCAAGTCTTGAATCAAGGAAAAACCAACCTTATCCCGCACATTAATCCAACGACTTCTATCTTATTTCCAGGCATTGAATTGGTTCCTATCCACGGTTTGGTATACTTATTTCCTATGTTTGAGAAATCTTTGCAACCAAATAAGAATCCTGAGCTATTACTTTCTGAAACAGAGAAAACTTTTTTAGATAAAAGATATCTTGTAGAAGCTTACTTAATTGATCGAGTAATTAAAGAGAAATTTGCTCAAATTCATACTGAGATAAAGGCACAATTTCCAGATATTTTTATTTCTATTGCTATCGTTGGCAGTCTCGTAAATGGCAGCTACCTTTTGCGGAAAGGACAAGTCAACTCAAAACCATCAGATGCTGATTACTACTTGATAGGACGTGCTACAGACGATCTCACTCTTCTGAGTATTTCAAAAATGATTACACAAAAGTTGAAAGAAATTAAAATATCATCCGATGGTTATTTAGATGGTTCACATCATGAAATGTATGTAAATGTTGATGATATCGACGGTATTATCGAACGTGGTGATATTAATTTACTTGCCACTGTATTTCAATTCACAACAGGAGAAGTTAGAGAAGTGCAAAAGAAAATTATTGAGCACATTCTCAAACATCCTGATAAGGAGAAGGTGTGGTCTGAATTTAAAAATTATTATCAGCAATCACTCATGATGGGACATGGAAGTTGGCCAGAGGATTTTAATAACATGGTGCTTAATGAATACTATCCAGAAAAACTGAAAAAATTTGACTTGCCTGATTCTCCTGAGGAAATGCTGAAAAATTACACTAATTGATCAAAAAAGTCTCAATTTCATTGCAGATGGCAAGAAAGATTGGCTTGTAGTATAAATGTGGATGACGTAATTTTACGTATGATATAATTTGCGTATGAGTGAAAAACATCTTGAAAGTCCCAGAATGGAGAAAGATGGAGATTTAAAAGAAATTATCGAATTGAAATCGGCAGGATTAAGTTTGCTACTTGAATTAAAAGAAGTGAGTCAAGAAGTTAAGGTGCAGATCAAAGACATTTTTGATGAAACACACACACAAAAACACTTTTTAATTGGACAACTCGTAGATTTTCTGAAAGAAAAGAATAGTAGCATCTTCAAAGCTGATGAGCTTATCAAGAATGGACACGAGTTAGGAAAAAGTGCGCTTATTAATGCCCTCGCACTAAGTCCTGAAGATATAGAATTATTGCAATGGTTTCGACAAATTAGAGAGTGAAAGTCCCAATTTCTACCAGACGGTCAGTACATAAAAAATCACTTTTTAACTAAACAAAACTAGCTAAAGTTCCTGTAATATACTCACCCTCATGGAAAAACCTAAAGCAATTTGTCTTTGACTATAGGGTGTGATGAAACTATCATTCTATATAATTTTGTGAATAAAGTTTCACATATTGTAAAGTTACTATCTAATCTAAATCAGACAAAATGGAAAGGGAGCCACAGATTAATATAGATGCATCAGAACAAGTTAATCGCCCAGAACTTGTCCCCTATATCAACCGTATACTTAACGCGATTGAACATCCAGAGGCATTTATCACTGATGAATCAAACTTGTACGATTTCGGTGATTTTAGTGATATTAAAGAGAGAAAATTAATCAATGTAGTACGAAATAACTTCGGCCTTACAGTAGAAATTGATGAACCCTTCTGGAAAATTGCGGAGAGGATACGCGAAAACAATCAGAAATAGAGAGTGTGTGACCACAATAAATCGCTAAGGGAAAATTTTGCTATACTCAAATTATGGAAGATATAAAACTTGTCTGTTTTGATATGGATGATACGCTCATCCATCAAAACAGTTGGTACAAATTAAACATCGGTTTGGGTGTTACTGCTGTGCAGGATAGAGAAATGTATGAAGCGTATGGAGCAGGGACTCTCAGCTATACAGATTGGTTGAAAAAACTTTTTAGTATCTATCAGATGAACGGTGCAAACAAAGAAGCCGTCGAGAAGATTTTATCAGAGTATACTTTGGCAGATGGTGCGAAAGAACTTGTTTTGTATCTGAAAGATATGGGCTATGAGTTGGCTATTATCTCCGGGTCCATTGATACACTGGTAGACACTGTTGCCAATGAACTCAAAATTGGTTTACGAAAAGGAAACACACATTTTAGTTACGATGATTCTGGAAATTTGTGCGATATTCAAAGCGGGGGTGAAGAAAAACACGCGAAACTAATGCATTTGAGCGGTTTTTGTAATCAATTGAAAATCAAACTGACTCAATGTGTTTGTATCGGTGATGGAGCAAATGACATCGAACTGTTTAAAGCAACAGGTAAGGGAGTCACATTCACGAACGCACCTGAAAAAGTCCAAAGAGAAGCATGGAAAATTGTGAAGTCATTCAGAGAAATAGAGGATATTCTGTAAACGGGTTCTTACCCCACCCCATCCACCCATTTCTCATCTGTAATGAACACCATGTATTTCAAATCAAAAAAGATTTCTCTGCTCATCTTGGGTGTCACGGCTTTCGTGTGTGCGCGAGCGATGTTCTTTTTTATCGATGACCCCGAAGGTCCAAATCTTCTCATCGTTACGGTACTGGCAATAATCCTCTATGTGTTATCTCTGGCAACGTACTCATCCCATCCCCTCGCAAGAAAAGTATTTCAGTACTTCCCTCTCGTATCGCGTTCGGGCCTCACACAACTCCTCCTCGCACTCTTCGTTCAGATACTCGTTGTCTTTTTTCTTCTCTTGTTGGATG
>CAYTZA010000031.1:0-6877 GCA_964442365.1 uncultured Candidatus Saccharibacteria bacterium | reverse complement strand
CGTTTTGTATTGTCAGATTGTGTTTTCCATTTAAATGTTACTGCTTGTAGTTTATTTAGATTTTCTAGAGATGTGTTTTTGGATAATTCTACTATATCTTTTTTTAGACGTTCGTCAGATGTACATGTCCAAGAAGTAGAAGTTGGATCTATTTCACAATATCCGTTTGAGTCTTCAAAACGTACAGGGGCTCCATCTGTTGATCGATATACATGGAGCATTTGTTGAGGCGCTACAGTACCGATACCCAACTTTCCATTTGGTATAAGGACATCACCACTTTGACCAACTGTAAATAATCGTTTGTTTGTAGAAGAAGCGATTCTTAAAGCATCAGAAGATCCTGTGTTGGTTGTAATAGCTAGAGTAGCATTTGGAGAACTTGTACCTATACCCACTTTTATACTAGAACCACCCAAAACAAGTGCACTTGAAGAAGATACTACTGCACCAGCGCCTATGGCTGTAGCGTTTGTAAGAGCAGTAGATCCCACATCAGCATTAGAACCAAGGGTAGTATTTGAACTTCCTCCAACATTAGTATTTCCTGCATATCTACCAATAAAGGTATTATCACCTGCCCCAGAACAACTACTACACTTCGTAGAACCTCCAGCATAGCTTCCAATAAAGGTATTAGCCGACTCATCTCCTACTGTACTCAAAGCAGCTCCAGCACCGAAACCAACAATAGTATGCCCACCATCATCCGCTCCAACAGCATCATGTCCAGCACCATAACCAATAATCATATTACTTCTATTAGCGCTGACACTAATAATTTTATTAGTCAAAAAATATATACCACCACTAAAATTTATATCTCCAGTAACACCTAAAGCTTTGCCTGAAGTATCACCACTTATACTCAACTTACCATTTGGTATAAGGACATCACCGCTTTGACCAACTGTGAACAATCGAGCGTTTGTAGAAGAAGCAATTCTTAACGCATCAGAAGATCCTGTGTTGGTTGTAATAGCTAAAGTGGCAAGAGGAGAACTTGTACCTATACCAACTTTTATACCTGAACTACCCAAGACGAGAGAATCTGAGGCTGATACTATTGCACCAGAACCTATAGCTGTGGCATTGCTAATACCAGAAGACCCAACATCAGCACTAGCACCGAGAGTGGTATTACTATAACCTGTAGTATTAGTATAACCAGATCTATTTCCTATAAAAGTATTATAACTTCCTGATGAATTATTGTAACCTGCATCACCCCCCAAAAAAGTGACCGCTTCAATCTGACTTTGAGATAAAGCTCCGGCATTACCACCAATGATTGTATTAGCAGAATCTGCACCACTTAAGACAGCGTACCCGGCTCCAGGACCTATAACTACATGATTCCTACTAATATTTGCAGCTAAAATCTTTGTATCTTGATAGAACATACTCCCTGTGAGACTTATATCTCCTTCGACTCTAAGGTGATAGTTAGAGGAAGAAACACCCACTCCTAGTTTTCCATTTGGTATAAAGACATCGCCATTTTGTCCAACTGTAAATAATCGTTTGTTTGTAGAAGAAGCAATTCTTAGTGCGTCAGAAGAACCCGTGTTAGTTGTAATAGCTAGAGTAGCGTTTGGAGAACTTGTACCTATACCCACTTTTATACTAGAACCACCCAAAACAAGTGCACTTGAAGAAGATACTACTGCACCAGCGCCTATGGCTGTAGCGTTTGTAAGAGCAGTAGATCCCACATCAGCATTAGAACCAAGGGTAGTATTTGAACTTCCTCCAACATTAGTATTTCCTGCATATCTACCAATAAAGGTATTATCACCTGCCCCAGAACAACTACTACACTTCGTAGAACCTCCAGCATAGCTTCCAATAAAGGTATTAGCCGACTCATCTCCTACTGTACTCAAAGCAGCTCCAGCACCGAAACCAACAATAGTATGCCCACCATCATCCGCTCCAACAGCATCATGTCCAGCACCATAACCAATAATCATATTACTTCTATTAGCGCTGACACTAATAATTTTATTAGTCAAAAAATATATACCACCACTAAAATTTATATCTCCAGTAACACCTAAAGCTTTGCCTGAAGTATCACCACTTATACTCAACTTACCATTTGGTATAAGGACATCACCGCTTTGACCAACTGTGAACAATCGAGCGTTTGTAGAAGAAGCAATTCTTAACGCATCAGAAGATCCTGTGTTGGTTGTAATAGCTAAAGTGGCAAGAGGAGAACTTGTACCTATACCAACTTTTATACCTGAACTACCCAAGACGAGAGAATCTGAGGCTGATACTATTGCACCAGAACCTATAGCTGTGGCATTGCTAATACCAGAAGACCCAACATCAGCACTAGCACCGAGAGTGGTATTACTATAACCTGTAGTATTAGTATAACCAGATCTATTTCCTATAAAAGTATTATAACTTCCTGATGAATTATTGTAACCTGCATCACCCCCCAAAAAAGTGACCGCTTCAATCTGACTTTGAGATAAAGCTCCGGCATTACCACCAATGATTGTATTAGCAGAATCTGCACCACTTAAGACAGCGTACCCGGCTCCAGGACCTATAACTACATGATTCCTACTAATATTTGCAGCTAAAATCTTTGTATCTTGATAGAACATACTCCCTGTGAGACTTATATCTCCTTCGACTCTAAGGTGATAGTTAGAGGAAGAAACACCCACTCCTAGTTTTCCATTTGGTATAAAGACATCGCCATTTTGTCCAACTGTAAATAATCGTTTGTTTGTAGAAGAAGCAATTCTTAAAGCATCAGAAGATCCAGTATTTGTTGTGATAGCTAAAGTGGCAAGAGGAGAACTTGTGCCTATACCAATGTTACCAGTAGAATCAATACGCATAGATTCAGAAAGAGAGCCCGATTTTTGATTATAAAAAACAAGAGCCATATCTCCAGCAGAAGGAGTATTGACACGCATACCAGAAATATATGCGGTGGCACTACCCTCAGATGTTGAAACTCTAAAGTTATAACGAGCTTCTTCATTTGTAGCAGTATTGTTGCGTCTCACCGTAATACCGTCAGAAGAAGCACTCGTCACTACCGTAAGTGCGTGTATACCTGAACTAGTGTTTATACCAACTCTGTTTAATCCAGTACCAAAAGAAGGATCTACAGCTAGAGCCGGCGTAGAACTTGTAGAGATTCTAAGAGACCCATATACGTCCAGATTGTAAGCTGGTGTTGTTGTACCAATACCTACCGATCCAGTACTGAAATAGATATTTGAACTTAAAGTCGTCCACTGTGAAGAAACTTTATTGTTAAATGTAGTCCAATCTGTCGATGAAAGATAACCGTCAGCAGAAGAGCTTGCTAGATTGATAGAAAGCGTACGATCTGAACTCAAATCTCCACCACCTGCAAGAGGTCCCGAAGTGTTTATAGTACGTGTAGTAGAAACTTTATTGTTAAATGTAGTCCAATCAGAAGCAGACAAGGCTCCACGCACAGTTGAAGAAGCTGTTGGAAGTGAAAAAGTATGAGTACCTCCAGAAGAGACTATATTGAAATCGCTACCTGTACTTGATGTTGCAAAAAATTGTACTGAGTCAGCTTGGGCATTTAAACTTGTTAATCCAGAGCCACCACCAGAAAACACTACGCCGTTTTGATATAGATTTCCGGTAAAGTGTATATCACCAACTACACCCAAAGCTCCTTCTGGAGTACTTGTTCCGATACCAACCCTTCCACTAGAATAGTAAATTCCTGAAGTTGCCACCGTCCATGGTGAAGTCACTAGATTGTCTAAATCACTCTGTAAACCACTAATATCACCACGAAGTCCGGCTATATCACCATCATAACTTGATCTTCCTTGAATACTTCCCAAACGTTCTGTAACCACTGAAACAGGTGCATACTGTTGAATGAGAGAAATAACTTCTTCTGAAGTTAAAGACTTGTATGCACCAGCTACCGATGCTGGTGCATATCTTTCGATCACGCGCTCTACGATTTTAGTATTGGTATATGTTACAGGAGAAGCTGTAATCTTTGTTTGTGATGTCGTACTTGCAGTATTTGTTTCTGAAAGTTCTGAACTTGGTATAGAAACCTGCACAACATAAGCTTCAGGATCACAAGCAATATCAGCAACTTTAATCGTACACCAAATAGATAAAATTGTGTCATTTACAGGATTGTATGTTTGGGCAATAGAATTTTGTACTAAACCCGGCATCAAAGAAATACTTTTAACAGTTTTTATTGCTGGGTCTACATAGAGTGTTTTAAATATACCACCAACCTCTTTTATGGTCTCTGGCACAGTAGAAAGTGAGGCTACTGAACTATATGTAAACTGAGATATTGAAAAAGCATGCGTATAGGCAGGAAACAAAAAATTCACAACAAACAAAAGAATAACAAACAATACGTTCATTACATGTTATTTTAACAAAAAAATAACATTTTTTGTTAAAAATTTAAATATAAATGGGGATAACTATTGTATATTGATAATTTCGTATTGAGTCTTTCCTTTTGGTGTTGAAACAGTGAAGATTTCTCCTTTCTTTTTATCAATCATGGCATCAGCAAGAGGTGCTGTAATAGAGATTTTACCACTTGCCATATCAGCTTCTTCTGAACCCACAATATTGTATGTTTGTTCTACACCATCAGGCTTTTTCTTAATTGTTACCGTTGAACCAATAGAAACACTGTCACCGTGTTGTGCAGACATAATCGTTGCAGATTTAAGAAGCGTTTCGAGCTTACTAATACGCTCTTCTAGATTCATTTGCGCTTCTCTTGCTTCATGATATTCGGCGTTTTCTGATAGATCACCAAGAGCTTTAGAATACTCCAAATTCTCCGCAATTTCTTTGCGTTTTTTAGTCTTAAGATCTTCAAGTTCTATAGTAAGAGCCTCAAATTTCTCTTTTGTTAGATATGATGCAGATGTTTTCATATAAAATAAATCGGAAGGTAATTTTATATATTTTTTAGAAAAAGTCAATTAGTTTATATATTCTGGTGTAGTTTTCTTTAAAGTCTGAAAAAACTGTTGAGAAACTGAACCCGCACCTATGAGATTATCTACAGGACCACGCTCCATAACAATAGCAAAAGCATAATGAGGATTATTGTAAGGATAAAATCCTGTCATCCAAGAATTGACATGATTCTTTAAAACTCCAATTTCTGCTGTTCCTGATTTTGCAGCAATCACAACAGATTCATCTTTTAAACCAGCACATACTCCATGAGTAACACATTGGCGCATACCTTCTTGAGCAATAATAAAATCAGTATCAGCAAGAGGAATATTTTTCCAAAATTGTCGGTTCGATATGTCACCTTTTATAATAGTAGGCTCTATAAGAGTTCCTTTTGTAGCAATACCTGACACGGCACGTACGGCCTGTATAGGCGTCACCTGAGTGCCATATTGACCAATAGAAGAAGTGTAAGTATCCCCCAACCTCCACGCTTCACCGTTGAAATGTTCCTTTTTCCACGCAGGTGTTGGTATGGTCCCGGCCACATCTTTAAAAAATGGCGTGTGCATGTGCTCACCAAAACCAAACATTCGAAGATATTTATCAAGCATATCAATACCAAGTCCTTTTTGATCAGCATATCCACCACCAACAGCATAAAAATACACATCAGAAGAAACTGCTATAGCATCGCGCATATCTACCCAGCCATGAGCTTTCCAGTCTTTAAATATCGTCGGCTTACTAGGATTGTACGGATTTGGTACTGATATTGATCCAGTACTCAATATTTTTTTAGCCGGATCAATCGTATGTTCAGATAAAGCAGCAAGAGCAACAAAAGGTTTTACAATCGAACCGGGCGCATACAAACCGGAACTTACTCGATCAAGAAAAGGATTATTGGCTTTAGCGAGTTCAGCACTAATTTCTGCTGATGTGCCATTTGTCATAATATCAGAATTAAACTCTGGATAAGTGACATGAACAATAAGTTCTCCCGTTTTTATATCCATAAGAACTCCAGCACCACCACGAAAACCATAATCTTCTGCTGTTTTTTTAATAATTGTGTACAGAACTGTTTGCAAACGAGAATCAATAGAAAGAGTAACTGTCTCTCCGTGGACGGGTGGTGTTAAAATACTTTCGGTCATAACCGAACCATGTACGTCAGTTTCAGTAAGCTTAATGCCATGATAACCTTTGAGTTTTTCATTGAATAATTTCTCCACACCCTCTCGAGGAACATACTCTGTATTGTAAAAGAAACCAGAACTATCTTTAGCGGGATATTTCAAATAACCAAGTATATGCGATAGCCCTGCGGCTGTATTGTATCTACGAGCAGAAAAACTGATAGATGAAGTTCCTGTATCATTTATTTCATTCCAAGCCAAAGCTTGGCCTCGTCGATCAGTTATAATACCTCTTTCAGAAAATACAATCTGATGATCTAGACGATTATTTTCAGCTCGCTCTTTAAATTCTTTGCCTTGTACAATCTGCAAATACCATACCCGGCCAGAATACACACCAAAAACTAGCAAAACAAAACCAATAATAATTATACTTGTTAGACGAGAAATTGGGCGTTCTATTTTTCCTTCAAATTGATGCACATCAAATTCCGGTAAATTTTTTGAATCAAGAAATATAATATCTGGATCAAGGTGTTTTTTTTGACGTGCCATATTGATTAACTATAAAAAACTAATCGTGTTTTTGATATTTCAACAATAACAAGAGCAATAGCAAGAGTAATCATAACAGGAAACCACCAAGACGCTTCGACTCCAACCACAATATCGTATATACAGCCAATAAATATCATCTCATAATATTTATGCCACCAAAAAGCACTAGCAATAACAAATACAATCCATAACCACCAAGGAATAAG
>CAYTZA010000030.1:5557-7737 GCA_964442365.1 uncultured Candidatus Saccharibacteria bacterium | reverse complement strand
CAATAGGATCAGATTTGATTGCCCTCTGAAAATCAGTTGGTATGTTATGCATAGTAGTAATTGTATCAAAAAGGTTAAGTAATTTAAGTAAGTACGTCTAAGCTATTGAACTGTTGCGGTTTTTTATTTACGAAAAAGTTGACTACTGGTGATATATATTGTAACGTTTACAAGAATCTATCACATGTTCTTTAGAAAAGGAGGTCTCATCCATGTTTGAAAAAAGAGGTCCATACCCACCAAAAGACCGCGCTACATTTCTCGTTGTGTGTGCAGTAGCCATGATTATTTCACTGATAGTCCTAACTGTACGTTACGTAATATTTCAATAACCCCACCAACACCGGTGGGTTTTTTATTTATAGACATGCTATATTAATTTTAATATGAACCATATTATTTTTGACTTTGACGGAGTACTAACTGATTCATGCGCATTTCATATTGAAAACATCAATAAACATTTTGGTGTTGGTATCACTCGAACAGAATATGAGGATTTACACAATGGCAATTTCTACGATGCCCCACTTGAGAAAATGCAAAAATTCAAAGCAACTCAATATCCAGACTTAGTTGCATACGAACAAAGTCGCTTACCACTTATGGATAGAGCAAAAGAAGTTCTCGATTACTTACACACAAAACATCATCTTCATATAATATCTTCAGGCTGGGAAAGACAGATTAGACCTTTTCTCGTACATCATAATATAGAAAATAAATTTACTAATATATTCTGTGCTGAACACGGAAAATTAAAAAGTGATAAATTTAATATGCTTTTTAATACTGAAAAAATCACACCCGAACAATGTCTTTTTGTAACTGATACCCTTGGAGATATACGCGAAGCCAGAAGTGTCGGTGTAGATACTATAGCCGTTACTTTTGGATTCCATAATCAAGAACGTTTACAAGAAGGAAACCCTGCATATATAGCGCATTCTTGGCCAGAGATTCAAAATATTACAGAAGAGTATTTTAAATAAAAATTGCAATTATTATAATATTGTGTTATAATATATAAGTAACAGTTTTTTAACCCTACTACAGGAAAGCTTCTCCTCATGGACGAATACCTGAATATTGTCTGCTACATCACTGACAAACTTCAAACCAAAAAGGTTGGAGATTGGGTTGCCAAAATCAGAGCTTTGTGTGGTGACAATTGTCTCAACTGGAGATTTCATAAGGGACGCATCGTAGTAACTTGTCACGACGATACACACATTCCTGATATCCAAAAAATTATCGAGGAACACCGTGGGTCCTGCCCTGGCACTATCACGTGGACATAATCCCTCTTCGTAATCACTAACAATCACCCACCGTCTCGTGACGGTGGTTTTTATTTGACAATTACTAAAAAATGAGCTACTCTACAAATTGGTCAGTTATTTAAAATATCCATCTAGTGTTGAGATGGTGACTGACTTCATTTTCTAAGGAGCATCTTGTGCCTAAGTCAATTCGAACGATCGTGCTTGGAACAGAATGTCGCGATAAAGCGACCAAACTCATCGGAACAGTAACCCACTGGTTCCACAACATGGAAGGTTCAATTAGCTACCTTTTTCAACCGAAAGGGCTTGACGAAGAGGGTCAGCCAGTCGAAAAACTGCACCTTGAAGCCACCAGACTTGAAGTGACGGACAAAAACTTCGAAAACGTCGAAGTACCCGCTGAGATCCTTGGCACTAAGGTCACCAGCAACGCAAGTGGCTTTACAGGAATGGCGATAGGTTTTATGCGTCATATCAATGGCTGCTTCCACGTCGTCATACAGCCAGAAGGAATGTTGAAAAAGACCAACAAACCCATTCAGAGGTGCGATTTTGATCTCAGAGAATGTTCTGGTCCAATGATCGTAGAAATGTCAAAAGCCGCGCTAAAGAAAAGTAAGGACAAAAACCCATCTCCCACGGGAGATTCACTCAGAGATAATCTTCCGCCCACACGGAAACCGCTCCTGGGTCAAGTCAGATACTGATTCGAGCACAATTCACCACCCCACCGTTTCGTGACGGTGGTTTTTCTTTACTTAATATTTATACAAAAAAAATACACCGCTAGGAACGGTGTAAAACTTTCAATTCTGGCATAATTCTTTGACATTCTTCAGCAAGCAAACGCCGATGACAGCGATCTGAACAATCTTCGATACAGAGCAGTGTTAC
>CAYTZA010000030.1:0-5457 GCA_964442365.1 uncultured Candidatus Saccharibacteria bacterium | reverse complement strand
GCGTGGGTTGATTCCACAATCCACTCCAAAGATCCTTACAGACATCTCCTCAAGACCACCGGGCAAGCCGCCTGATGGTCTTTTTTTATACACTACCTTGCTAAAAAGCTATTTCGAGAGTAACCTTATGTGATATAACCATTATATGGCTCTCCTCGATATAGTTACTTCATGTTTTCTCTTTTCAGCCCTCTATTTCGAGGTTTTTGTGCTCTTGACCCTTTTTGAGAATCTTCGACATATATCTATAACTCCACTTGCAGATACCTCTCCAAAAAAGTTCCCTTTTCTACCAAGTGTCACGATTATTATCCCCTGTTTCAATGAAGAGAAAACCGTATCCCGTACCGTTCAATCTATTCTTGATCTAGACTATCCTAAAGAAAAACTACGTATATCAATCGTCGATGATGGTTCTACTGACAATACATGGCAACACATCGCTTCGTGGAAAGGACACCCTCAAATAGATCTTCATCAGAAAAAAAATGGTGGAAAGTTTACTGCCCTAAATTACGGCATAGAAAAAGCGCGAACTGATCTTGTTGGTTGTCTCGACGCTGACTCTTTTGTTGAAAAAGATGCATTACGAAAGATCGTGTATATGTTTCAACATGATCAAAGTCTCAGTGTCGTTGCTCCTGCTATCAAAATATGGAAACCAGATTCTCTTATACGACGCATACAATCACCAGAATATATCTACGGTATATTTATTAAAAAAATATTTAGTCTTTTACATGCAGTACATGTTACTCCTGGACCTTTTTCTATATTCAAACGTACAGTCTTCAAAGAAGTAGGACTTTTTAAGCACGCGCACAACACTGAGGATATGGAAATTGCTATGCGTATGCATCGTTTTCATAAAAAAATTGGCAACTGTCACGACGCTTATGTATACACTGTCGGCCCAAAGACTTTTAAAAGCCTGCACAAACAACGTGTTCGCTGGACATATGGTTTTATAAAAAACGCTCTTGATTATCGTGACATATTTTTCAATAAAAAGTATGGCAATGTCGGTTTCATAACACTACCCTTTGCTTTAAGTGCTCTTATTGGAGTATTATTCTTTTTTACTTCAGCATTATTTTCTATTACCAATAGAGCAATCGGACAAGTACAAGATCTTCATGCAATTGGTTGGCGTATGACTTGGCCAAATATACAGTTTGAAACCTTTTTCTTGCCAACGCATCTAAATTCTATTCTTAGTATTTGTATAATATGTTTTACTATAGCCCTACTTACTTTTTCTTTTGTTATCACGCCAGAAAAGATACAAGCTCGAAATCTTGTCGCATATATACTACTATATCCATTTATTGCTATGACATGGATTATAAAATCTCTTTCAAATGTAATCCTTGTTAAAAAACCTTCTTGGAGATAAGATACGAAATCATGAAAAAAATCGATACTATCAAATATATTCTTGCTTTTATCATCACTGGCGTGATGTTCCTTACCGCTTTTCTTGTAACATCGTATTTCAATACTCAACGCCTTGAAAACATACAGTCTATAGAAAAAAAGATATCTCTTGATATCCTTTCATCTGAAACACAATTTTCTCTTTTACGTGACGCTTCTTGTACACAACTTAGTGAATCTATTCTTTCCCAAGAACTCAACAGTCTCGCTTCACGTTTAGATTACACAGAAGAACAGCTTGGTAAGACAAATGAAACAGTGCTGGACCTTAAACGCTATTACTCTCTACTTCAAATCAAAGACTTCATCCTATCTCAACAACTAGCAGAACGATGCAATATAAAACCTGTATCTATTATTTATTTCTATTCAAATAAAGAATCTTGTCCTGATTGTGAAAAACAAGCTCAAGTACTTCAGTATCTACGTACAACCTATCCACAATTGCGTGTATATGCTTTTGATTATGATCTAGAACTTTCAGCCATAGAAACACTTACAAAAATAAACAAGGTGCAAAGAGTATTTCCTGCTCTTGTATTACCAAAAGGTGTAGTGCTTTACGGTTTTACACCAATAGAAACACTCGAAACACATCTTCCAACACTAGCCACAACATCTCCAGCAACAACTACAACACCAATCAAACAATAGTCTCATAAGCCCCATTGTCTTTAGATAGGAAAGGCTCTACAATAAAAGCAATGTCTCGTTCTGGATTTACACTTATTGAAATTCTTGTTGCTATCGCCATCATGACGATTATTATGGGAGTAGTTGTTTTTGATCATCAAAAATTTAGTGATCAATTACGCATAACCAACCTTGCTTATCAAATCGCCCTCTCAGTTCGTGAAGCCCAAGCTTATGGTATCAACGTTCGTGGTGATGTCACTACAGGAGGTAATCAATTTAACGTAGGTTATGGAGTACACTTCAGTACAGAAGAAAATACAAGTTACACGACTTTTATAGACAGAGGAGATCCGGATGACACTTCTTCGATTGGAAATAGTCAGTACGATATTGATGAAAAAATTACTACTTACATACTAGAAAGAGGCAATACTATCTCAGACATATGCTCAAAGATCATATCTGGTACAGGAAGCAGCATTTCTACAGAAGTCAACTGTGAAGCTCAAACAATTGATATAACCTTCCAACGTCCAAATCCTGATGCACGTTTTGTTGTATTTCCAGATACTGTTATTCCCGCCCAAGAAGTTACTATAAAGGTTACTAATCGAGACGGAGATATATGTAAATCAATCAGCGTCAATACCAACGGACAGATATCTATAGGCGAATGTTCATAATATGAAAAAACCAACCTTACAAAAAGGTTTTACCCTTATCGAAATGCTTGTGAATATTTTTATATTTTCACTCATATTAACAGTGAGTCTTGGTTCGATTTTAGTTGTACTTGATTCTAATCGTAAAGCACAATCAATCAAAACAGCGGTAGACAATCTAAACTTTGCTATGGAAACCATGAGTCGAGATCTTCGTTTTGGTATGAAATATTCATGTGAAGGTGTCACCGATTGTCCTCTTGGCGGTGATTCTGTCACCGCACAATCAAATCGCGACGTTGATGGCGACAATGATGTTGATATGTTTGACACTATTACGTATGACCTTATCGCAAATCCACAAGATAGTAATGTATATCAAATCGTACGTTCTCTAGCCGGAGGCCCTAACATAGCCATGACTGCACCAGAATTAAAAATTGAACATCTTGAATTTTATGTCACAGGAGCACCGTCTCTTCTTGAGGGCAATACTGAACAACCAAAGATACTTATAACTATAAAAGGTTATGCCGAGACAGGTCGCAATGTTCGTACTGATTTCAATCTTCAAACAACCGTATCACAAAGATGTTACGATGTAGGATCATGCCAATGATAAAAATACACTCGCAAAACAAAGGCTTCACACTTATCGAGACTCTCGTTGCTATTTTTATATTAACTCTGGCTATTGCAGGAGGCTTCTCTACCATATCAAGCGGACTTAAATCTGCATATCTTGCTAAAAACCAAGTAACAGCTTTCTATCTCGCTCAAGATGCTTTCGAATATCTACGCAATATACGTGATACATATAAATTAGAAGATATTAATAATGGCACCTTTAGTGCTTGGTCTGATTTTCAAGCACTTATTGATGACTGCACAAAAGGAAAACCTTGTATAGTAGATACCACAAACAGTAGCGGTTTTGGTAGTGATATCACCGGCTGTGTAGGAATTTGTTCGAAACTAAAATATAGCACTGGTACACATTTTTATAATCATAATACTACGAGTAATGACTCTATTTTTACACGTTCTTTTTATGCAAATACTATAAGTGACCATGAAATAGCAATTGTTGTAAGTGTGTCATGGAAAGAAGGTATTGGAACAAAGACATTTACTATTCAAAATGTTCTATCTGATTGGCAATAATATATGAATACACACAATACACAAAAAGGATTCGCTCTCTTCATAGCTCTCGTAATCACGGGTATTATCCTTACCGCTAGCGTTGCTATTGTAGACATAGCAGTTAAAGAGCTAACTCTATCAAGTGGTGATCGTGAGTCTCAGCAAGCCTTTTACGCCGCTGATGCCGCTTTAGAGTGCGCACGTTATGGTGATTACAAAGGAGATCCTTTGACAGGAGCTTCCGTATTTTATGAAAGTGGCACACTCAATTGTGACGGACTTACTGATTTTGTAACAAAAAATCCCATACCGAACCTAACAACCAGTCCAGTAGTAGCAACAGACCCGATACTAGGCAAGGAAACTCTCACCAGTAACTTTAGTATGCAGTTTTCGATTGATTCAGTAAAAACATGTGCTGACGTTACAGTTAAAAAAACTATTCTAGAAGGGACATACAATGACCCCATAGGAATACACACTGACATAGACTCTCGAGGATACAATACTTGTACAATAGGATTCTCACGTCGTGTGGAAAGAGCTATACACTTAGATTACTAAATTAAGTTATAATACAGGTATATATGAAAAAAATTATATCTTTGTTTTTTGCTATGTGCATAGTGGTCACTAGCGTTATTATTCCTTTATCTCCAATACAAGCTCAAGAGCAAGAAGTCGAACAAAACAAGCTCTCTTGTTTTGACTACTACAGATTCGGTAGTATACAGACAAATATTACAAAAGGTACAAATACGATTGTATCTGGAGCAAGTACGACCTTCAATGTAAATATTAAAAATGAAAATCCCTACCCCGTTGTACAGGGCACTCTTTATGTAAAAATATTTAAAAAAGAGCAAGCTATAATTACAGAGAAAAGTATCTTTGGACCACAGGTTGTTGATCAGTTTATTGCTATAGACAATATAAGTCTAGATTCTAACTCCTCAAAAGACTTCTCTTTCTCTTGGTATGTACCAAATACTCTTTCTTCAGGAAACTATAAAATCGCTAGTTTCTTTATTGTAGACAAAAAATTTAATCTACTAGGATTAAGCTTTACAAACGATGTTATTGGAAACAGTCTAGACTTCATTATAAATACAGAAAACACTAAATCTGTTTATTTTGACCATACAAAGGTTACAATCAATAAAAATCCTTACTATTTCGCAGCCGCTCCGCCAAGACATGAATCTTCTGGACTAGTTACCATAGAAGCACCTATCACAAATCAAACTGATAAATTTGTCTCTATTCCTATATCAGCAAAACTATACAGCTGGGACGGTCTTAGAGAAGAAGCTTTAATAAGTTCAAGTACAGAATACATAAATCTTGAACCAAAAGAAACAAAAACATTTTCGTATTCAACAAGTGACAATTCTTCTTCTGTTTATTATCTCGTCTTAGAAGCTGATAATCTTGGAGCAAAATCTATTCTTGATATACGTTTTGTCAGAAAAAACATAAACATGCCACGATTGAACTTCCCTTCTATTACGTCTTTTCCTCTAGTTAAAGGCGAAGAAAATACTGTTTTTTCTTGTTATCACAATGCCGGTGAATT
>CAYTZA010000029.1:0-7926 GCA_964442365.1 uncultured Candidatus Saccharibacteria bacterium | reverse complement strand
GTATAATACCTAACTATGTCTCATATCATCAAAATACAGAATTTGGTTAAGAAATTTGGAAAAGTGACAGCAGTAGATGATATATCTTTTTCGGTAGCAAAAGGTGAGATCGTTGCTTTTCTTGGTCCAAACGGAGCAGGAAAGACTACAACCATTAAAATATTGACTACTCTTTTACGTCAAACATCAGGATATGTGGAGCTTAACGGTTTCGATGTCTCAAAAGATCCACTAAGTGTTAGAAAATCTTTTGGTATTGTTTTTCAAGACCAAAGTCTTGATAACGAGCTCTCTGCATATGAAAATATGAAATTTCATGCTTTGTTATACAGTGTTCCACGAGAAATATATGAGCCGCGTATAGAAGAATTGCTAAAACTTGTTGAACTTTGGGAGAAAAAAGATTTATTTGTGAAAACTTTTTCTGGGGGCATGAAACGTCGCCTTGAGATTGCACGGGGACTTTTACATCATCCAAAAGTATTTTTTCTTGATGAACCAACACTCGGCTTAGATCCACAGACACGCAATAAGATCTGGCAGTATATACAGAATCTAAATAAAACAGAACAAATAACAGTATTTTTTACGACGCACTATATGGAAGAAGCTGATAGATACGCTCATCGTATTGGTATTATAGACCACGGAAAGATTATTGCTGAGGGGACTTCAGCTCAATTAAAACAAAAAACAGGCAAAGATACTCTAGAAGAAGCTTTCTTGTCTTTAACTGGTAGTACGATTCGTGAAGAAGCGGGAGGAGCGATCGATCGTATGCGTGCAGCGCGTAAAGTTTGGAGAGGATAATATATACAAAATTATGAATGCAATATACGTACTTTGGATTAGACAGTTGATTAGATTTATACGAACAAAAGAGCGTATCTTTGCTTCTATTGCTCAGCCACTTTTATTTCTTGTAGCTTTGGGTTTTGGTCTTGGTCCGGTATATGCCAAAGCCGGACAAGGGGATTATATACAGTTTCTTGCTCCAGGTATTGTGGCTATGACGATATTGTTCACTTCAGTTTTTACTGGTATGGAGATTATTTGGGATAAACAGTTTGGTTTTCTAAAAGAAACTCTGGTTGCTCCTGTATCACGTATACATATTATGATAGGTCGAACACTTGGAGGAGCTACTGTTGCTTTGGTTCAGGGTATGTTGGTGCTTGTGATTACATTTTTTATAGGTTTTCGTCCAGCTTTAACATCTTTACCTTTGGCTCTGGTGTTTATGGCTCTTGTGGCTATTGTTTTTTCAGCTCTTGGAACTGCTGTGGCATCTGTTCTAGAAGATATGCAAGGTTTTCCTCTTGTAGTGAATTTTGTAATTATGCCTTTGTATTTTTTGTCTGGAGCACTTTTCCCTGTAGGACAACTCACGGGATGGTTTCATCGTATTGTTACTGTTAACCCTTTGGCGTATGGAGTTGACGGTATTAGAGGTGCTTTGATTGGTGTGTCATATTTTTCTTTTACTCTTGATCTTGTCGTACTCACAACTTCTGCTTTTGTTCTTATCTGTCTTGGAGGGTATCTATTTTCTAAAATAGAAGCATAGGAGTACAATACAGATATTGATTATGAGTAATAAAAAGATAAAAATAATAATTGGTGGGGTACTTTTTGTTCTTATTTTGCTTGTAGGTTTTTATGTATATATAAAACCAAATACACCTGATTATTATCTTTTTGAAAAAATAGATACAGAAAATCAGACAGGGGGTAATAAAATAAATGCAAAGATATTTTTTGTGGCTCTAGATGATAAAGGTAAACAAGGCAAAAAGATAGGTTGCGATGATAGTATTGTTCCTGTATGGGTTACAGCTTCGTCTTCTTCACCTCTTAGATCTGTGTTAGAAACTCTATTGTCTCAAAAAGATCAGTTTGTAACTGACGGTGCTCTTATGAATTCTCTTTACGCTTCTTCTTTGAGTATTCAGTCTGTATCTATAGATGCTTCTGGTATTGCTAGGATGTATTTAAAGGGTAGTATGAGTTTAGGGGGTGTATGTGATAGTCCTCGTTTCAAGGCTCAAATAGAAGAGACTGCTTTGCAATTTGGAACTGTTAAAAAAGTAGAGATATATATAAATGGTGCTTCTTTAGACGCTTTACTATCTGAAAAAGGAGACGAATAGGACTTTTTATATCTATGCCGTTGTAGCTCAGTTGGTAGAGCACGTCATTGGTAATGACGAGGTCTCCGGTTCAATCCCGGACAACGGCTCAGAGTACTTTTATGTTATTTGTATAAAATTTGATACAGTATATACATATATAATACCTTGCTTCGGTAGCCACCTTAGCTCAGTTGGTAGAGCACCGCTTTCGTAAAGCGGGGGTCCGCAGTTCGATCCTGCGAGGTGGCTCATGAAAAAAAATAATCATATTCGTATAGGTATTTTAAGTATTTTAGTTGTTGCATTTATTGTATTGTGTGCCGGAGTAGTCTGGTATGTTCAGCGTGCACCTATTGTAGTTAACGAATATGTACTCAAATTGCGAGATGAAAAAGGAAAAGTGGCAGAGTTTGAGTATGGATCTCTTCCATCTCTTACTAATTCTGACTATTACAAAAACGTAAGGGAGCAACTTGTTACTGTGGGGGCTGATTTCGTTGATGCAGATCTCGCTCTTATGAAATTGGCTGTATACAAAAAAGGACAGCGAGTGCTTGAAGTAAAAATCGGAGCAAAAGGAGAACCGGGTTCGTGGTTTGAAACACCTGCAGGGCTATACAAAGCAGATGCGAAACAGAAATTGCATTATTCTTCTTTTGAGCCTGTAAATATGAAATGGAATATTCCATTTCAAGGAAATTATTTTATCCACGGCTGGCCTAGATTTAATAAGACAGATAAACCAGTTACAAGTGATTACTCGGCAGGGTGTATACGTCTTACCGATGAAGATGCAAAGAAAGTATATGATCTTGTTGATGTCGGTATGCCAATATTGGTACATGAAGACAGAACTTTGGTTCAAGCTTTTGATTACAATATCAATATTCCTGATATTGCTGGTAAAACATATCTTGCTGCAGATATTACAAATAATTTCGTCTTTCTTCAGAAGAATCAGGGGTATTCATATCCTATGGGTGATTTTGCAAAGCTTATACAGGCCTTTATTGTTTCGGAGTACATGAGTTTTGATAGAAAGATTACTATTACAGAAAGTATGTTGGCTACTACTACAAAACCTCGCCTTAAAGCAAAAGAAACTTATACACCTTATGACCTTATCTTCCCACTTCTTGTTGAAGGCTCAAATGAAGCAGCTGCAGCTTTGGCGGCACCACTTGGAGAATCGTATGTACTAAAACTTATGAATACTAAGGCAAAGGCTTTGGGTATGGAAAGTACCTCTATGGTATCTATAAGTGGAGTAAGTAGTGCCGATGTTACTACGGCTAGTGATATGTTCCAGTTGGCAAAAGCGATAGGACAATATCGTACATTTATTCTTGATATTACAAGAGATGCACAGACAGCTATGATTTATGGTCCTATACAATTTACAACACTTACTTCAAATAATCCTTTTCGCGCTGTTCCAGGATATGTAGGTGGTATGGTTACTCGTGGAAACGGAGATACCAAGTCAGCAGTAGAGATATTCTCTACAGAATTTAAAGGACAAAAGCGTTTGATCGCTCTTATGAGTTTCGACACTAATCGTCCAGAAGGTGATATTCTCTCTCTTCGTGATTATGTAACTCGTACGTATAAATAGTATTGGTGTATTTTGAAACATGGATGAAATTGATAAAAAAATAGTTGAACTTGAGGAGCAGATGGTGGCACCTGATTTTTGGTCCGATAAGGCTCGCGCTCAAGCGATTATAAAAGAGATAGCAGATCTAAAAGCAAAAAAAGAAGGAGTTGGTATATACGATAAGGGTGGAGCTGTCATGACGATTCTTTCTGGTGCTGGAGGTGATGATGCTGAAGATTTTTCTTCTATGCTATTTGATATGTATCGTAAATATATTGATAAAAAAGGTTGGACCGCTTCACTTATACATGAACATACTAACGATCATGGCGGATATCGTAATCTGAGTTTTGAAATAGACGGCAAGGGCGCATACGGAGCATTGAAACACGAATCAGGTGTGCATCGTCTTGTTCGTATATCACCCTTTAACGCTAAAAGTCTCCGACATACATCTTTTTCTATGGTTGAAGTTATACCAAAGTTTCAAAAAAGTATTACTATCGATATTCCACCAGGTGATATGCGTTTCGAATTGTCTAAAGCTGGAGGTCCTGGTGGTCAAAATGTTAATAAGCGTGAGACAGCGGTTCGGGTGGTGCATATTCCAACTAATATGGCAGTACATGTCACCTCAGAGCGTTCACAGGCACAAAATAAAGAGAAAGCCATAGAAATTCTTAAAGCAAAATTATTTAAACGTAAAGAAGATGAAGAAAGGGCTCGTGAAAAAGGTATGCAAATAAGTTCTACAACAGATATAGAGTGGGGAAACCAGATACGTTCGTATGTGTTGCACCCATATAAAATGGTTAAAGATCACAGAACAGACGTAGAAATACGTGACGTGGACAAGGTTTTAGACGGGGATATCGATGAATTTATTGAAGCTGAAAAAAGTTTGTAGATAGTGTACAATATATCGGTACCAATGATTTATTTTGATAAAGTTTCAAAAAAATATTCACCCCAGTCAATCGCTTTAGATAGTGTCACTCTTACTATCGAACCTAAAGAATTTGTTTCTATTGTAGGTCACTCAGGAGCAGGCAAATCAACCCTTATAAAAATGATTCTAGCAGAAGACAAACCAACTTCTGGAGGTGTCTTTTTTCATTCAACAAATATTCACAAGCTTAAACGTGGTGCTATAAATGATTTGCGTAGAAAAATTGGTGTAGTTTTTCAAGATTTCAGACTTTTGCCTCATAAAACAGCTTTTGAAAATATTGCTTTTGCTATGGAAGTTGCTGGTCGTGCAGACAGTGAAATACTCACTGATGTGCCATATGTTCTTGAACTAGTAGATCTTGGACATAAAGCACATAGTTTTCCACATCAGCTTTCTGGTGGCGAAAGACAGCGTGTAGCTATTGCTCGAGCTATTGTTAATCAGCCGGAGATTATTATCGCTGATGAACCAACAGGGAATCTTGATCCGATTAGTACTTATGAGATTATTCAGATTTTTAAAAAGATTCACGATCTTGGTACTACGATTATTTTGACGACACATAACAAAGGGGTTGTTGATAATATTGCTAAAAGAGTTGTAACTATGGAACAGGGAAAGATTATACGTGACGATAAAGAGGGGCGCTATGTCCTTTAGTAAGGTACAATACTTATTATGTTTCTAACTACATTGAAAAGAATAGTGCGATCAGGTTTTGTGCAGTTTTGGCGTAGTAGTTTTGTTTCTGTCTCTTCTATTTTGGTTATGGCGATTACACTTATGGTGATTGCTGGAATTATTTTCTCAAGTGCTATATTGCACGCTGCTTTGGCAGAGATTAAGGATAAAGTAGATATCAACGTTTATTTTGCTTCTGCTGTAGGAGAAAGCGACGTCATGGCAGTAAAAACTTCACTTGAGAAATTGCCCGAAGTGGCACATGTCGAGTATCTTTCAAAAGAATCAGTGCTCGAAGCATTTCGAAATCGTCATCAAAACGATTCAACAATCCTACAGTCACTCGATGAGATAGGGGATAATCCTTTGGGTGCAGTACTCAATATTAAAGCACAAAGACCAGAACAGTATGAATCTATTGCTCAGTATTTGAAGGAACAGAATTTTCTTTCAAAAGAAGGTGCACCCGCTATCGATAAGGTTAACTATTATGATAATCAGATAGCTATTCAGAAATTAACTAATATTATTAAAGCCGGTGAGAGTTTTAGTCTTATTGTAACGATTGTACTTGTAATCTTATCAATCATAATTACGTTTAACACTATTCGTCTTGCTATTTATATTTCCAGAGAAGAGATTTCTGTTATGCGTTTGGTTGGTGCAAGTAATAAATACATACGAGGTCCTTTTGTGATTATCGGTATGCTTTATGGTCTTTGTGCTGGTATTATTACGCTCGTGATTTTGTATCCTGTCACTTTGTGGCTAGGACGTGCCACTGAAGGTTTTTTCTCAGGTATACATATTTATAGTTACTATATTTCAAATTTTGCTCAAATATTTGTAGTGATTATGGGTTCAGGTATTGTAATTGGAGCGATTTCGAGTTATCTTGCAGTACGCAAATACTTAACCACTTAATTCATGAAAAAGAAACACCCTACCTACATATTTGTTTTCGGCGGAGTAATGTCAGGAGTAGGCAAGGGTATAGCGACCTCTTCTATCGGACTTATTTTACAAGCAAAAGGTTTTGATGTTAGACCAATAAAAATAGATCCATATCTAAACGTTGATGCGGGTACTATGAATCCGACTGAACATGGAGAAACTTTTGTTCTTGATTCTGGATTAGAAACTGATCAGGATATGGGTAACTATGAACGTTTTCTCAATCTTGATTTGACCAATGCTGAATATATTACTTCTGGTATGGTCTATCAACATGTGATTGAAAAAGAAAGAAATCTTGGTTATGGAGGAAAGTGTGTAGAAGCAATACCAGATATTCGTGATGAAATTATTGGACGTATAGAAAAAGTTGCTCGTCAGACTGATATTACTCTTATTGAGGTTGGAGGTACTATCGGTGATTACCAAAATGTTATGTTTATCGAAGCTGCTCGTGTACTTGGGCTTAAGCACCCTGGTTCAGTACTGTATATTTTGGTGAGTTATGTGCCAATACCAGGGAAGATTGGAGAAATGAAAACTCGTCCCACACAAAACGCTGTTCGTCAGCTTAATAGTTACGGTATACAACCTGATATGGTGATTGCTCGTGCAGAATTACCACTTGATCATAAACGTAAACAGAAGATTGCTATTTCTTGTAGTATACCTGAACATGGTGTTATCTCTGCTCCTGATATAGATAGTATTTATGATGTGCCTGTTAATTTTGAGAAAGATAAGATTGGCGAGTATATTTTAGATCAACTAAGTTTGAAGACAAAAAAGAACGCTATCGGTATGGGACCATGGCATCATTTTGTAAGAAATATGAAATCTCCTAAAAAAGAAGTTCGTATTGCTATTGTTGGTAAATATTTTGATACAGGAGAATTTGTACTATCTGATTCATATGTATCAGTTATTGAAGCTGTTAAGTTTTCTGCATATAGTAAGGGTGTAAAACCCGTGCTCACATGGATCAATTCAAAAGATTTTGAAGTTAATCCTAAAAAAGTTAAAGAACTTGATCAGTATGATGGAGTTATCGTCCCAGGGGGTTTTGGTTCAAGTGGTATTGAGGGAAAGCTTAAAGTGATTGAATATTGTCGTACACATAAGATTCCATATTTCGGTCTTTGTTATGGTATGCAATTGGCTGTTGTAGAGTACGCTCGCAATGTTGCCAATATGAAAGGTGCTCATACAACTGAAATAGATCCAAAAACAACTTATCCAGTTATAGATATCATGCCTGAACAGAAAGTGAATCTTAGTGAAAAACGCTACGGTGCTACTATGCGTCTTGGTGCTCGTACAGCCCATGTTAAAAAGGGAACGATTGCTCACAAAGCCTACAAAACAGAAATAGTTAGTGAACGTCATAGACATAGATATGAGGTTAATCCTGAGTATGTAAAAAAACTAGAAGATGCTGGTCTTGTTTTTTCTGCTACTTCTCCAAACGGTGTACTCATGGAAATCGTAGAATTACCAAAAGACAAACATCCATTTTTCCTTGGTACACAATTTCATCCTGAGCTTCGTGCTCGACCAATTGCTCCGCATCCACTATTTTCAGCTTTTATCGAAGCAACTAAAAATAAAGG
>CAYTZA010000028.1:0-9211 GCA_964442365.1 uncultured Candidatus Saccharibacteria bacterium | reverse complement strand
CTTGTTTTATTTCCTGTTTGATTCTTTCAAGTTCTGGTGAGGTACTCATGTATGTATAGATTATTTGATAGAACTATATTGTAACATGATAATTACCAACCACCCCTTACAATGTAATTTGTGTTAATATTAAATTATTATGAACAATGTAATATTTAGATCTACTGGTTTTTTATTTTCTGGCTTGGCATTAATTAGTTTGTTTTCAGTAGCTTTTATAGGAATCATATCTTTACCCTTAAGTGCCTGCTTTATTATTATTGGTACAACTTTATCTCTCTATCCCCTTTTTCGTGATCGAAAATTATACCTTAGTAACCTGATTCTATCTCTTGTGATGATACTTCTTTGGTTACCATATATGATTATCCTTTTAGAATTGTCTGCGATGGGCTAGCTCGCATACACATTGATCAATGTCAACTTCCCAGATAATATCTCATTTGATCAACAACAGTTAGAGGTTAAATACTCAAACGAAAAGCAGCTATAAATTTTTCCTCCTTTGAGATCTAACTTAGCGGAGAGGGAGGGATTCGAACCCTCGGTACCGTTTCCAGCACACAGTCTTTCCAGGACTGCCGATTAAACCACTCTCGCACCTCTCCATATCAATAAACACAGATTAACATATCTAAACAAAAAAATAACAATAAAAAAAACCGCCCGTACCCCATAGTACAAAGCGGAAATCGCCTGGGTAGGATTCGAACCTACATCTCGAGATATACAGTCTCGTGCTCTACCCTGATATCTATGATAACCAGAGCACTTTAAGCTACCAAGCGGACAACTAAAGTAAAGATTATAGAAAAAGACAGACTGCGTCAACACTACACACCAACATCCATACCACGCAAAGCTTTGATTCGATCTTCAGTTGGAGGATGAGTCATAAATAATTTATGCAAACCACTTTTAGATTGAGAACCAAAGGGATTAGATATATACATATGAGCATTTGCATTTGTTGCAGTCTTAAGTGGACTACCATAACTAGAAATCTTTTCTAGAGCACTAGCCAAACCTTCTGGATATCGAGTAAGTAGTGCCCCTGAAGCATCGGCAAGAAATTCCCTTTTACGTGAAATAGCCAACTGTATAATCATGGCAATAATCGGCGACAAAATCAGAAGCACAATACCGATAATCATAATAATTCCTCCCCCACCTTCGTTACTATTTTCACGACGACGATTACCAAACATCATTGAACGAATAAAAAAGTCAGCAACTAAAGTAGTAAGACCAACAAGTACAACCACAACAGTAGAAAGTAAAATATCTTTATTGCCAATATGAGCCATCTCATGAGCAATCACCCCTTCGATTTCCGAACGATCTAAACTATTAACAAGACCAGTTGTAACAGCGATAGCCGAGTGATCTTTATTTCGTCCTGTAGCAAAAGCGTTAGGTGCAGGATCATCTATAACATAAAGTTTTGGCATAGGTAATCCTGCAGTAATAGCAAGATTTTCAGTAATATTCCACACATCAGGTAAAGCCTCTTTAGTAACAGGACGAGCACGAGATAGAGCAATAACTATTTTATCTGAAAACCAATAACTAGAAATATTAAGAACAATACTATATACAACGAAAATAAATAGAATAAAAGGATTGTTATAGTAGAAACTAACAAACCAACCTATTGCAATAATCAATATAAACATCGAAAACATGAGGAACCATGTTTTTCGAGTATTACTATCTTGTTGCGTATACAACGTAGCCATTAGAACGAAACTTTGACTGGTTCTGCTTGAGCTTTGTCTTCAAGTTCAAAAAATTCCATCTTGCCAAAATTAAAAACCTTAGCAATCAAATTAGAAGGAAATGAATCAACTCCAATATTTAGATCTCTTACATTACCGTTGTAAAAACGTCGAGATGCTTGGATCTTGTTTTCTGTATCTGAGAGTTCTCTTTGCAACTCTAAAAAGTTCTGATTAGCTTTAAGATCTGGATAGGCTTCTGCTACAGCAAACAAAGACTTCAAAGTATTTGAGAGCATATTTTCTGCTTTAGCCTTATCTTCTATGTTTCCAGCCTGCATAGCTTGAGTACGAGCCTGTGTAATACTTTCGAAAGTACCCTTTTCATGTTCTGCATATCCCTTAACAGTATTAACAAGATTAGGAATCAAATCATAGCGACGTTTAAACTGTACTTCTATGTCAGACCACGCTTCTTTTGCACGTGTAATCAATCGTACAAAACGATTATACGCAAACATAGCCCAGAGAGCGATTAAGACAATAATTCCACCAACAATAAGTAAAGCTGTCATATATAGTATCGATTATTTATATGATTATATTATACCACTTCTAATACATGTCTCCCATACCACCCATAGGAGCACCGGAAGATTTCTCTTCTTTTAGCTCTTCTGCGATAGCCACTTCTGTAGTAAGTAATATAGCTGCAGCTGAAGCGGCGTTTTGTATACCACTTCTTGTTACTTTTACAGGATCAATAATACCCGCAACAAGCATATCAGGAATCATTTCATCAGAAAGAGCGTTGTAACCAGCATTGCCTTTTGCATGTTTTATTTTTTCAACTATTACCGAACCGTCATCTTTTCCAGCGTTTATAGCAATTTGACGAAGAGGTGCCTCCAGAGCTTTGAGTACAATATGATAACCAATTTCAAATTCACGTCCAAATGATTCTGATTTAGTAATCTTTACTTTCTCAGCCGCTTTGATAAGAGCAACACCCCCACCAGCAACAATACCCTCCTCTATAGCTGCTTTAGTAGCATTGACCGCATCTTCTACTTTCAACTTCAAATATTTCATCTCTGTCTCAGTAGCCGCACCAACTTTGATAACCGCAACACCTCCAGAAAGTTTTGCTATACGTTCGTCAATCTTTTCTATATCAAACTTCGAATCAAGTGATTCGCGTTGCGCTCGAAGTTGTGTTATACGTTTTTCTATATCAGCTTTTTTTCCTTTTCCACCAACAATCACTGTACTATCTTTTGTAGACTTTACTTTATTTGCACGACCGAGCATAGTAATTTCTGCACTTTCAAGTTTAAGTCCAACTTCTTCAGAGATTACTTGTCCACCCACCGTTACAGCAATATCTTCCAACATCTCTTTCTTTCGATCGCCAAAACCTGGTGCCTTGATTGCGAGAACATTGAATCCTCCACGGAGTCTATTTACCACAAAAGTTGCTAGTGCTTCTCCATCAACATCTTCAGCAATAATCACCAATTCTTTTTTTCCTGTTTGGGCCAACTTTTCAAGAAGTGGCAAAACATCTTTAATACTTGAAATCTTTTTATCTGTAATCAAAATAGCAGGATCACTATACTCAGCTTCCATACGCTCAGTATTGGTAATCATATACTGAGAAATATACCCTTTATCAAACTGCAAACCCTTCACTACTTCAGAATCAATACCGATAGACTGTGACTCTTCAACCGTCACTACGCCGTCTTTTCCAACTTTTTCTATTGTTGTGGCAATAATATTTCCAAGCTCTTCTGATTCAGCAGAAATAGTAGCTACCTGTTTAATCTCTTCTTTTGTTTTGATCGGCTTAGCAATACTCTTAAGCGCAGATACAACATCATGAGATGCTTTTTCAATACCCATCTTAATACCCATAGCATTGACACCCATAGTTGTGTGCTTCATACCTTCTGCAATAAGAGCTTGAGCAAGTATTACCGATGTTGTCGTACCGTCTCCTGCCATATCGTTGGTCTTAGTAGCAACCTCTTTAATAATCTCAGCACCCATGTTTTCAAACTTATCTTTAAGTACAATATCTTTTGCAATAGAAACACCGTCATTTGTAACCATCGGACTTCCATATCCCCTATCAAGCACTACGTTTCTGCCACGTGGGCCAATCGTAATTTTTACAGTATCAGCAACTTTATCTACTCCTCGGCGGAGGGCCTTTCGTGCATCTTCATTGAAAATAATCTGTTTTGCCATAGATATTATTTGATTATTGCTAATAAAGAACTTTCTGAGATAAGAACATATTCTTCACCATCAACTGTTACTTCGTCGCCCCATTGAAATAGAACCGTATCTCCTACTTTAACCTCAAGAGCAATACGTTTACCATCGATATATTTTCCACTACCCACAGCAATAACTTTTCCCTGTTTTGAGCCTTTATTTTTATTTGTACTATCAGGAAGGATAATACCCGAAGCTGTTTTTGTGATTTTCTCTTCAGAGATTGTTTCTTTTACTAATATACGATCTCCAAGAGGTTGTATATTTATTTTTTTATCTTTCATAGTGGGATAGATTATACATCACTGAAGTTCTATATCTACTTGACTTTAGGTAATATATAAATTGTAATTATATACTCTTTTTTATGCCCCATTTTATCCATATAAAAAGACAGATAAAGTTTTGATAAAGAAAAAAGAGCACTTGTGAATAGAAAGAAATTTCAAATTACCCTAGACTTACAATACTAACAGATAATTTAAACATACATGCGAATACTTATAATCGATGACGACGAACTTCTTTGTGAAAGTTTGCAATCCACTCTCGAAACAGAGGGCTATGCAGTTGATGTTGCACACGATGGTGAGAAAGGATCATTTCTCGCTCGCACCAACGAATACGCTTTGATTATACTCGACAATATGATGCCGAAGAAAACAGGAACGCGGGTCTGCCAAGAAATACGTAGTGCAGAAAAACATACCCCTATTCTTATGCTTTCTATGCAAGACACCATACCATCTAAAGTTGCAAATCTTGATAATGGAGCGGATGATTATCTCGCAAAACCTTTTTCATACGACGAACTACGCGCACGCATCAAAGCACTTATGCGTAGACCGAGAGAAATAGAACCAACTGTGCTTTCGATAGACAATATTACACTTGATATAGATAAACAACGTGTATATTGCGAGTACAAAGATGTCTATCTTACTAAAAAAGAATTCTCTCTTCTTCACTATCTCATGCGTAATCGCGGAAGAGTACTTTCACGTTCTATGATTATGGAACACGTCTGGCATGCCGATGCTGATCCTTTTTCAAATACTATTGAGGCTCATATACTTACGCTTCGTAAAAAACTAAAAGAAAACAACAGGAAAAACAAGCTCATACACAATATTCCTGGCCGTGGTTATGTCATAGATACAGATATATCGTAAGTTGAACAAATCTTTATTTCTGTTTACACTATATTTGATTGGTCATTGTATATAGTAGTCTTGTTATCAAAAAGATAACATTGGTCGAATACGTTTATTAATCAATCTACATACACATGAACACTATTATTTCTCGAATCCTCAATGATGCAGAATCCAGAACAAAACCACCAGTCTCATCAAAGAGTCGAAACCAAGAGTTCTTACCTTGGAACGGATAGTCACGAGTCTACGGGGCGTTATACATTTGTTTTGTCATCGCTCATACGCCCACTTACAAAAGTGGCGTCTTGGGCGTGGTCTCGAAAAAGATACTCAAAAAATCACGAAGAAGATATTGCAAGAAAGAAACATGCACTGACAATAATCGTAACTATCTCTACTGTTCTCATATGGATCATGACAGCAACTGTAGTACACAATTTCTACAATCTAAAAGGAGTATACAACGGCGTTCATCCACTACCCTTTTTCCTAATCGCTTGTTTCTGTACAATCCTTCTCATCCTCTTAAAAAAGAATTTTGTAGACACTGTTTCTTATGGGATTATATTTCTCTTTGTTTCTGGAGCAACATACGGAGGTATTGTTTGGGGTATAGACATGCAAATGACACTGCTTGCATACGTAATCGCGATCTTGATTATTTTTACTCTTGAGCAAACAAGAAAAGCAATCCTCCTTTCTAGCCTCACTTGTATAGTTATCGCTCTCGTATGGCATTTAGAATTTCTAGGTATTATAGCCGTTGATAGAAGTTGGCGCTCTCAAGTATTTAACGGTGATGTATATGATTTTGTTATTATGTTTGTCATTATCATCGCTATTGCTTGGCTTGGTAAAAGAGAAATATCTTTATCCCTACAACGCGCTCGTATATCCGAAGCTTCCCTAAAAATCGAACGTGATAACTTAGAAATAAAAGTCCAAGAGCGCACAGCAGAAGTACAACGCATGCAAGCAGAGAAAATTTCTGAACTCTATCGCTTTTCAGAATTTGGAAGATTATCAGCAGGTATATTTCATGACCTTTCAAGTCCATTAACAGCTCTAAATACTTCTATACACAAACTCAAAGAGTCGGAAGGACGCATATATCATATAAGCGACGATGTAGAACGTATATCAAAAGCTTCTAACAGACTTGGACAACTCGTATCAGCAGTAAGAAAGATTGTAACTCAAACTGATGAACATACTCGATTTCTAGTCTTTGGAGAAATCACCGATGTCTGCGATCTATTGCGCTACAAGGCTCAAGCAGCATATACCGAATTACACGTAGAAGGAGATAAAAATATATTGTTTCTTGGAAACCCTCTCAAGTTTCACCAAATTATTTTAAACCTTGTCGCCAATGCCATAGACGCTTGCGAAGAATCACCTCTCACACAAAACTATAAATCACACACTGTTACAATCAATTGTATTCGTGAAGAACGTGCTGTACGGATATCCGTCACTGATACAGGCGCAGGTATACCAGAACATATTAAAGAGAAAATATTTAATCCTCTCTTTACTACTAAGACACGCGAAAAAGGAACCGGTATCGGTCTATCTCAGACCAAAAATCTTGTTGAAAAAGAATTCTCAGGAACAATCTTTGTAGAGAGTATTCCAGGAAAAACTACATTTACGATTACTTTACCAGTTAAATAACAAATAATCACATGCACTATCTTACTCATGAAAAAGACGGCTCTTTTGATGCGCGTACTACCTTCATAACCTCACTCATATTATGTGCCGACAAAAGACGTACGGCACAGACATCAAAAGCTTTAGATTTTTTACTAACAGAAAAAAGCGAATACTGGACGTGGAATTACTGGAAAACTCCGTACAGATCGACATATCGCCTACCCGACGATATGGACGATACTTGCACGGCTCTTACAGCTATTGCTATACACAAGCCGGAGTTACTTACTCCAGAAATTATGGCTAATATAGTCAGTCTCTTAATTTCTCAAGAAGTTACTGTTGGTGGACCTTACTATACATGGATCGTACCGACAGAAGATCGTGCCGATTGGAACAATATAGATATTGGAGTCAATGCTAATATCGCTTTCCTACTTCATATATGTCAGATACCAATACCCTCTGGTCTACAAGAATATCTAGATGAAATTATAGAATCACAAAGTTTTGAATCAGAATTTTATACCAATACAAATCTAATACTATATTTTCTTGCTCGTAGCTATAGTGGAAAAAACTTGGATATCCTTCATCAGATTGTCGACACAGAAATACGAAATAATCACGATAATATTTCTGTATTTTTACGAGCAGCATATACACATCTGCATGGCATGGACATATTGGACACAAATCAATACCCTCTCACCAAAAATCATATCCCTGAAATACTCTATAAAGAAAGTGCTCATATAGACACAGAAACAACAGTGAGTTCTAATATTCTTGAACAGGCAATTACACAAGAAATTATTTCTCTTACTGAAACACATAACTTAAATAGTCTACAAAATAGTTTATATACAGAAGTTACACAGATACTTACAGAATCATGCCCAGAAATACTTCTTCCATATCTAAAAGAGAGGATATCTACAATAAGAACATCTGATCAGTACGGACGAATCTCTCTCATGACATATCATATCTATCAATCTCTCTCGTATCGAGAATACATACCCGATCAGACACTGCGAAATATATCCTTAGCTACTATATACGGCTGGATTGCATATGATATATATGACGACATAACCGACAAAGAATCTACCGTCTCACTTTTACCTATTGCTATATCAGCACATAGACGCATGACTGAACTTTTCTCAATATCCTTCCCTCACACACACAGAATACATATGCATGATTATCTTGATATAACTGATAAAACACTCTCTAAACCTAATCCAAAAAATCCGGAAAATGCTTCATACGGACATATCATAACTCCAGTATTACTACTAACACTTGCAGGATACCACCCCTACACCGAAGAATCCTGTACCATACAAAACTTCTTCACACATATTCTTGCTACTCGACAAATATGTGACGATCTACACGATATAGATGAAGATCAAAAAGCAGAGAGATTGACGAGTGTAACACAATACATACAAAATAATTTGTCAGAAGAAGATGCAACTAAAACAGCAATATCTGTACTTCAAGATCATATTTCAAAAGCCGAAAACTGTCTCTCAGAACTCATGTATTTTTGTGATATTACGTATTTCAAACACATAACTAATCAATTACGTAAAACAATTGCACATGAAGATCATGTTTTTACTGAAGCATTTTTTGCTGGTGTATAAAAAAGCCCACGTATTGATTAGATACGGGGCTATTGTTTACTTAAAACTTGTCGCGTTGGTCGTTACATAACCGAAGCGATTTCCTCGATGGTCCGCATAACCGCGTCGTAGGGCTTTTTGGCATTCACGATCGGACGTCCAACCACGATACGATCTGCGCCGGCTTTGATGGCCTTTGCGGGAGTCATGATGCGATCGGGATTCTGATCATCACCAGGAACGATTGCCCACGTCGGCCGGATAGCCGGAGTGTTGAGTGACAGAACGATGCCGAACTTCGCGCGGAGCACTTCCGCCTCTCTGGGAGACGAGATGAGTCCGTCGATCTTGGCGTCTACTGCAACCTGGGCGAACCGTATAACAGCTTCCTCGGTCGAGCAAGTGAACATCGCTTGCGTGTCGGTATCCTTGAGGCTCGTGAGAACCGTAACGCCGAGCACTTCCGTGTCCGGCAATTCGGCTTTCAAAGCTTGCATGGCGGTGAGGCCAGCGACACACATCGTTGTGAGCAGTTCCGGCTTCGCTTCGCGGATGAGAACGCCGTCCGTGGACAGTGTCTCTCCGATGTCTATGAGCTTGAGATCAGCGAAGACCCGCAAACCTCGCGATTGAATCTCGCTGATCAGGTCGTAGCCACAGACTCGCAGAGCGGAATTCACCTTGAGGTAGACTCCAGTTCCTTCGAGGCTGTCGGCGAGGGTCAGGACCTGGGCTTTCACCCAGTCCTTTCCGT
>CAYTZA010000027.1:0-9457 GCA_964442365.1 uncultured Candidatus Saccharibacteria bacterium | reverse complement strand
CGTAAACGTGAATGGTGATCATGGTACTCCTTTCAGAAGCTGTTCGTTCGACGTGAATGAGCGAGAAGTGGCTTGGGGAGCCAACGGTAATTTTGGCTTACTGTAATAGAAATGCAGTGCCTTGTCAAATAGACCATCCGGCAGTTTTTGCACATTGAAAAACTCTAATAAAAAAGCTATTCTTAAGCCCATGGAACGAACATATATAAAAGATTTAAAAGATTCGATCGGCAAAGAAGTCCTCATAAAAGGCTGGGTGGATATTCGCCGTGATCATGGCAAGCTCATTTTCATAGACCTGCGCGATGCGAGTGGCAAGGTGCAAATGGTTGCTCTGCCAAATCACACCGAGGCGCATGCTCTCGCTGGCACAGTGCGCACAGAGTGGGTCATTGAAGTCACAGGAAAAGTAAATCCTCGTCCAGAAAAAATGGTAAAGGCCGAAGAGCTAAACGGCGCGCTTGAAATAGAAATTCTCGGCATCAAAGTGCTCAACGAAGCGCAGACTCCTCCCTTTGACGTGGGCTCTGATGGGCGCGACATCAACGAAGAGACACGCCTTACATACCGGTATCTAGACCTACGACGTCCACGTCTGCAACAGAACATTCGCGCACGCGACAAAATAATTTCATTTTTCCGCGATCACATGCATCGCAACAATTTCATCGAAATCGAAACTCCTATAATGATGAAAGGTACGCCGGAAGGTTCGCGTGAGTATGTGGTGCCGTCTCGTTTGGAGAATGGTAAATTTTACGTGCTCCCACAGTCTCCACAACAGTTTAAACAGCTTTCTATGGTTGCTGGTTTTGAGAGATATTTCCAAGTGGCACGATGTTTCCGTGATGAAGATACGCGTGGCGACAGACAGCCAGAGTTTACACAACTCGACTTTGAAATGTCATTTGTGACACAAGAAGACGTGCTCCAATACACAGAAAAAATGTTTATCGAACTAGTCGCTACGCTTTATCCGCAGAAAAAAATCGCAACGACACCTTTCCCACGCATTACATACAAAGAATCTCTAGAAAAATATGGCAGTGACAAGCCAGACATGCGAAGAGATAAAAATGACCCGGACGAACTCGCATTTTGTTGGGTGCTAGATTTTCCAATGTTTGAAAAAGATAAAGAGGGCAACATCGGCGCGACACACCATCCATTTTGTTCTATAAAAGATGAGGACGTGGACAAGTTTATGAAAGGTGAAGATCTATACTCCGTGCGCGCAAATGCCTACGACTTGGTGCTCAACGGCTTTGAGCTAAGTTCCGGAAGTATTCGTATTCACAAGTCTGATATGCAGAAGAAAGTTTTTGAACTGCTCGGCATAAGCGAGGAAGAACAGCAAAGAAAGTTTGGACACATGCTTGAAGCTTTCAGCTACGGCACACCTCCGCACGGTGGTTTTGCTCCTGGCATTGATCGCATTGTTATGATACTTCAAAACGAACCGAACATTCGCGAGGTAATCGCTTTCCCAAAAACCGGCGAGGGCAAAGACCTAATGATGAAAGCTCCGTCAGAGATAGATGCGAAGCATCTCAAAGAGCTGGGGTTGAAGGTGGTGGGGGAGAAGTAAATCTTCGACATTGTACGAGAAATCGGAACCTTTTGGAAGACCGATAAAGCTCACATTTAGCCATCAAATATCAAGCAGGGTTTCTTTGGAATTACGAGGCCTACAGAGGCTGAAATGAAGAAGTGTTAAAGACAAATCAATCGTTTAGATCGTATATCTGTCATCTTCTTTGCTCTGTTTCTTGTTTTTTAACAAGTTGAAAGACGGTTTTGTATCTCCGTAAGAATCTTCAACAATTGCCAAATGCTCTGGAGTTGCAGTTGTCTGAATTTCATCTAGATACTTTAAAAATTCTTCTTTGGTGTTTAAGGAGAATATTTTGGTGTTGTATCTAGCAATTTCTTTTTTAAGAGGTCGTTCATTTAATAAAGCGGCCATTGGGTTATCAATAAAAATAGCATCTGAATATGGCAATAGACTAGAGATTGCATTTACATCTGTAACAGTGCCCATGTTTGGATAAGACTTTTGTCCATGTGCCGCTTTACGCGCAAGTGCTCCATATAAAAGTGATGAAATATGTATTATTGGTATATCAATTATGTATTTTGAGCGTAGATATTCCGCCATCTTTTTTAAAGCACTTTCGCCCCTAAGATTATGTCTATGCATTTCTATTGTCATACTTTCAATAATTTGAGACGAAGGCGGTGGAAATAAATCCTCTAGATTAATTTCTGGTTCCTTGCCAGTGAGGTACTGTTCGGCATATTTATGAGGTAGTTCAGCTCGTTTTTTAAGGTGAGCAATATGAGATTTAATTGTGCCTTCTCCAAAAGCATAAGCCTCTTCTTTAACCCAATCCATAAAATCACGTTCTTTTTCTTTTTGCCAACGCTCAAAAACACTCTTCAAGCCCTCATAATGAGATTTTCGTTCTTTGTGAATAGATTCAAGTTGACCTTCATACGGTCGCATGCTTACACCAATTCTCATTTTGCCGGTCCATTCATGGGGGTGTCCATGAATCACATGTTCAGCATTCAAATCAAGATGCTTTGTTGGATCTCCAGCCATATAATTTGCTAGATGTTGCTGTAACTGGAAACGAGTTATTGTATTGTGATCATAAAATGTACACCCATGAGAAAGATGTTCATATACCTCTTTTAAACTCTCGTACGAAGGATCTCCACAAAGAAGGGACTCATCTGTGTGAAATGATGAGTCTGGGCAAACAATGAGATTTTGTTTTGATAAGGTGTCAATTTTTTTATATACCTCTAACCAAAAAGGCTCTTCAAGTGCTTTCTTGTGACTTGAAGAATCTGGGTCCAATGTCTTGTTAATATTACTAATTACAAACTGATCTAGATAAATTATTTTCTTTTTTAATGGTGGAAATTTGTAACTTTGCGCATGCCAGCAATTTGTACATTCCCTCCGATAACGATTTCCACTAGTGTGTAAAAATACACCAAATGTGTTCTCATCACATTTAGGACATTTTTTATACGGTCCGGAAATGAAATCTTTTCGAGAAATATTTTTTATTCGCTTTTTAAGCATATCTCTGCGATCATCTTTTATAAGACAGCATTTTTTATATTTAAATCCAGAACCACAGTGACACTTATCATTTCTGCCAATCTTTGACATATTAATAATCATACTCTTTTGTTGTGTTTTAGTAGACTTTCACCAACGTTTTTAGTATGTCCCTGTAAGCCTTTTAAATTAAGGCTTTTGTGGATCTTCAGTTTGATTACTAAAAATGCTAAAATATCAAGTATGACTACTCAGCAAGCTATCAAAGAAATACAAAACAAATTTGATGTTAATGCTATATTTGCATACAGAGTATATTCTCTTGCTGATAAGAAAAATCTATTTGAAGATGTTGCTAAAATAATCGCTGAAAAGCCAAAGCCATTCGTGAAATGGGTCGGCGGTAAGAGACAACTTCTCGCACAGTTCAGGAAATTAAATTTATATCCACCTGAATTATTTGATATCAAAACTGGTAAATATTTTGAGCCGTTTGTTGGTGGTGGTGCAGTATTCTTTGATCTCCTTCCTGAAAAAGGATTCCTTTCAGATTTGAATAAAGAGTTAGTTACTACATATAATGTCATTAAAAATAATGTTGATGGACTGATTGCATTACTGAAGAAACACAAAACCGATAAAGAATACTTTCTAAAGATTCGTGCTCAAGATCCAAATAAGCTAAGTGATTTAAATGTTGCCTCACGCTTTATTTTCCTAAACAGAGCATGTTTCAATGGAATGTATCGAGTAAATAGTAAGGGCGGATTCAATGTGCCATATGGTAAATATACCAACCCTTTGATTTGTGACGAGAGCAATCTCAAGAAAGTAAACAAAGCACTTCAAGGTATTGAAATAAAACATCAGGACTACAAAGAGGTTCTAAAGAAAACTAAAAAGAGAGACTTTGTATATTTTGACCCACCCTACTATCCAGTAAGTAAGACGGCATCGTTCACATCGTACACAGCAGAATCATTTCTTGATAAAGAACAAATAGAACTTAGAGATACAGTCCTCGAACTACATAAACGAGGATGCTACGTAATGCTCTCAAACTCAGACACGCCATTCATCAATAAGATTTACTCAGGTTTCAAAGGAATACGAATTAACAAAGTTGAGGCTGGCCGGGCTATTAACTCAAAAGGATCAGGTAGAGGTAAAATCACCGAGGTTCTCATAACAAATTATTAATAAACATGATCTCAAAAATTAAAGCACAAGATATAAATTTCAGCGGATTTCATATCAAGGCATCCGAGAGGTATATTATACCAACACTTCAGAGACCATATAGTTGGGATATAAAATCTATTGAAAAACTATGGAACGATGTTGTTGAAAACGAATCAGGTTACTATATTGGAAGCATTGTTGCTGTTACAGAAGGTGGTGCACTTGGTCGGGATCAAATAATTGATGGCCAGCAAAGATTAACAACCCTTGCTCTAATATTAATTGCAATAAGAAACTATATTAAAGCTAAAAAAGTTCGTGGTTTTGGAGATATTGAATCTGAGATTGATGATATGTTGGTAAGATATAGAAAAGAAGAACATCAAACAAGACTTGCTTTTTCTGAAGAAAAATCAATGCAAATCTACACTGCTTTGGTGAATGGAAAAGACATAGATGGATTGAATTCAAACATTCAAAAGAAATTCATCAAGAATTACGATTTTCTTTTAGGTAAAATCAAGGATTACTCTCCTAAGTGCAAATTAAGTGAAATTAAGGATATTTTGAATAAATTTAAAGAGCTTCAGTTAATTTTTATACAGTGTGAAGACAAAACTGCTGCTTACGGTTTGTTTGAAAGTCTTAACGCTACAGGTATGAGTTTGGCGACAAATGACTTAATTAAAAATTCTATTTTTGAAGCATTGTGCGATGATGAAAAGAAATTAAAATCCGTTGAAGATGGATGGAAAAATATGTACGAAGAGTTTGATGAGGATAGTTCTTATTTGAAAATATTTATTAGACATCATTGGATAAGTACTGTTGGTTATATTAGCAATGCTGGTCTATTTAAAGCTTTTGCCGATAAATATTCAGGAAGAGAACATGAGTACGCAAAAAGTTTATTTACACTATCAAGTATCTACCTGTCTCTTAGAAATGGGTATGTTGAAAGTCTTACAAAGATTAGTGCACGAAGATATGATCTTGCTGAGATTAAAGAAACCCTATTATTTTTAAGCCACCTTGGTGTTGATCAGGTTTATCCAGTGTTACTTTTTCTATATCAAAATGATAATAAGGATTTTAAAAAGGATTTAAGCCGATTGGTTGCCTTCCAGTTTCTCTATAAGTATGTACCCGGTAGTCCTAGTGTTCCAGAGAAAAAATATTTTGCTAATTTTTGTGAAGGTAAAATTTCTAAACAAGACATGTTTAATGGACTTTATAAGCTATGCGATAAACAAAAGGAAGCATTCGTGGATTCATTAGTGCAACGTATTAAGTATGTAAAAGGTAAAAGTGGTGACGTTCAATTCCTGTTAGAAAAATATATTTATTTATGTGGTGGAACCTATATAAAAAAACCAACAGTTGAACATATTATTCCTCAGGATATAGCAGATCCTGTTTATAAATTATTTAAAAATAATCCGGAAAATTTGAAAATGGTTCATACTCTTGGAAATCTTACGGTTTTGGAAGAAGATGAGAATGGTGATGTAAATAAGTTCAATCAGATGTTTGATAAGAAAAAAGATCTTTATGCAGCACATACAGCTAATGCTAATAAGAAAATAATGAAATATGAATTTGATAGTGAACCATTAGTAGCAATTCGGCAACGGGGTTTAGATATGGCATCAGAAATATATGATATGTTTTTATACACATTAAATTCCGGCAAATGGAAAAGAAAATAATATGAAAAAAAATCTAGATTTACTTAGTAATCCAAAAGTAATCCAGTGGTGCTACGAAAGCATAACTGATGTTTCTCTGATGAACACAGAGAGCGAGAAAAAGCTCAAAGAGTCAAAAGATGTTGAACAAGCATGGGGTAATAGTGTTATTCAAACAATGGGTGGAAAGCAATGGACTACGGTTCTATGCCAGGATTTAGTTATGGAGGCGCTTATTAAACTAGAAAGAAAGAATGTCCGAAGAACAAAGCAAATAAAAAGTTCACTCAGAGATAAAAAATATGACCCAGATCTAGAGTGTGATGACTATGTCTATGAGGTAAAAGGTAGAAGTTGGTCCACTCCAGGAACAGCTGGTGAAAAAATTCTTGGTGTTCCATTAAAGTATGGCGAGCTACCTAGGTTGTATAAAAAGCCACTTCAAATTATTTTAGTTGCTTATCAGGAATATGAGGCAAGAGAAAAGTTTGCATTCGGTGATTTACTAGACAAGAACAACCAAACTCCAGAATTAAAAGAGAGTCTAGCTTTTTACAAAGAGCATGAAATTGAGTACGTTGCTTTTACAGACATATTGAAGAAAATTGGTTTTTCAAATGGGTGTTGGAATAAATAATTTTTATGTATAGGACAAATGAATTAAAATTACATCCAGGAGAATTTGAACTAGAATGTACAACAGTCTGGGCTTTTCCTCGTCGTGGTAATTGGGCAACTCACACATCTGACTGGCGTGGCAACTGGTCTCCAGAAGTAGCTCGAAACCTCATTCTCCGATACTCAAAAGAAGGTGATGTTTTACTTGATTCAATGATTGGTGGTGGTACTACCGCTATTGAGGCAAAGATTTTAAATAGAAATATTATTTATTCTGATGTAAATCAGATAGCACTTGATCGCACAAAGAAAGCTCTCAATTTTAAAGTTGATAACAAAGCATGGCAAAGAGGATTTAAGTGGGACTCTCGTAATCTTTCAAAGATAAAAGATGAGACTATTGACTTCGTGCTCACTCATCCACCATATGTAGATATTATTAAATATAGTGAAGGAAAACTGGTTGATGATCTGTCGAACATAAGTAATATAGACGCTTTCTGTGATGAGATGGAAAAAGTAGCGAAAGAGTTTTATAGGGTCCTAAGACCAGGTAAGTTCTGTGCAATTCTGATGGGAGATACTAGACGAAAGAAAATGTACCAACCGCTCGCCTACAGGGTAATGGATAGATTCCTTAAATCAGGTTTACTTCTAAAAGAAGACATAATCAAGCGACAATTCAACTGCAAAGCCACAGGATTCTGGATTACTAAATCAAAAGAGGCTAATTTTTTGCTTATAATGCATGAACATTTATTCGTGTTCCAAAAATTGAAATGAAACACCCCAAGGAATACTTAAAAAAAGCCCACGACGCATGTTTTGAGAACAAGAAGCAGATACTTGAAAGTAATCAAGTGGGATGTTTTTATTGTAAAAGAATATATCCCGCAAAAGATGTAGTGGAAGAAGATTATGTTCAAGATAAAAACGGCGAGACTGCCATGTGTCCTCATTGTGACATAGATAGTGTTATTGGTGATGCGTCTGGATACAATATAACTACAGATTTTTTAGAAGATATGCATGAGATGTGGTTTATGAGAACTACTACTTTAGAAGAATATAAAAAGAAGTTTAATTTATGAACGAAAACAAAGAAAAAATAATCTCTGCTTTCAAAGAAAAAATACTTGGTATTTGTAATTACAGCGGGCAAGAGTTTTTTGTTAATGATTTTAAAAATTTAGACATACTAAATAATTTTCTCGGTGAAGTTTTTTGTGGCGAAAGTGACATCACTCCAGCAGGAAAAGCTTTCCTTCATCATTATTATGGATTAGAAAATCTGGTTTCGATACTTTTTAAAGAAAGTAAGTCTATTGCATCGTCGGAGTTTGGTATGGAATCAGAAAAAAGTATTTTTGAATGGCTAGAAAATCTAGTTCCGATGGAAATTATGACTTTTATAGAAAAGGCTAGGGGAAATATACAGGATGGCGACACTTTGCGCCCAGACCTACTTCCTCCAGAAAATTTTAATTGAAATCCCTCACAAAAAAAGCTATTCTTACTCCATGCTTACCGTAAAAACCCCCGTATTCGAAGGACCGCTCGACCTCCTACTCTCGCTCATCGAAAAGCGGAAACTTTTCATAAACGACATCTCGCTTTCAAAAGTTACCGATGACTATATTGCATACATAAACTCAGCAGAAGGTACACAAAATATTTCGCTTGGCGTCCGCGCGCATTTTATACTCATAGCCTCGACGCTACTCCTCATCAAATCAAAATCTCTTTTGCCGACTCTCGACCTGACCGAGGAGGAGCAGGTCAGCATAGAAGATCTGGAAGCTCGACTAAAAGAATACAAGAGAATAAAAGAACTCAGCGTGCATGTGCGCGAACGATTTGGTCGGCAGGTGCTTTTTACAAAAATTCCGCGCAAAAATGTGGCGCCTGTTTTTTCTCCTGAAAAAAGTATTACGGTCGGCGGGATTTTTGCGGCGATTCAAGATGTGATTAAAAATATTCCGAAAGTGGAGGCGATACCAAAAGCAATCGTGCGCAAAGTCGTGTCGCTAGAGGAAATGATTGAGCGACTGACAGAGCGCGTGACGGCCGGACTCAAAATGAGCTTTAGGGATTTTGCGGGCGCTCAAAAAAGTGGCGCGGCCGGAACCGGAAATTTTATCCCGCGAGAAGAGCGCGTCAACATCATCGTCAGCTTTCTCGCAATGCTAGAACTCGTAAAACAGGGTATTATAAACGTACATCAGGAAGACAGGCACAATGACATACACATGGAGACGCAGGATGTGTCTTTGCCTTCATATGGTTCACAATCACAATCATGACCACAGATTTACTCATAGAAGCATTGCTTTTTTTCAAAAATGAGCCGATAACGGTGAAAAAAATTGCGGCGGCTATAGAAAAAACAGAAAAAGAAGTAGAGGATGCGCTCGCGCAAATAGAAGCGTCTTTTGCGACGCGTGGTATCAGACTGATGCGCAACGGCAACGAAGTCATGCTAGCTACAGCTCCAGAAGCAAGTGATCTGATAGCAAAAATTACAAAAGAAGAGCTGACTCGCGATCTCGGCAAAGCCGGCCTCGAAGTCCTCTCAATCATTTTGTACAAAGGGCCCATATCTCGTCGCGAGATCGACTACATTCGCGGGGTCAATTCCAATTTTATCGTGCGCAATCTGCTCGTGCGCGGGCTCGTTGAAAAAACTGAGAGCAAAGAAGGCGAGCGAAGCTTTACATACAAGCCGACTTTTGAGCTTTTGTCATATATGGGGATAAATAAAATCGAAGATATGCCAGAATATACAAATATGCAAAAAGAACTGGGGGCTTTTAAAGCGAATGACGGCGCCGCCGACACCGAAAATGCACAAGAATAATTATTTACAAAATTTTGTAATGCCAATTGTTGCGCT
>CAYTZA010000026.1:0-9489 GCA_964442365.1 uncultured Candidatus Saccharibacteria bacterium | reverse complement strand
TTTGTTTCAAGGAGTGTTGAAGAGATTACTCGGTTAACAACTGCGTTAGCAGGGATACCTGGACCAAGAATTGATGCGCCAGGGTAAAGTCCGGTCGTTGAAGTAACGGTAATCAATTTTTGCGCGATACTACCATCGGTTCCGTTGATGATAGTTGGTCCGTACGGAGCGGCATTGGCCTGTTGGATAAAAAATTTACCCCTTCTGCCCGACCCGACTGCCGCAAGTCCCTCTAAAAGAATTGGGGAAGCGTCTCCATACGAGCCAGTAACATTGAGCCATTGCTCATACACTCCAGTACCTGAACCGGTCTCAACCCAAAGTGCCGCTATATAGTCTGAAAAAGGAGCGGTCATGGTTTGGCCTGAGGATCCGCTACCTGTCCCAAGCTCTATCCAATTTCCAGTAATTTCTATATCTCCGATACCAGACCCTGGAGTAATGGTTGCAGCTGCCGCACCTGTGACACGACCCATAGTGAATCTGATTCCCGTTGAGGTGGAGTTGTTGGTAATTGCTAGTTTTCCGTTGGTGAGAGTGATTACGTTCCAGAATTTACTCTGATCAGTATTCACAGTAACGGTGGAGTTGTTGGTGATAACGAGAGTGTCGTTACTATTCCAAGTGGTTGGCGTATGGCATATACAGCTGACAGTTTGAGAGAGAGTTGTATTAGCAACCCAGTTGATACCGTTATAACTATACGCTCCACCTGAAGTTGAACCACTGGCAATTGCACTAAAAAGATTATTCCCAAAAGCTACACCCACCCAGCTACGAGAGTTAGGAAGGGTGCTCGATGACCAAGTAATACCATCAGCAGAATAGGCTGCCGCCGTAGAAGGACCCGTAGCGACAGCTACGAAGATGCCGTTTCCGTATGTTACAGAAGACCAGCTCGCCGCTGAAGGCATGGTGGTATCATTCCAGGTTACTCCTCCATCTGTAGAATATGCTCCACTCGCGTTACCAGAAGCGACAGCTACGAACGTGTTTTCGCCATAGGTAATAGATGTCCAGTTGCGGGTTCCGGGAAGTGCACCCCCTGCAGTCCAGGAAGTTCCGTTGGTGGAATAATTTGAATTGGTGCTGTTGTAAGAGAGGGCAACAAACCGATCATTACCAAAAGTTAAAGCTCGCCAATCACCGCTTGTAGTAAGAGCTCCAGTAGATGTCCATTTAGCTCCATCTGCCGAATAGGCTCCAGCTGTAGACGCGCCACCGGAGACCGCAACAAACTTTGATAATCCGTAGGCGACCGCATACCAGCTGGCGGTAGCTGGCATAGTACGAGCTGTCCATGTAGCAGTGACACCAGCAGGAGAAGAAGCTGCTATTGTTCCTGAAGTAGAGCTTACGGCAACGACAAGGTTGTTACCATAACAAACTGACTGCCAAGCAGAAGAAGAAACAATGGTGGCGGTGACCCATGTCGCGATACCTGTTGCTTGGGTTTGATACGTGGCAGAGCCAGAAGGAAGCGCGACAAAAGTAAGACCACCGGACATTGCAAAAGCGTCATCTGCATTTATACTTCTATCTACTGTAATAGTTGCCATATCTTATTTATTAAGTATAACACACCCCTCCTCTTGTGGATTTCTAATGTGTGCTGTAGTAATAAGTTTGTTCTGTGCAGACACACAAACATACTGATACTGCAAGGAGTGTTATTTAATGAACACGCTTTTCACACCACCAACCTCGACCAAGCCGACATCTTCAATATTCTTATCTTCAATTTTTACATCTGCTTCCCCAGATACACTCGCGAGTAGATTTGAAAGTTTATTTACAAGTTCTTGAAGTTTCATTTTATAAATTTTTATTTCCAAACCTTAAAAGATTCTTTTGAGGGATTCTTAGAATTATTTTTTGTCTCAGTTGTCACTTTTATTTTTACAGGAACTTCTTTTTCATATAGCGTTGCACAAAACGGGCATTTTTTATCCACATCTGTGTGCATAAAGTGTTGACTGCATTTATTACATTTTACTACGGTATTCATGTTATTAATTTCTTAAAATATTAAGCATCAGATGTTCTAATGGCAGTCGTTGAACCTCCAGATACACCCAAAGTACCAGTCGTTTCGAATGTTTTAATAGGTGAACCAGCACCACCATCACGCACTCGAATAAACAGATTTCTATCTGCACTGTAAACTCCAGTAAATGAGGCGGTTGTCGCATCGGCTAGTTTGTCTATATAACTCAAGAAAACGTTAGCACTATTCGCGGCGTTGTTGGATGAAAAATCAGTTGAGCCAATAGTAAAAGTAGAAGTAGCCCATGCTGTATATGCGTGTCGTGTATATTGACCATCAGCTCGTTCTATACGGATAGTTCCAGTACTTGGCGTATCTGCTGGAATGGTACCGTTGACCACCACCGACGTAACTGCGCCACCACTTAACGCACCGTTTAGATTCATTTGTCGTAGATCAATATCATTTGACACAGTACCGTTTACAAGAGCTGTTGCAGATGACGTGCCACCAGTAATACCTGAGTTATCGGTTGGGACAGTTCCTGAAAGCATCTCCCCTATATACATAAATCCTGTTGTACCGTTATCGTATAATTCTGCAAGACGTGCAGTACCAGCAGGAGTTGTGAAAGTTAGTGTCTCTCCAATAGTAAACGGACCAGAAGCCTCTGTGTCAAATTGGAAGCGATAGCCCAGTGGACCAATAAGCACCCTATCTTCGCCCGAGACAATACCAGAAACGGTAAATGTGACGAAATTTGGAGCTTGGTATTGGGTGTTGGTGAGATCAAATACTTTATCATTTTGAGCGAGATCGGTAGATTCTATACCAACACCGTAGGCGCCGATAATTGCTGAGCCTGTGGAAGCACCGATAAATGGTGTTGAAACAGTTCTTTCAGTTACCGTCACATTCATAAGGCAGGTTGCACCTGATGTGCCACCAGTGATGGTCTGATTATCGGTCGGTATAACTCCAGTAAGAAGCTGCATCCACATTTTAGAAGCTGCGTTTACATCATTGACAGCAAGCATTTGTCCAGTACCTCCAGACCAAGAAATAGCCTCGTACGCAGAGAAATCCGTACCACCTTGTCCGTCTACATTTATTTCATGAGTGATACCTCGGAATAATTCTCCGTTCAATCCGTATAGAGTTGAAGCAGACCCCTCACGAGTCAGATACTTCATTCTTTCGTAGAATTGATTGATAGTGTAGGAGTCTCTGTTCCACTCTGAATAGTAGTATTCGTCTGTAGAGTCGTTATTTACATCAATGCCATTGTATCCTTGTGTGACGTTTGTAATACCAGTATAGGTAGCTATGGTAGTAGCAGAGGTGGTGTTGTTGAGGTCAGAAGCTGCGGCAAGCGCCACCACGTTGATGCCACGAGTTGTACCGTTAACCTTAAACTCTAGGTATGTTTTGCCCCAATCACGTGTTATGGCGATAAGTCTGCGACCGTCAGTGTCAGCACCGCCAGTGCGCACCTTGATCATGAAATTATGCGAAATACCGTTGGCTGAATCACCGTTGAGTCCATCTACAATCAAATACGCATCAGAAGCATCCCAATCGTTGTCGGTGCCACCTTGCAATGTCGCGGTTATAGTTGTGGCGTCATTATCTGTAATAATACCAAAAGACCCATCAGTAGTATTTTTTATTCTATAGCCTATCCACTGGTCATTTGTCCAAGATTTTGTACTGTCAGTTAGTGTTGCAGCATTTCCAGAACCATCGTGTGTTCCTCCCTCTGAATAATTCCACCAATCATCTGATAAAACGGCCCCGTTTTGTACAAACTGTACATTTGTACCGATTGGAGCGAGTATTTTGAGTCCGTCATAAATCACCGCACCACTTGATTGTATAATAGAGCCGTCATATATGTGCTCTGCAGCAGCATCATCTATATTCCAACCGTTAATAAGCGTAACGATGTTATCAGTAGAACGCTCAGACGGAGTCGTGTCAGTGATATCAAGCTCATCATTGCCAGCATATCCAGCATCGTCAGCAAAATCTTGAATCGCGCGATGAAATTCAATAACGGTTGCATATGATGGAGTCGCTCCAGTATGATCATTTCCGGTGTATCGGATATTCCCCGTTTGTCGGTCTAATGACCAATCTGCTGCTACGAATGCCATATGATTTTATTTTCTAATTAATAATAGTTTTTTATTTTTGTAAGATACTTTATATAAGTATACATCACAATTTATAAAAACTAATTTTTTCTGTGGATATCATCGTCATAATTTAATTATGAATAACTTAAAGAAGCGCGATTATCCCATACTTGATCAAAAACTCCTGTACCCGCCCACTGAATAATTACACCAGTGGTACTATCAATCTTTTTCACACGCCACGATGCAGCGGAGGTTGCTGTGCCAATTGAGGCTTCACCCACATAATCAACATCACCAACTGTTGCCATACGAATGACAAATTTAAAACCACCAAAAGAAATCGTTTGTAGTGTTGTTTCTGTAGAAGCAGATGATGGTAGTACTGAACTCAAAACATCAACTTGAACATGTCTGTCTGCGTCTACAAGAGCACTCTTGGCCACATTTGATGAATCACTAAAACTACTAGAGCCGGCTCCGGAAACAGAAGTAACTTTAACTTCCAAAGCGCCACCATCAAAAGTTAGATCAGAAGTCTTGAGTAGTGTTGCTGCGGTTTCCTCAGTGGCCGGATTTATTCTGGTGTTGGTTGAATCTTTAACACCCACGACGCCGGTCGTCGGCGAACTACCCATAATTAAAGCGTGGGCTTTTTTGGGTGAAAGTTGGGAAGCAATAACGCCAACACCAGCAATGGTTGCCACCTTTAAAAAAGCTCGTCTTTTATGATCCTCAACTACAACCTGTTCTTCTTGAGTCACAGGATGAAGCCCAGCCATTGTTGAGTTTTCTGATACAAACGATGAGTCAAATTTAGTAGAGTATCGTCGTGTCAATACAAAAGAATCTGTATATGGAAAAAATACATGAGAAACAAACTTAATATTTGGTCTTCGCACCAACTGAAAAGAATGTGTACTTGGTAAAAACATATCTACAATAATCCTCGACTCTAATTGTATCAGATTTTTTTGTCTAATGTACTAGATCTTGCTGTGGAAAATCTTTTGTATGTGATATTATTTTGTTATAGAGAATAAATCTTCATGCGTAATTATAAGTTTTATTTTTTTTCATTTTTCTGTTTTATTTTTTTTGGATTTTTACCAACACATTTTGCTGTTGCTGCAGATTATCAAAAAATCGCACCAGGAGACACTGTCACCTTGGGTGAATTTGTATTTGATGATTATTTTGTTGCGACAACAACAGATTGTTGGGTAGGAATAACCAATCCCCTCAATATAGAGGTGGTAGCATCTACAACTCTAATGACAGCAAACACTGATGGCTGGCATTACTATGACTACACCACTGCAGGAAACGCACCCTCTGGTATTTGGCCATCAATTATGATTTGTGGAAGTGTATCAAACGGAGACCGAGTGATATTGGATAAAAGTTTTGTCGTCGATTGGTCAGTAGTTTCCACAAGCACAATAAAAACAGTAGTGGACGAGAGTTTGGCCGTAGCAACAACATCTCTTTCATCAGTTATAAACACCAACACCAACAACGCTATTTTGTCAGCTTCATCAAGTCTATTTACAACACTTCCAGGTGCGATATGGTCATTTAGTGGAAGGACCCTGACTTCATTTGGTACACTGGTCGCCGACACAGCTACAGGTGTTTGGACATCAGTTACTCGTACACTCACTGGCGCCGAACTTGATTCAGGATCACTCGCTACTTTGTCTGATGTACAGACAGCAAGTACGTCTATCGGCACAGCCATCGGCCTTATCGGCGGAAGTTCTGGATGGACGACAGTGATGTCAGACTTTAGTGCAGTACAAGCTGGTGAAACATACCGAGCAAAAATTGAAATAAGAAACAACAACAGCGTACCTACCACTCCTTTTGCTGTACCGACCATTACACTCTATGACGCATCTAGAAATGTAGTCGCTTCAAACATTGCAATGACAGCTATCGGTACAGGTATATATGAATACACATACGCTGTAGCATCGGGTGCGGCACAGGGAGTATGGGAAAGTGTTGTGAGTACACAAGTTGAAAATGGAAAGACTGTTACAAATAATGACTACTGGATAGTAGCCGGATCACCCGCACAAGTAATCATCAATAGTGTCACAGCAAATTCTATTTCAGACATTAGTGCAAACGTAACTATCACAAACGAGGGATTGACTGGATATGAATACCAGTACGAATGGTGTGTGGTGTCTGATATAAATAACGCATGCGGAGGTGGAGATGATTCATACCATGCAACCGGTGCTAAATTTATAAACCCGGGAGAAGACTGGAACACAAATCTTACAGCGACAGTGGGTTCAGCCGGCAACTATTATTTCAAACTCGTAGTGTACTTTGGCACAGAATCATCAGGATCATCTAGAACATTTACAGTTTCTAGTGGCTCTTCTGGCGGAGGTGGAGGGGGTGGTGGAGGTGGAGGGGGTGGTGGAGGTGGAGGCAACACCGGCACATGTAGGGGCGCTGATTTTAATGCCGACAACATAGTCAATTCTGTTGATTTCTCAATACTACTAGCCTTCTGGAAATTTATCGCTCCATTCCAAAACGCCTGCGTAGATATAAATCATGACAGTATCGTCAACTCTGTAGACTTCTCAATTCTCCTTTCACAGTGGGGCACTTCGGGTACAGCAATATAATTTTTACACCATGCATAAAAAAATCTTTAAAAAAATAATACCGCACCTAGCATTAATATTGTTTTTTTCATTTGCAATTCCATCCTATGCAAATGCAGCAAAAATTTTTATAGATCTTCCAGAGACACCGCTGAGTGTTGGTAATACAAGCATTATAAAAGTAATGCTCGATACAGATCAAGAAATAAATGCATCAGAGGGTGTAATAAAGTTTAGTGCGCCAAAAGATGTTGTGGCGTTAAATATTGGTGGTTCTGTATTTAATCTATGGCCAAGAAAACCATCACTAGAAGAAGATAAAATATCATTTGTGGGCGGTACTGTATCTGGTGTATATGGAAATTCTTTACGACTTTTCACTATTGCAGTAAAGCCAACCTCTACCGAATCAATCAAAATAAGCTTTGAAGGTGGTGAGATATTTTTAAATGACGGAAAAGGCACAAAAATAACCGTTGCCGGAGATTCTATAGAAATACCAGTACAAATATCTGATCTTATCGAAAACGAACTCGCAGCCCTTGTAAGAGAAGACAATACGCCACCAAATAAATTTAAAATAGAGCTGGGGCATGACCCATCTGTATATGAAGGAAAATATTTTATAAGCTTTTTTACCACAGATGATGATTCTGGAATAGAAAGATACGAAGTAGTGGAAGGAGGTAGAGCGTCAGTACGCTCAGGAAGTACCTATGAGCTGTTGGATCAAGATCTATCAAGTCTAATTATTGTAAGAGCGATAGATAATGCTGGCAACGAACGCGTAGAAACATTTAATCCACAAGAAAAAACACCTACACAAAAAATATTTACAACAATACTAATAATACTAATAATACTTGTGTTATTATTTATAATATATTTCTTTGTTCTCAGAAAAAAAAGATGAGAAAAATATTTTTATCTATCACAATATTTGCGCTAACGTTTTTACCGGCACTGGCGAATGCGGCAAATATGTACCTAATCTTGGACAAAAACCAAGTACCCGAACAAGGTACTTTTTCTGGCACAGTATACGTTTCAACGGGCGGCCTACCTATAAACAACGCCGAAAGTACAATACATTTTCCTTCTGATCTTTTAAGCGTAGACTCAATCAGTACCGCCGGTTCAATCTTCAACATTTGGGTTGAACAACCAAGCTTTTCAAATACAGCTGGTACAATATATTTCAACGGTGGCTTGCCAACACCAGGATATTCAGGACAGTCTGGAAATTCTATAAAAGTAAATTTTAGAGCAAAAAAAGCTGGTACCGCCAACCTATCTTTTGGCTCATCAGCGGTGCGAGCAAATGATGGTCAGGGCACTGATGTACTGTCGCAAATAACGGGCGCGATGATTTTAATCACTTCCCCTGCACCAGTGATTCCTACAACACCAGTTGTACCTGTGGCACCAATCACACCGACACAGCTGGGTGTTCCAAAAGCTCCAGTCATTACATCAGAAGATATGCCAGACCAAAATGCGTGGTACAACAAAACCGACGGTCTATTTTCATGGGAACTACCATCAGATGTGAAAGCTGTGCAACTTGTTTTAAGCAGATCTGCTGATACAGCTCCATCTGTAGTGTATGATCCACCAATTAAAAACAAAAACCTTACAGATCTTGCTGAGGGTGTAATGTACTTAAACGCTAGATTTAAAAATGATGTAGGTTGGAGCAAAATTACAAATAGAAAAATACAAATTGACATTACAAATCCAGAAAACCTATCTGTAGCAACAAGCGCCACTGAAGACGATTTGGTTTCCGTTGAAGCATCAGCAAAAGATTCACTTTCTGGGATGAAGAGTTTTGCCATATATGAAAATGGAAAGAAAATAACTGAAACAAATGTAGACGGAGAAGGAAAAGCAACATTCAGTCTTCCACCTTTAAATGCTGGCGACGCAGAATTTGAAATACGAGCGTATGATAAAGCTGGAAATTATTCAAAAACAAATTTTTCAGCAACCGTACCAGAAACAAAAGCACCAAAGATTACACATTATCCTGAATATATAAAAATTGGCGGAAAAATAGAAATCCGAGGTAAGGCACCGTACACTGGAGTAGATGTAAACTTGTGGTTTAAAGAAGAAGGAAAAGAAGCAAAAAGCTATTTAGTAAAACCAGATGAAGACAAAATATTCTCATACACAAGTGATTCCATAGAAACCCTTGGTGTAGTAAATATTTGGGCAGAAACAGTACGTGGCTCTGGAGTAAAAAGTTCTCCATCTGAAAAAGTATACGTAAGTGTTAAAGAATCTGATTTCATGTGGCTAGGCACAAGAGCAATACAAGTAGTTTCACTCGCTATCACCTTCCTCGTACTACTCTTCCTACTTTTGTTATTAATATTCCTAGGAATAAAGAAGTCAAGAAAACTAAAGCGTGATCTCAGAAGAGACTTGGTGCGCACAGAACAAGAGGTTCATAAGGTATTTGAAATACTAAAGGGTGATACGAAACGTCATATAAAAATGCTTGAAAGAGCTAGTACAAAAAGAAAGCTTACAAAGGAAGAGAGTAAAATATTTACCGAGCTATCAGAAGACTTGGACGAGACAGAAAAATATCTATCTGAAAAAATAAAGAACATAGAAGAAAACGACTTATAAACTATGAAAGAAGAAGTCTGGGACGTAATAGTGGTGGGTGGAGGACCCGCTGGAATGATGGCTGCGGGGCGCGCCGCGGAGCTAGGCGCGCGCG
>CAYTZA010000025.1:0-9586 GCA_964442365.1 uncultured Candidatus Saccharibacteria bacterium | reverse complement strand
CTTTTTTCGTAAAAGAAGATAGCTCTTTAATATATTACGCTAAGCATCATTCCTATTTTCAAACACAGTTCTAGTATCCTCCACGACGGTACCCATTTAAGTTTGTCTATGTAGCAACTTCTGGTGAGTAGACGAAATCGTTGGAAGGGTTTGATGCTTTTTGTTTAACAAATCCACGATTAATCCAAAACTTTTCAGAGTCTCTCTGGACCTGTACTGCCCGGATATCTCTAAGATCATTTTTTTATTTGGGTTATAAATTAGTTCCAGCCAGGAAAAAATTAAATCAATAAAAAAGACCCCAATTTCGGTTGAGGTCACGGGTTACAAGGCAGGTTTTTATGCAAGAACTTCTTTTTTCTGAACCACTAAGTCGTACATTGCGGCAACGACTGCTGTGGCAGCCATATACCTCATAATAGCCGCTGGTCCCTCACTTTTTTTCTTCTCGAGCCAGTTATTAGTCCAGTGATGGACGAAGCACATAGTACATGGATCAAGACCCGACTGAAGTCTCTCGTACGCAGGACTTGCGTGTTGTCCTTCTGCGGTACCCATGATTCCAGAGGCTGCAAGCCTCGCGATTGTTTCGATCTTGAGGTGTTGTAGATCCTGGAACACCTGTTCGACCAACTTTCTTCTGATACTGGCCGCGATGAGATCGTGGTGGTAACGATTGATCCCGACCTCGCCATTGGGTACATTCACGTTGAGTTGGCCCATCATGGTTCGGGCAAAGTTTTTGATGTACTTTCTGTCAGCTGCTTTTCCCATGTTATTTTCCTTTCTTGTTTCCAACAATCGTAATTGAGACAGCAAGCCATGGGATAGCTTGAGCGGGCAAAAGCCCTTGTTGGAGAAGTGTTTCTACTTCTGATACAGATACTATTCCCAAATCACTAAAAGTCAACGATCTGACTATTACTATTTAAAAGTATGTATTCCATACTAACTTTTAATGAGATAATACTCTCATGTCTTTAGACATACTGAGAAAAATAAAATCAGGTCTAAGTGGTCTTGTACAATCGCGTGAGAGTTTTTTGTCACCTCTAGAATCAGCAGTTAAGTTTTATATTGGAACATCGATTTTAAAAGAATCTATTGATTGTTATCAAATAGGTGGTGGTGAAATAAAAATATTGTTTGTTTCTGGTATACACGGCAATGAAATAGGTACTGTAAAATTAGCGTATAGGCTCATTAATTTCCTCAATCAAAAATATTCAGAGTTTTCACGAATCACTTTTTATGTAGTTCCATGCTTAAACCTTGACGGCTTTGCAGAAGCTAAAAAGAATCCCGATTTATTGGGTGGAGGAAGAGTTGGAAGGTTTAATAAAAAAGATGTGGATCTGAATCGTAATTTTGACACTCCAAGCTTTCAAAAAGAATCATTGTGGTCTTTTGGAAAAAATTATACTCAAAATGTGAAAGTTAATTGTGGAGAAAAAGGCAATTCTGAACCGGAAACTGATGCGGTTACAAAATTTATATTAGAAAAAGATATTAAAGTTGTATTTTCATTTCACAATGTGGGAGCAGATGTTTTGGCTGCAAAAGATGTTTTGTCTATGAAGATTGCTAATATCTATGCACAAAAGGCATGTCTTAAATTGATGGACGAGGCTCAATGGTTGGGTCTAAGGCAGACAGGGACGTTTAAAGAGTGGTGTGAGTTAAATAGTGTTTCATTTCTTGAGATTGAAACATCTAAACGATGGGGATCAGATTGGGCAAGACAATTACCAGCAATAGAAGCTTGTGTTGCTTATATAAGCTCAGGGATATAAACCACTACATCATTTTTAGCTCAAAAATAGTTCTAATTTTTTCTCTGTTATACTTACAAGATAGTATATGGAAACAAATTGGCATACAAAAACCATATCTCAAGTTAGTGAGATTCTTCATACAAGTGAAAGGGGATTGAGTACTGAAGAGGTTCGTAAACGTTTTGAAAAATATGGCCCTAACGCTCTTCCTGAAAATAAAGTAGACAGTTTATTGGTTATTTTTCTAAGACAATTTCAAAGTCCACTCATATATATACTTATCGTTGCTAGTATTGTTGTATTTTCAATAGGAGAAACTGTTGATGCATCTATTATTTTCGCAGTGTTATTATTCAATGCTCTTGTTGGAACTATTCAAGAAGGAAAAGCACAAAATACTCTTTTGGCTTTAAAGAAATTTGTTGCAACAAAAACGACAGTATTACGTGATGAAAAGGAGTTAATTATTTCTGATACTGAAATAGTACCTGGTGATGTGGTGATTTTATCTGAAGGAGAAAAAGTTCCGGCAGATGCTCGTATTGTCATGTCACACGGTCTTAGTGTTGATGAAGCCGCTTTAACAGGTGAATCAGAGCCTGTACATAAAATAGATACATCGTCGAAGGATCAAAAAAACATGGTCTTTAAGGGTACCAATATCGTATCAGGCAACGGCCATGCAATTGTTGTGGGAACAGGTATTCATACGGTTATTGGAAAAATTGCTAAACAAGTGGCGACTATAAATACCGATATGCCACTGAAGACAAATATTAAAAATCTTTCTCATTTGATTATTGCTACGGTTGCTGGTATTAGTGTATTTATATTTACTTTCGGTATTGCTTTTGGTCGACCAATTAAAGAAATGTTTACTGTTGTTGTCTCACTTTCTGTATCAATAATTCCTGAAGGTCTTCCTATTGTTGTGACACTAGTTCTTGCAACGGGTGTATGGCGTATGAGCAAGAGGAGTGCTTTGATAAAAAAGCTACAAGCGGTAGAGGCTCTTGGTCAGGCGGAGATTATTGCAGTAGACAAGACTGGTACGATTACTAAAAACGAATTAGTTATTCAAAAGGTATATGTCGATGAAAATATGTTTGAGATTGGTGGTATTGGTTATGAACCAAAAGGAGAAGTACGACTCGAAGGGGTATTAATTGATACGATTAACAAACCAGAACTGGCTTTTATGGGAAAAATCGCTTCATATTGTGCAAGTGCACGTGTGATGTTTTCTACAGAGAAAAAAGTTTGGAGTGTTTCTGGAGATCCAACAGAAGCTGCTTTACTCGTTTTTGCACAAAAAATTGGTTTTCATAAAGATATTTTGGAGAAAGATATGCCCATGATCACGGAAATTCCTTTTGATTATAAACTCAAATATCATGCGGTTGTTCATGGAAATAGTAGTAAAAAATTCTTAACTATAGTAGGTGCTCCTGAGGTTGTATTAAAACTTTCTAAACATATATGGTCAGGTGGTAAAGATCATATTCTTGATAATAAAAAAAGAGAAGAATTGGAAGAAGTTTTTATAAAAATGTCTAAAGATGGATTACGTGTTGTGTCTTGTGCAGAAACAACATCCATACCAGATGAACTTACTGTCGAAAATATACACAGCCTTACTTTTGTAGGGTTTTACGGTATGAAAGATGCTTTACGTGAAGAAGTGGCAGAGGCTCTAGATCGGGCAATATCAGCAGGTATGAGGGTTGTTATGATTACAGGTGATCATAAGATTACGGCACAAGCTATTGCTACTGAAGCAGGAATATACCACGAAGGAGACTCAGTAATTACAGGTGAAGATGTCGATACTTTAACTGAGAAAGAATTTAGTGAAAGGCTTGCAAAAACTACTGTTTTTGCTCGAGTCAATCCAGAACATAAACTTACGATTATAAAAGCATTTCGTGCTCGCGGGGAGATTATCGCTATGACAGGAGACGGTGTCAACGACGCACCTTCTCTTGTTGCTGCAGATCTCGGTGTTGCCATGGGGGTGATAGGTACTGAGGTTGCCAAAGAAGCCGCTGATATTGTCCTTTTGGATGATAACTTCGGGAGTATCGTATCAGCTGTTGAAGAGGGTCGTAGTATATATAAAATAATTAAAAAAGTTATTTTGTATCTTTTTGCGGGGAGTGCTAGTCAGGTGTGTACGATTGCAGGGGCATTGTTTCTTGGTTTCCCTTTGCCTTTGCTTGCCGTGCAGATTATCTGGTTAAATTTTGTTACAGATGGTTTCCTTGATGTATCACTTGCTATGGAGCCAAAAGAGCAAGGGTTGTTGAGTCGTCGTTTTGAAAAACCAAAAAAATATCTAATCGGTAAATTAGAAATACAACGTATTATACTCATGGCTTTACCTTTAGCGTTTGGAACACTTTATGTATTCCAAAGATATATCGATGTTGATATGACAAAAGCCTGGACGATTGCACTTACAACACTTGCTGTCGGACACTGGTTCAACGCTTGGAACTGTCGTCATGAGTCAAAATCTCTTTTTCAAATGAATCCTTTCTCAAACAAATTCCTCTTTGGAGCAACAATCGGTATTGTATTGTTGCAATTATTTGCAATTTATAATCCATTTATGCAGACATTTTTACGAACAACAGCTCTGAGTCTGTCTGATTGGTTGATAATCATACCAGTAGCGGCGTCTATTGTACTTGTAGAAGAAATACGAAAATTATATATGCGTACGTATAAGTCAGCACTCTCTTGAATTGTACGGTATATGCAAATCGTGTGACAAAAGGTAGGATTGATGCATGAAACGATTGTTTGTATTTTGTGTGCTATTTGGAGCAATATGTTCCGTAATTCCTGTTTATGGGAACGAGGCCATACTTGTTCAAGATAAAGTTGAAATCGTTAGGGCAAAAGTCCTTGAAATCGTAAGTCAAGAAAAAAGAGAAGTGCCTGGTACTGACGTACAGAGTGTATATCAGACAATTATCGCTGAGATTCTTGAAGGAGACAATAAAGGCAAAAATATAACTGTAAGCGATGATTTTATTGTCCTTAAAAAAGGTGATCGATTTTTTCTTCGACATAGTATAAGTGGTACAGACGGTAGGGAAATGTATTCGGTTCGTGACATGGATCGCCGAGGAGTAATTGTCTTTTTTGTTGCTCTATTTTTGATAGTAATCGTTTTGTTTTCAGGTAAACAGGGTTTAAGATCAATCCTTAGTTTGTGCGGAAGTTTTTTTGTTATTTTATACGTATTAGTACCCAGCCTTTTACAAGGATATCCTCCTGTTATTACGAGTATAACCATAGCGGCTGTTATTTTGTTCTTGGCAATATTTCTTACACATGGTTTTAATCGTGAATCAGTCGTGGCATTTTCTGGTACCATAATCGCTGTAATTTTGACTGGTATATTGGCATATCTTGGAGTAACTTTTGCACGTCTTACAGGCTTTGCCTCTGAAGAAGCCGTTTTTCTAAATTTTAATACTCGTGGTTCTCTTGATTTTGCTGGACTACTTCTCGGAGGTATTATGATCGGTGTTCTCGGAGTGCTCGATGATATTGCTGTGACTCAAGCTGCTGTTGTCTCAGAAATATATACTTCTGCTCCTAATTTATCTCGCAAAGATGTGTATAAAAAGGCATTGCGAGTTGGTAGGGAGCACGTTGGAGCACTGGTTAATACGCTTGCTCTTGCGTATACAGGAGCATCTCTTCCTTTGCTACTTCTCTTTTCAACATCTGATTCGTCTATGTCGAGTATTATTAATCAAGAAATTTTTGCTACAGAGATTATTAGAACGGTGGTTGGTAGTATTGGACTTATACTAACAGTACCAATCACCACAATTTTGGCAGTATATTTTTTGAAAGGATACAAAGGGTCGCACGCTCATCATGGTCACTCACATATGTCGCATACAGAAGTATAACTAGTGATATTATATAACTATGAATCAGTCAGAAAATGACACGATAACAAAAGAAATAAAAGCCTTTTTTAAAGGTGATATACAGTATGATCAAAAAACTCTAGAAACGTACAGTTATGATGCGAGTTTATTTAAAGTCACTCCAGAGATAGTAGTTTTTCCAAAAGATGTTGAAGATATTAAAAAGTTAGTGACATGGGTCAAGGACAGTAAGCATAAATATCCGAATCTTTCGCTTACGGCGCGAGCCGCGGGCACCTGTATGTCGGGTGGATCTCTAAATACGTCGATTATTCTTGATACAACAAAGTATTTGGATAAGATAATCTCTGTCGAAAGGAGTGGTGATAAAAAAATAATTCCTGTATTTCCAGGTGGAGAAGAGGTCGTTATTGTTGGTCATGCAATTGTTGAACCAGGATGTTTTTATCGAGACTTCGAAAAAGAGACACTCAAAAAAGATTTACTCCTTCCGTGTTATACCGCTTCTAAAAGCATAAATGCCATGGGCGGTATGGTCGGCAACAATTCTGCAGGAGAGCTTACGCTTCGATATGGCAAAACAGAAGATTATGTATCTGAACTTTCTATAATACTTTCAGATGGCAATGAATACACAGTTAAACCTTTGTCTCGAAAAGAATTGGAGCAAAAAATTGCCGGAGTAGGATTTGAAGCTGATTTATACAAATCACTTGCCAAACTTATAGATAACAATAAAGAAATAATACACAACAGTAAGCCACAAGTTTCAAAAAATTCAGCAGGATATACTATTTGGAATGTATGGAATCGCGCTAGAGGAGAACAAGAAGAAGTTTTTGATCTACCAAAACTTATTGTTGGTTCTCAAGGTACGCTTGGTATAGTAACAAGGGTAACTATTGACCTTATTGAAAACCCCAAAACATCGAAACTGTTAGTTGTATTTCTTAACAAGCTCGATACTTTGGGAGATATTGTCAAAGAGCTTGTGGCAGAAAAGCCTCAAAGTATCGAATCATATGATGATAAGACATTTGGTTTGGCAGTAAAATTCTTTTTTGATTTTTTGAAGACCAAAGGTTTGTGGGGATTTCTAAAAATGAGCATGTCTTTTATACCTGAATTCTTCATGATGCTAACAGGAGGTGTACCAAAACTTATTCTTCTTGTAGAGTTTGCTGGTGCTACAGAAGAAGAAACACAAAGAGCTTGCGAAAAAGCGCGTCTGCGAATCAAACACTTTAAACTCAATACTCGTATTACAAAGTCACAAATCGAAGCCGATAAGTATTGGTCAATCCGTCGAGACAGTTTTGCTCTACTTCGAAAACATGTAAGGGGTAGAAGAACAGCTCCTTTTATAGACGATATCGTAGTAAAGCCAGAATTTTTACCTGAGTTTCTACCAAAACTAAATTCTCTTCTTGCAGAGTATCCTTATATGGTCTATACCATAGCGGGTCATGCCGGCAATGGTAATTTCCATATTATCCCCCTTATGGATATGAATGATCCAAAAACCATACCAACCATCTTTGCTTTGTCAGAAAAAGTATATGATCTTGTTGCTTTGTATAAGGGATCTATAACAGCTGAACATAACGATGGTATTATCCGTACTCCGTTTTTAAGTAAAATGTATAGCAAAGAAATGATTGATATTTTTGTGCAAATAAAAAATATCTTTGACCCGCTAAATATATTTAATCCTGGCAAAAAAGTTGGTGCTAAAGCTCGCGATATGGAGAAATATATCATTAAAGGTGATCACCAGGCTCTTGCTCAATCACACGCTTCGTAGATTGTTTCTTTGGACACGACGGGGATCGAACCCGCACACCCCAGCTGGTAAGGTCGTGGGAAGTTTTAAAAATAAGATAAAAACCGCCCCTTTGAGAGCGGTTTTTTTTATGTCTCCAGCCTTACCAGCTTTATAATTATAGATAAAGGATTATTTTAGTCAAATATCTACCTCTTATTTAGTGCAGCACGAGTGCCAGGGCCAACATTGCCAAGGGGGGAGAGTCCGTGTTTCTTTTGAAAAGCTTGAACAGCTATTTTGGTAACTGGTCCGTAATATCCAGTTGGACTAACAGTAAAAAATCCTTCGGCAGTTAATCTTTTTTGTAATTCTCTTACGTCATTTCCAAGTGAGCCAATATCAAGTGGTTTGTTAAATATAAAACGAGTATCAGTGGTCGGTGTTATTGGAGTTGGTTGTGGTGTTGTGGGAGTTTCGTAAAGGGAAGTGACGGTAATAGTTACTTTAGCAGTAAATGTATCACCATTTCCGTCAGTTGTTTCAACTGAAATCGTATGTGAACCAATATCCTGTACTTGTGGTGTCCAACTGAAACGATCATTGTTTATAGTACTTTGAGAGATAGTATTATATCGAACTGAATCACTAACAGTGTACGTTGGAGTTCCAAGTCCATGATTTTTAATAGTAAATGTTAATGGTGTTCCGACAGGTACACTGCTACGAGAAATATCTTGAATACTGATACCTTTAACTGTGACGGTTTGATATATACTAGCAGTTCTTCCTCCCGCTCCGTCAACTTGTATTCTTAGATTGTGTATACCAACGTCGCTTGTTGTTGGTGTCCAAATTAGGATACCAGATGAATTTATAGCATTGCGAGTGATACTTGATCCAACAAAAGAGTCAGTGACACTAAAAGAAGCATTGCTGAAACCATTTGCGGTGACTATAAGAGAGAAAATATTGTTAGGAGTTGCCGTAGTTCCTGGAGATATCGAGTGTATAGTAAGAGGAGAAGCTGGACCGATAATCAGTGTCTGAGTAATAGTTTCAGTCCGTCCGTATGGATCTCCTACACGAATAGTGATTGTGTGAGTACCAATATCTTGGAGACTTGGAGTCCATGTAAATTCACCACGAGTATTGATATTTGAATTTGAGAGTGTACTTTGAGGAAAAGTGTCACTTAGTGTGTAGTATGTGTTGAAAAGTTCTGGAGTATTGATTTTGAAATATATACTTGTACCGAAAGGTACATTCCAGTTTGGGTTTATGATACCAAGTGATATGCCACTTGCATGAGTAAAGTTTACTGATATAAAAAACAATGTTATGAAACTAAAAATTAAAATACTTCTTTTCATATCTACAGTATAATACATATTATAAATATGTTTGACCTTATTGTATTTATTAAAGCGATTGGATACCTTGGTATTGGTGCGGTGATATTTACCGAGTCAGGTCTTTTGATTGGTTTTTTCTTACCAGGAGATAGTTTACTGTTCACTGCGGGACTTTTAGCATCACAAGGGTATTTCAATATTGTAATTTTGGTTACGATTACGTTTGTCGCTGCTGTCTTGGGTGACAGTGTTGGATACATGATTGGTAACAAAGCTGGACCAAAGATTTTCAATAAAAAAGAATCACTTTGGTTTCATCCTGATCAGGTTACTAAAGCACAAATATTTTTTGAAAAGCATGGAGCTCAAACGATTATTCTTGCTCGTTTTCTTCCTATAGTGCGTACGTTTGTCCCTGTAATTGCTGGGGTAGGGAAGATGAACTATAGAATATTTTTAATCAATAATATTATTGGGGCGCTACTTTGGGCTGTGGGAGTAACCTTGGCAGGTTTTTATCTAGGGAAAGTAGTGCCAAATATTGATAGGTATCTTATTCCGATTGTTCTTCTTATTATCGTACTTTCTCTTTTGCCGAGTATTTTTCATGTATTAAAAGACAAAGACCAGAGGGAGCGTTTAGTAAATACACTAAAAAGAATCAAAGATCGAGTATTTGGGTAGTATTTACGGCAGTAAATCAGGGGCGTATTCTATTTGACAAATAGTATCAATATATGCTATAATATAAACTGTAGCGGTTCATCAATGTGATGCGCC
>CAYTZA010000024.1:0-10235 GCA_964442365.1 uncultured Candidatus Saccharibacteria bacterium | reverse complement strand
GCGGGTTTTTTGTTTGACGAGCAAGGTGGTAAGATCTATTCATTATCTATTATTCATAAATATGTTTTACCTTGCAATTATTGTACTACTTTCGTCACCATTCTTATTGAGTGCAAATCTATCGTATTTTGGCAGTTTTGTAGTTATGATTTCAGTCCTTCTGCTCTTTGTTGCAAATCGATTCCATCGAGATATTCGCATGACAAGTACAAATATCATATTTAGTGTATTTGTGTTTAGTTTACTATTGTTTCTCCCATTTTCGCTTCTTGTCTCGAGATCAGTTACTACGATTGTGTGGTTTATTGGATATATCGGTATTTTCGTATACTGCCAAAATTTAGTCATAGAAAAGTCTCGTTTGGTAAATATTTCAAAAATAATTGTTGTACTATCTGCTGTTTTTGGCATTTTTTCTATTACAAAATTTATCGAGATCGGTCTTACATCTTACACTCGTCTTAGTGGTATTATAGGCACCCACAATGTCTATGGTGGTTTCCTCATACTTCCTTTATTACTCAGCATCTACTTTATCTTTGAAGAAGGGAAGAAGTGGCAGAGATATGTGTGGATGTTTTCAAGTGCCGTACTTTTTACTAGTATGGTTCTCACATTTTCTCGTGGTACATGGTTGTCGATTATTCTAGCAGTAGCATTTTCTGTTGCAGTTTTTTGGTCAACGATCAAAGAAAATTTTGCTAGGTTAGAATTGAAACGAGTATATAAAAAGGTTGGGATTCTAGTAATACTTTCTTTTGTTATCTTTTGTGGAATTTGGGCTATGGCCAGAGAAACTACCCTAGCTCCTGATGCATCAAGACCTATAGATATGGTCTTATTCCCACAACAAACCATAGGGGAGAATGCTTTCGTTGCAAGATTAAATTATTTTGCCGATGCTTGGAAGACTTTTCTCCATGAGCCTTTGACCGGATTTGGTTTAGGGCTATATGCAAATGCTGTGCGATTGTACAAGATTGACCCGAGTTATGGCTCATTTGCAGATCCACACAATTGGATGTTAAAAATGTTGGTTGAAAACGGAATTATTGTTACAGCAATTTTCTTGGCATTTATCATCTCGCTATTCTATAGCATGATAAAGATGATAAAACGCAGAAAAGAGTTTTCATTTTTGGTTATTGTTATTTTCACTGCATTGGTCGGTAGCACGGTTCACGGCTTAATGGATTTTGATTGGAGTAATTATTTACTTTTATTAGTATTTTTTGTCTTTGCCAGTTCATTGTATGGGTATTTACTTTATACCGACGAACCAAAAAGCAAAATTACAGAATATTTACCTAAATGGGTCAACTACGCATTCCTTGCTCTTATAATTGTTGCTTCGATCGTTTCAATTCAGATATTGCGAGCAGATTTGGTACGGGCAAGGGGAGATGTGCAATACTTAAATTTTAAAGATAGTGATGGGGCTGTAGATAGTTATTTTGAATCGACCTTACATAACTCTCATGAACCTTTGACTTGGTACAATCTTTGGAGAGTATATTATGCTAATGGCAAATATGGCCCAGCTAAGAATTGTATACTGAAAGCAATAGAAATCTTTCCTGAAAACGGGATATATTGGGGAGCTTTGGCAAGAACAGAAGAACAGTTAGGGGAAGATGTTAATTATCGTGAAAGTTTGATTAAGGCCATCAAATATTTTCCAGCCAGCGATCTTTCTTATTATGTAAAATTAGTACAGTTCGATTTTGGGCAAAAGAAATATAGTGAAGCTTTGTCATATATAGATCAGGTTGTGCCGATATATTCGAAGTATGAAAAATCATTGTGGTATAAAAATGATCCTAATTCGTCATTAATGAGTGAAAATCTTAAAATACTTATAGATTATAAAAAGAAAATTTCTGATATTTTGTAATAGATTCTGTTTATTAGTAGGCTCCTCTACCAAAGAGAACTGACGGTACAGTTTTTAGGATTATTGACCAATCCAAAAGTAAGTTTTGATTGGTGACATAATAAAAATCATATTCAAGATTTTCATGAAGTGGCAGATCTTTTCTGCCTAAGATTTGCCATAGACCAGTGAGTCCAGGCTTGGCTTTGAGGCGAAACTTTTGCCATTGAGTGTAATTGTCGGCGATGAATGGCATCTCTGGTCTTGGTCCAACGATACTCATCTCACCGTTCAAAATATTGAGCAGTTGAGGTATCTCATCTATACTCAATCTCCTAAGGGTCTTGCCAATATTTGTTACTCGGGAGTCTATACCATTTTTGGGTGCTATTTCGTATAGAGGAACATCACTTCTCATTGTTCTAAATTTGTATATAGTAAATGGTTTACCATTCCAACCTATGCGAGTTTGCAGAATATGAACTGGTCCTTTGGAATCAAGCTTTATTAGTATCGCTGTAATGAGCCAGATAGGGGAGATGATAATTATGCTAATACTTGAGATCGCTACATCTATAGAGCGTTTTACTAGCTTATACAGGGTTGTGGGCTCGTTTTGTGGTGAAATGGATGGTACTTCGTCTATGTCGTTTATGCGAACCTCTCCAGTTGCTAATCGGAAAGTATCTAATATGATTCTAAAACTATGATGTTTTAATGATTCATCGGCAATAATAGATAATACTTTGTCTCTTGATAAAGCTTCATCAGCAATGAAGATTTCGGTTGAAGGGTATGATGTTAGAAAGTGGTATGTTGTATTGTTGTTGATGTCAAGTTTTTTACAAATAGAGTGGGGGTGAATTTCTTTGACTTGTTTTTCTATATTATTAGCACGGTCACCGTCGCCTATGATTATCATCTCTATATCTTTGTCGCATAGCTTTTTTTGTCTTTGTTTGAAGATCAGATATCTACCTATACAGATAAATATCACAGTTAGTCCTATTGTCATAAAGAATATTCCTCGAGAGAAATCAAACTTTATGAGATAAATAAGTGTAGCAGTTATGAATGTTGAGACTCCAAGAGCTTTGAGGACGGTAAAGATTCTGGCTGATAGTTCTATTGTTCTCACTTGATAAAGTTTAAAGCCACCAAAGACAAGTAGCATTAAAAATGAACCACAAATAAAAGTAAATAAATACAATATCACATCGTAATTTAGTATTCCAAATTGAGAAGTTGAAAATGGTGAGGTGCGCAAAAAGAAAGCAAGAAGAAAAGCGAGGGTGAGGGAGAAGAGGTCGGAAAGTATTAAAAATGCCTTTTTCTTCATAGATTAGGTTTCTGGATTTTGTTATCTTCCTTAGTCTTATTGCAAAGTGATATTACTTTGTCAATAAAATCATTGGTACTTTCTTTCCATGTTGGCCAGGAGAACTCATTAATATTTCGAAAATTGGGTTTGACACCATTCTTTTCCCAGTCAATAATAATTTTTGCCAGTTGCTCTGGTGATGAAAGACTAAAATAGCTGCAGAAATCACCTCCGACTTCTCGAAACACTGGAATATCACTCGCTAATACAGGTGTCTTTTGACTTAGTGCTTCAATAATTGGTAAACCGAAACCTTCTGTTACGGAAGGTGTTATAAGCGCTTTAGCATTTTTATAGCAATAGAGAAGTTCGGAGTCAGATACGTTATTCATCATGAATAGTTGCTTACCGTATTGTTTATGTTCTTTGATCCTTTTGATGAGATCGTCTACCATCCATCCTATTTTTCCAATGATCAGTAGATTTGCTTTTATATTTGAACCCCAGATTTTCTCAAAAGCATCTAATAAGTAGGAATGATTTTTTCGGGGCTCAATTGTAGAGACGATAATGTAGGTTGGTTTCAAGAATATTTGATTTAATGTGGTGTTGGGCGTCTGCACGTCTTGTTTTGAAGTAAAAATATTATACCCATGTTTGTAAGAATCAATTTTTATATTTTTATTTATATCTTTAATGTTATTGATATTTTCATTAATATATCTTTCTAGATCTGATTTGACGTAATCTGACACAGTAATGCATATATCAGAAAGCCTCAGGGAGTTTTCAAGGTGTGATTTGAAACTGATAATGTCTTCTGTTGGATAGAATTGGCCAAAACGTACAGGGATTAGGTCGTGTTGCATGCTACCTATTTTCAATCCCAACCCCTTTAATTTATTGATGTGTTCCGGAAATACAGACATTAAAAAGTTGTCTAATGTGACAAATATATCTCCAGGTTTTGGATCGATTCTTTTCTTACACAAGAGATTGATCGTAAATAAATCATAGATAATAGAACTTCCCTTTTTTATTCGATTTTTATTTAAAGAAGAAAACGTAAATTTTTGATACCTTATGAGGGATTTTATTTTTTTTAGAAAAATTAGAATTCGTTCAGATCTAAATGGTATATTTTTGATTGGTCTAAAATTACCAAACGACATAACTACAGGTATGATTTTATATCCATTAGAATTAGTTAAATTATTTACAAGATTTCTAACCACTCTTGGTATCCCATGGTTTCCTCCAAATACATAAACTCGACTACAGTCAATATAGATTGTCATGATAGTTTTTTGATTTCACCATTCAGTTCTCTTAAATACCAAGTCAGTTGTCTGGTGTTTGTCGAAATATTTATTATCATAAAGGGTGAGTGAGCCATCGCTATTTATTAAATAAGGTCTGAATTTTTCTTGCAAAAAGGCGTTTATGAAATTTTCTACTGTCTGACCATTAGCTTCAAGTAAAGGTTTATTACATTCAGCGACGATGACGATGTGTGGATTTTCAGAGATCACTCTTTTCATTCCTTTCAAAATCAGAAGTTCGCTTCCCTCAGCATCAATCCTTACTAGATCAACATGCGATCCTTTTTTGAAGTAAGAATCCAGTGATACCCCAAGAACAGATACTTTACGGAATGTTTCTTTGTTTCGTTCGATAAATGCTGGATCGAAATTCATAATGCTACTACTTCCTAGATGCTTTTCTAATACATGAAGCGAGAGTTCTTGGGGACTATCGATAACGGCAAAATTGTTTACTATCGTATTTGTGTGGAGTAATCCATTTATGTCGCAATTATCTCGTAGTAATTTTACAACTTCATGATTAGCCTCAAAGGCGTGAACCTTTCCATTTTCCCCAACAATTGTTCCCAATATAACTGAGTAGTGCCCAATGTTTGCTCCAATATCAACAACAATCATTCCTTTTTGAACTATCGTTTCTATTGCTCTGGTAGATGATTCTTCCCATGTCCGTGTATGTATTAGCTGAGGAGTTAATGAAAGATCGCGAGAGTCTACTATCAGGAGGTGATTCCGTTTAGTGTTTAATAAAATGCGGTGGTCCCCAAGGTAAGTATTGGAAGGTAGACTCTGCAGATTATTTTGAATGGCGTGGACATATCGTGCTGGAAGATTGACTAACCAGCTTTTTAATATATTAATTACGGTATTCATCTTCTTGTTTGATGGTTAGTGATTACATGGCCATTATATCATGTGGAAAGTTGTGGTTTCGCTCAGTTATTTTTGTCTACAAATAAAGCCCTGAGACAGTTTTTAATTAGTTTTAGTTTTGTGTGTACATTAGGAAACTTTCTTAGTAGTTCATACTTGATGTAGACATAGGACAATCTCTCTCGAAACTCTTTTTTAATAACCTCTATTAATTTATTTTCTTCGTATTGGTCAGCATCCTGATTAATTTCCACATTTACTGGATGTAAGATTGATTTAATTTCGTATGTCCTCCTTTGCGAATCGGGGTGATTTTCTACAATTGAATGTGTAGCATCGCTTCTGAAACCGATGTTAGATATTAGGTTACGGTTGGGCATAATACAGAGCCCTTTGCATTGGAATAAAGTAAATGCCCATTGTGTGTCCCAAGAATTTGGTTTATATTTGAAAAATAAGTTGAACTGTCTAATCCAATACCGTTGTATTTTTTTATTGGGAGAGATTTCCAATATTTTTTTATTTTTTCTGAATTCAGGAAACCTTTTCATGTTGATGTCATATTGTAACCAAGATCTTCGCCATGTTGCCCAACCCCAAATATTAGCGTATTTCGAAAAGTAGTAGCTATAGTTATTAGGAATGAAACCGTCTCGTGAATTATAGCCAGAGATCATCATAACCCTTTTGTTATCTTTATATTTATTTAATAACTCGGCGCAAAAATTGAAGAATGATAAATCTGGAAGGCAGTCATCTTCTAAAATTATCCCCATTTCAACATTTTTGAAAAACCAATCAATTCCTGATGCTACACGCTCTCTGCAACCAAGGTTCGTATCAGAATAGTTTTTATGCACAATGCAATCCCAATCAATATCATCGACTATTTTACGTGAAGCAATAACCTTTTCTTTGTCGTTTTCTATCCCAATCCTTGGACCATCTGATACTATATAAAGATACCTAGGCTTTATTTTTTTTATTTGAGAGAATACTTTATAGGTTGTGTCCGGCCTATTAAATATAATGAAAAGAATTGGTGTTTCAAACAAATTTGTTGCGTCGTTCATTTTCATATCTTACTGGGAGTTAAATAGTCCTTATCCTACATGGTTATATCAAGCAGATCTTTTCTAATGGCAATGAAATTTTGGAATCTAAATATTTCAAAACTTGATTGGTACTTTTCAAGCGGTATTAGACGTCTTTTGGCAAGTCTGAAAATATAATAATTAGGCATAATCTCATAAAAATCTTTCAGAAATATTCTACTTATTATATTCATTTCATTGAATTCGAATTGAATGATTTTGATCTTGCCGTTTGTAAGTGCATACTTGGCTCCTTTCAATACTTCAAGTTCATTTCCTTCGGTGTCAATTTTTATGAAATCTATTGCGTCTACATGATTTGTTTTCATAAATATATCTATCGTCGTAGTGTTAACTGAGACCGCTTTTATATTAGTATTTTTATGTAGTTCTATATAAACATTCTTATTTAATGAGGCAAGCTGACTGAGTGTATTATCTTTTTCAATATATAGATTATTTTGACCTTCATTATTACCCAGGGCTTTATTAAAAAGCTTAATTGATCTTTCGTTATTAAATAACTTCTCGAGTCTGTTATAAGCAAATGGATTAGGCTCAAATGCGTAAATGGTCGCAGTTGGAAAAGCTTTGCATAGCATTGTAGAATATGTGCCCAAATTTGCTCCAACATCAACGAAAGTAGGTTTTGGAGCTACTAATTTTTTCAATACGCTTTTTATAAAATATTCTTCTCCAGATGAATTGTATTCAAAGTGTAAGCCAATTCCCAAATTTTTTAAGGCAATATCTAGTAAATCAATGTTTGTAAGAGCAACACTCAATTTAATTGGTAACAGAATTATTGTTTTAATGAGCATCTTCAATTTTTTAAATAATATTTGTTTCATATTGATTGGGTTGATATCGGTATTGGTGTAGCGATGTAGCCATAATTCTTTCCACCAAACATTAAAGATTTAAGATTTTTCTCTGTATCAATTATTCGAAAGTATACCTCGGTTGAGTTTAAGTATTCAAATCCCGGTTTTTGAATATTTGCTACTATTTTATATATACCGACATTGAAGAAAAAGGCGGGAATTTTTATTGTTGATCGATACTTTCCTGGTTTGTAGTCTTTTAGCTTGCCATTTTCGTCTCCATCGGTTGCAACATATATAATATTTGAATCAGCATAAAAAATTAGACAAAAAATTACTTGGTTAAGATACTGATTTATGATGTAGTCTACTTCAATGTAAAATGAGTGATCAATCTGTAATGAGGATTGTGATTTGCTACCCTCATTAATTATTGATATTGGCAACATGGTAATGTCTCTGCAAGAAGCGACCTTGTTCGGTGCTGTTTTTTGTAGTAAATCATTCATATAACAATTAACTATTTCAGTCGAATTGCCCAATTCTTTTATCCTTCCGTCCTCAATATATACAGTTTTTTTGCATATTTTTTCAATTACATCCAAATTATGACTCACAAAAATAACTGTCCTACCTTCTTCTTTGGAAACCTCTTCCATCTTGCCTAGGCATTTCTTTTGGAATTCGATGTCGCCGACGGCGAGGACTTCGTCGACGATGAGGATGTCTGGTTCTAGGTGGGCAGCGACGGCGAAAGCGAGGCGGACATACATGCCACTAGAATAGTGTTTGACGGGGGTGTCGAGGAATTTCTCGATACCAGCGAAGGCGACGATTTCATCGAACTTTTTTGATACTTCTTTGCGTGTCATGCCGAGAATGACACCGTTTAGATATATGTTTTCTCGGCCGGTCAATTCTGGGTGAAAGCCGGTGCCGACTTCGAGGAGGGAAGAGACGCGTCCGTAAAGCTTGACTTTACCTTCGGTTGGTTTGGTTATACCAGACAATATCTTTAGTAATGTAGATTTGCCGGCGCCATTTTTGCCAATAATGCCGATGATATCGCCACGGTTGATGGTTAGGTTTATATCCTTCAATGCCCAGAATGATTCGCGAGTTTTGCGACTAGAGAAAGGGTGTTTGATGAAGTTCACGATAGAATCTCGAAGAGTGCTATAAGGAAGCTTGTCATGAACAATGGGATATTTCTTTCCGAGGCCAGTTATTTCGATGATTGGTTTGTTGCTCATCTCGTTTAAATAAGGTTATCAGTTCTTCTTTACGGTCACAAATTGTGATCTTATGATTGTTGTGTTCTGCTATATTACGTCTGAGAATGCCCCTTCTGCTTTGATGAAATAATACATTGCAACAATAAACAGTAAGAGGGTAATTAAACAAGAAATAATGAATGACGTTGTTGGGAATGGTAGTGAGAAAATGAAAGAACGAAACGCTTCGATGATTCCAGTCATTGGATTTAAGAAAAACCATGATTGAAATCTACCCAAGCTTGCTCCGGAATATATAACTGGACTTGCAAATAATCCGAGTTGGATGAAATAGGGAAGGGCGTATTGGACGTCACGATATTTGACATTAAATGCCGAGAGTATGATACCAATACTTGCTGATGTGATGATGAGAAGCAGAATTAGTGGAATAATATATAGTATTCCAGTCAAAGATGGGAATATTTGGAAATATAAGAGCAGGATTACTAATATTATTAATGAAATGAAAAGATCAATGAGTTTTGTAATTATTTTTGCAAGTGGCACTAAAATTCTAGGAAAATATATCTTGGTTATCATTTGACTAGATATAACAAGAGAAGTACTGGCTTCGCTTACAGAATTGGAAAAGAATTGCCAGATTATGAGTCCAGAATATACAAATAAGGCATAGGGTACTCCGTTGCCAGAGATTTCTGTAAATCTGCCGAAGATTAAAACAAAAGCTAGCATTGCCAAAACTGGTTGTAAGATGGCCCAAGCAATACCAATTATAGTTTGGCGGTATCTGACTTTATAGTCTCTCCAAGCCAAAAGATATAGAAGTTCTCGATGTTGCCATATTTCCTTGAGTTCCAAAAATGGGCTAAACGGCGTTCGAGGCTCTATTGTTCTTAAAGGCTTTTCATTCATGCCCATATAGTACATGATATAATAGCTTTTTACATCAATGAATATACTTTTTATTACACCATCTGTACCATCAAGGTTACATAGAATTAGGTCATACGATCTCATAAAGGCCTTATCAAAAAGACATAAAATACATTTGTTGAGCCTTGATTCGAATAACGATGTTTTACCTGTTGAGTTAATGAAGTCTGTTGCGACTTTTAATGTTGTCTATAAAGCAAAATGGAAATCTTACATCGATTGTATAATTGGCTTGTTTTCTTGGTTACCATTAGAGGTTTCATTTTGTAAATCTGTAGAGATGAAAAGAAAGGTGAGGGAAATAATTGAGACTAAAAAGATAGACCTGATCTATGTTAAGAGGTTAAGATCGTATCAGTTTGTTGATAATCTAAAGTATGATCTGCCAATAATTGTTGATACGACAGATGCTATGAGTTTGTTTTATAAGAGAGCTTATAAAAATGCACCGTGGTATAAAAAAGCATTATTTTTTGAGGAATATATTAAGTATTTATTATACGAAAGATTTATCTCTAAAAAGAATATCAATTTGGTAACTTGTTCTCCTGTAGACAAGGATTATTTACTTAGCAGATTCAATAATGTGTATATAGATGTTATACCAAATATTGTAGATACGGAATTTTTCAAGCGCAGTTTATCGGAAAATGATTTAAGTGTTGAAAAGAATAGTATATTATTTTCTGGATTGATGGATAAATTTGTAAATATTGAAGGAGCCGATTTCTTTGTCAAAAAAGTCTTTCCAATA
>CAYTZA010000023.1:5636-10374 GCA_964442365.1 uncultured Candidatus Saccharibacteria bacterium | reverse complement strand
TGTCGTATTGGTACACTTTTTAAGTTATTAATAATTATAATTTTATATGCAAAAACATAAAAAACTTCGTGCTAAAGCCGGTTTTACACTTATCGAGTTATTGATTGTTATGGGTATTGTTGGAATTTTGGCGACAATAGTTTTAGTGGCAGTTAATCCAGCGCGTCAATTTGCTCAGGCACGTGATACACAACGTGTGGCAAATATAAATGCGATTCTCAATGCCGTGAGTGCGCTTATAGCTGATAATCGTGGAATTTTTGAAAATGGCTGTCCCGCAGGTGAGATTCCAACAGTAGAAAAAGAAATTTCTGGTACAGCCTTTAGTATATATGAATGTTTGGTTCCAAAATATCTTTCAGCTTTGCCACTTGATCCTGTAGTGGGATCTTTTACTCATGTTATGGATTATGACTCTGGATATTCTATTGTAAGAGATGCAACTACGAGTCGTATTACTATATATGCTCGTAATACTGAAGTGCCTAACGAAGATCTGTTTGTAACTCGTTAGAGTGGATATAAAAATTATTAATTATCGTTTATACTTATGAGTATATGCGTCCAAATAAATCTCCATGGCTCCATCAACTGGATAAAAACAGAAAGGTGGTACGCATGCAGAGCGACATCACCACCGATGTGGTGATTGTTGGTGGGGGGATAGCTGGTATTGCGACTGCCTTTTTTACACTCACACGTACTACTAAAAAAGTAGTTTTGCTAGAAGGATTTAAGATTGCTCATGGCGCTACTGGTCACAATGCTGGTCAGATAACGAGTTATTTTGAAAGACCTTTTTCTGAACTTGTTGCACAGTTTGGTATTGAAAAGGCTGGGGAAGGACAAAAGGCTATTGAAGATGCATGGTTATTGCTCAATGAAATTTACACAACAGCAGATCTTGATATTGATCTTTCTCGTTTCATTGGACATGCAGGTTTATCTAGTTATGAACAAATCATAGAGCATTTAGAAAACAATCGTTTGCGTGTTGAGGCGGGACTTTCTAAAGAGATTATGCGTATTTCTCACAATGCTTCATGTTTGAAAGATATTCCGGATCATTATAAAGATTTTTACATAGTCGTTTCTCATGATGAAGTGTTGGAATTGCTTGAGACTCGCGATAAAACGTTTATTGCTTCTATTTCTTTTCAGAAAGGATGTATGAATAGTGCTTTATTTGTACAAGAAATTGTAACCTATTTACTAAAGACATATACGAGTAGGTTTTTTCTTTATGAATATGCGCGTGTAAAAAAGGTTATATTAAAAATCACGGGAGCACTTCTTGATGTTGATTCGTATACAGTGACAGCTGAGCAAGTAGTTTTGTGCACCAACGGTTTTGATAGATTTACTATTGTTGCTCCAAGCGGTCTGGATGTTAATACTCGTTTCCATCACGATGTTCGAGCAGTGGTTGGTTATATGTCTGGTTATTTGGAAACATTTAATAAACCACCAATTGCTATCAGTTATTTTGCAGATCCGCATGCTGGTCGTCATGATACATATTCTGATGATCCTTATTTTTATCTTACACGTAGATCTTTTAGTGAAAAAGAGGGAGGAGCCAGAAGGAATCTTATAAGTATCGGTGGTCCAGAAACTCCTTTGACTGATCGTCTTAAATACACTAGAGATATGTTATACCCAGATGCTGTAGTCAAAGAGATAGATGGTTTTGTTCACAAAGTGTACGACACTGATCCAAATAAAAAGATAGATTATACATTTACATGGCATGGACTTATGGGATATACCACTAACGGTGTGCGTATGATAGGGCCAGATCCAGAATATAAACAACTATTGTATAACCTTGGGTGTAACGGCGTGGGTATATTGCCATCTTTGCATGGCGGATTGCGTATTGCCGAGTATCTTTCTGGTAAAGAACTTAAACCGTCACTTTTTGATATTCCTATACGAGAAGAATAGAAAACTAAAAAACTAATTGGTTTTTGTTTGTTCGTCTACTTGAGAAGTATTTTTAAAATGTAGTCTAATACCATTTCGTATAGGTACTTTTTTAATAGTTTCAATAACTAGTGATGGATCATCAGTAATTGTATATAGTTTTGTATCTTCAGGAACAATAGCTTTAAAATTTTGGAGAATTGTTTTTTCTATAAATTCGTTAAGTGGGTTCCAGTATTCGCTACCAAAAAGAATAATTGGTACAGGTTCAATCTTTCCATTTTGAACAAGTGTTAGTATTTCGAAAAACTCATCGAGTGTACCAAATCCTCCAGGAAAAAATACATAAGCTTCTGCTGAAAAAGCGAGCATCACTTTTCGTGTGAAGAAATAATAAAAGTGCATGTGATGAGTAGTAAAACCGTTGGTTGATTGTTCGTGTGGGAGTTCTATATTGAGTCCAATAGAACGTCCATGTCCCTCAAAAGCACCACGATTAGCTCCTTCCATAATACCGGGACCTCCGCCTGTGACGATACTATATCCCTCGCGGACAAGATCGTGGGCTAGTTTTTTTGCTGAATCATAATAAGGTCCGTTAGTAATCCGTGCTGAACCGAAAATAGTGACAGATTTTGGTTGATGAGCTAAAAGTTCAAAACCATCAAGAAGTTCTTGTTCTATAACAGAAACGCGCTTTTTTGTTTCTTCTTGTATTTCGTGCAGTGTAATTGGCTTTGGATTTGTCATATTATTGTTTCCATATATACTACCATAATATGAAATACGTTATTATCGTCATAGTGGTATTGGGGATATTATTTGGTTTACAAATGTATTTAAATAGTAAAGATATAAAAAACAATTCAATGGATACAACAAAAAATACAATAAAATTAGGAATAGAAGATACTGTGGTTGGAACTGGTGCCGAGGCTGTTGCCGGTAAACAAATTACTGTTCACTATACTGGCCGTTTTACTGATGGAAAAGTATTTGATTCGTCAGTTACAAGAGGACAACCTTTTGAATTTATTTTGGGTGCAGGACAAGTGATTAAGGGTTGGGACGAAGGTTTTGCTGGTATGAAGGTTGGAGGAAAACGTATTCTTACAGTACCACCAGAGTTTGGTTATGGTATGAATACATACGGGTCTATTCCTGGAGGATCTACTCTTATCTTTGAAGTCGAGCTTCTTAAAGTTCAATAATGTCATCACCGATTAAGTTTCGCATAGAAAAGAAACTTGCAGGTCTTGGACGGGCAGGAATCATAGAAACACCTCATGGTGTCATAGAGACACCTGCTTTTGTACCGGTGGGTACTAAAGCTACGGTGAAATCTCTTACACCAGAACAAGTCGCTGATCTTGGTGCGCAAGTGATACTTGCAAATACGTATCATTTGTACCTCGAGCCTGGTTCAGATATCGTTGCAAAAAGTGGTGGGTTTGGAGCGTTTATGAACTGGTCTGGTCCGACAATTACTGACTCGGGTGGATTTCAGGTATTTTCTTTGGGTGCGGCATATGGCAAGGGAATATCTAAGGTTGCATCGACTGGTCCAGATGAATTGCTCTTACCTGACAGTGCAGATGAAGAAATTCCAAAGCTTGTGTCTATTGATCACGATGGTGTGATGTTTCGATCTCATAAAGATGGATCAGCTCACTACTTTACTCCTGAAAAATCAGTAGAAATACAACATAAGCTTGGCGCTGATATATTTTTTGCTTTTGATGAGTGTACATCACCACAAGAATCGTATCACTATCAAAGAGAAGCTCTTGATCGTACACATCGTTGGGCAAAAAAGTGTTTAACATATCACGAGGCTAGTGAACACGCCTCTAAACAAGCTATTTTTGGTGTAGTGCAGGGTGGACGATATGAAGATTTGCGTACAGAAAGTGCACAGGTGCTTGCTGATATGAATTTTGATGGATACGGTATTGGAGGGTCTTTTGCTAAAGAAGACATGTCTACTGCTGTTATTTGGGTTAATTCTATACTTCCTGAAGATAAACCGAGGCATTTGCTTGGTATAGGAGAACCAGAAGATTTGTTTATGGGAGTTCTAAACGGCGTAGATCTGTTTGATTGTGTTGCTCCTACACGTATGGGACGTACAGGCTCTCTCTATACACACGATGGAAAAATTAATCTTATGAATGCTCAATATGTTGATCAGTTTATGCCTATAGATAGTGCATGTCAGTGTTATACATGTAAACACTATACTAGAGCATATGTTGCTCATCTCTTTCGTTCAAAAGAAATGCTCGCTGCTACACTTTCTTCTATTCATAATTTGTATTTCATAGTAAATCTTGTAAAAAATATGCGCAAAGCTATTTTAGATGATACTTTTTTGGAATATAAAAATAACTTTTTAGAGAGGTATACAAAATCTAAGAATTGACTTTTATATTCATGAGTTGTACAGTTGTGAAGGTTGATCTTCTGAAATAAACACCAACTCGGACAGGAGACTCGGTATGAAATTTGATTTCGATGAATTTGAAAAAACCATAGCTGATACATACAAGATACGCAAACACATCAGTAGGGCGTTGATTATTAAGGGTCTTTTATTCTTTGTGATGGAGAAATTGGAGCGTATGTTTTTCGACCATTTCAAAGATGAAAACACATGTATCTCGTTTTTTGAATCTGACAATAACTCTGGGTACGCTAATACTCGCTATTGTTTGAGTATTGTTTGTAATCAGTCGGCTAAGGATTTTTTTAATCGTGATAAAGAGAGGATAGTTTGTATTGGGAGTTTTATTTTGAACTATTTGATTCAAGA
>CAYTZA010000023.1:0-5536 GCA_964442365.1 uncultured Candidatus Saccharibacteria bacterium | reverse complement strand
TGATTTAACCTAAGCGCGAGCATTATTCCGGTGCATCGCGTTTTTTATTTGCATATCTATGTTATTGTTTATATGGACTTAGAATATTTTCACCTCTTACCCGTAAAGGAGCTTTGCTATGCCAAGTCAGCGTCGTCTCCTCTTGGGTCTTGTTCGTTTATTTTCTTCTTGGATTAAGGATGCTAAAGGACAAGGAATTTCCGTTTCTGAACAGCATTCTTCGAATCTTGAAATTATGAGTGATATACGTCTTGCTTCTATTGCTCTTCTTCATGAAGTTGAAAGTTTGAGAAGAGAGAATACAGATCTAATAGAAGAAAACGAGGGTCTTCTTGATCAACTGGAAAACGAGAAAGATGAAAAAAAGGGACTAGAACAAGAAATAGAGGAGTTGCGTAAGGAAATACATGATGATGGGGATGACGAAGGTGTTGATGGTGAGGGTTGGAAAAAATAAGAGAACCTGCAATGTATGGGTAAAACCAGCATTGCTTTTTATTTGTGTGTTTTATTTATTGTGTTTATGTTATCGTATGCCTGTGGAGAAATTTATCCTAAAAAGTGAATATAAACCGGCAGGAGATCAACCAAAAGCTATCAAAGAGCTTCTCTCGAGTCTTAAAAAGGGCAATAGGCACCAAACTCTTTTGGGTGTTACTGGTTCAGGAAAAACGTTTAGTGTTGCCAATCTTATAGCTGAAGTACAAAAACCAACACTTGTAATTGCACACAATAAGACGCTAGCAGCACAATTAGCCCAAGAGTACAGAGCTTTTTTCCCCGACAATGCCGTGCATTATTTCGTATCATATTATGATTACTATCAGCCAGAAGCATATATGCCGGTTACTGATACGTATATAGAAAAAGAGGCACAGATCAATGCAGAAATCGAACGATTGCGCCACGCTTCAACTCAGGCACTTTTAACAAGAAAAGATGTGATTATTGTTGCCTCTGTATCGTGTATATACGGTCTTGGTAGTCCTGTAGAGTACGAAAAGGTCAATATGCGTGTGGAAACTGGTATGGCCATATCTCGAGCCGATTTTATACGTACTCTTATAAAAATGCACTATGAACGTACGCCTGGAGATTTGAGTCCGGGTCTTTTTCGTGCAGTCGGTTCTACGCTTGAAATTATGCCTGTATCTGAAAATAAAGTGTATAAGATTGATATTGAAGATGAAAAGATTGCTAGGATTGGTATATACGATGGAGTATCGCGGGCTCATAAAGGGGATATAACATCTTTTTTTGTTTTCCCAGCTAAACATTTTATTGCCGATGAAGAACAAGTCGAGCGAGCTATTAAAAGTATTAAAATAGAACTTGCTGAACAACTCGCTGAACTTGAAAAAGAAGGAAAGGTCCTTGAACATGAACGTTTGAAACGTCGTACCAACTATGACTTGGCTATGATTAGAGAGATTGGGTATTGCAATGGTATTGAAAACTATTCGAGACACTTTTCTGGTAAAAAAACAGGTGAGGCGCCTGATAGCTTACTTTCATATTTTCCACATCGTGCCGATGGTTCTCCAGATTTTTTAACGATTATAGACGAATCACATGTAACAGTGCCACAAATTGGTGGTATGTATGCAGGAGATGCTTCTCGAAAAAAGACTCTTGTTGAGCATGGTTTTAGACTTCCATCATGTCGTGACAATAGACCTTTAAAATTTGAAGAATTTGAACAGTCAGTCGGTCAAACAGTATACACATCGGCTACGCCTGGTACTTATGAACTTGAAAAAAGTACTATAGTCGCAGAACAAGTAATCAGACCAACAGGCCTTATAGACCCTGTGCTTGAAGTGCGCCCAATAGATGAAAAGGGCTTATACAAAGGGCAGATTTTTGACTTTATCGCTGAAGCACAAAAAGTTATACAAAAAGATCAACGTGTAATCGCTACGACACTTACTAAGAAGATGGCTGAAGATTTGAGTGAATTTCTAAAAGAAAAAAAGGTACGAGCGGAATATGTACACAGTGATATTCAAACATTGGAACGTATTGAGATTTTAACTCGTTTTAGAAAAGGTGAATTTGATTTTCTTGTTGGCGTGAATCTTTTACGAGAAGGTTTGGACTTACCAGAGGTTTCGCTTATAGGTATTCTTGATGCCGATAAAGAAGGATTTTTGCGTTCTGAAACATCACTCATACAGACTATTGGACGTGCCGCCCGCAATGTTGACGGACGTGTAATCCTCTATGCTGATCGTATTACAGGCTCTATGGAACGTGCCATGCGAGAAACTGAACGTCGTAGAACTATACAGCTTGCATATAACAAAGAACACGGAATCACTCCAAAAACTATTCTCAAGAAGATACATGATATTACAGAAGAGATGCGTACTGAGCATCAAAATACAGTAAAAGCATTGTTAGCTTTTGATCAAGAGCGTTTTGCCAACAATCCTGATTTGGTGATTAAAGAAAAAGAAAAACAAATGAACGATGCAGTTAAAGTTCTTGATTTTGAAACCGCTGCTATTTTACGAGATGAGATTGTTGCTCTGCAGGAATCTTTAGAAAAGAAAAAGCCTGCTAGATCAGCAGGCCAAAAAATATTCTGATTGCGTTTGGGTAGAGGATAGTCGCATTCACAACTTGCCTAGTATAATCAGATGTTTCGAGTGCTAGGTTGATCTTCCCCGAACGAAGTATTCCACTCAAGTTGTGAGTGGTCATTGTAACTTCGTGTATGCAGGTTCTATTGATAGTTCCTGAAATACAGTATAAGTTTCCATCAAGTTTTGTGATTCTTAATCCGTGATTTTCTCCGTTGGCAAAGATGGTGAATTCGGTAAAAATAGCGGGAGAAGTATGGATCGTCACAATATACCTCCTTGTATGACGTGAATAAAGCTAAAAGATCAATACAGTACTTATCGTAACTCTAAAATATGATCATGACAAGTCTTGCTACACTTTTAAAAAGAGTATAATAAATATTATGAATATAATTGTAAAAGCAACACATATAGGTTTGACGCCAAGTATACAAGAGTATGTCGAAGGACGTCTTGTCGGTATCAAAAAGTTTGTCGCTTCCGCTGAAAAAGATGTTCGTATAGAAGTTGATTTAAACAAAACAAGTAATCATCATCGTCAGGGTGATATATATCGTGCAACTGTACATTCACACTATAAGGGTAATTTTTACCGAGCATCTGTTGATGCTGAAGATTTGTATGTCGCTATAGATCAAGTAACAGAACAATTCCAAAGAGAGTTTGCAGTAAAGAAAAGTAAAAGATTGGCTTTGTTTAGAAAAGGTGGAGCAATGATTAAAAAGATGTTACGAAGAGGATAAAAATCTGTTAAAAAACATATTAAATAAAAAACTCCTTTAAACAAGGAGTTTTTTATTGTGTTAGAGAGTGCTAAAACTATCCAATTACTGTTCGCTTATGTTTGGATTTGTGATTGCTGCTGTGGCTTCACAAGTTCCAGTTGCAACAGTTCCATTTGAAGAGTAGCTTACAGTTACAATTGCCCTTGCTTGTTGAATTGGTGAAGCTGTTGAGAAGTCTGTTGCTAAGTATGTTTTTCTAGCTGTTATGCCTATACCTATGTTAGATATAGGAGTTCTGACACCCTCATCATCAATATTTTCCCACTTGTAGGTGAATAGGGTAAGGTCAGCTGATTCATTAACACTTACTACTCTCCAAGTAAACGGTATACCAAAGGTACCAACAACGTTATTTGCTCTACAGGTAACTCCAAGAACTCCGGGGTTATTAGGATCAGGGCTTACTCCAGGAACAGTACCTGTTCCGCCGGTAGAACATCCATTTGGATCAGTACAACCTGTACCGCCTGTACCACCAGTTCCTCCTGTTGGATTACTACCGTCACCAGTTACTGTAACAGTTACACTGGCTGGTTCAGAAGGGCCACTAGAGTTTTCACAGGTAAGGGTATAGGTTTTGTTTGTAGTTAGATTTCCTGTTGACTGACTTCCTCCAGTTGTACTCTTTGATCCTGACCATGCTCCGCTAGCTGTACAACTTGTTGGATTATTTGTTACAGACCAAGTGAGTGTTGACGGGGTATTGTAAGGAACGGTACTTGGAGAAGCTGTGAGAGTAACAACTGGTATATTGACTGGACAGAGGGCACTTGATTTCACGGTTACAGTGTTTGATTCTACTGATTGAGCGTTGGTGCTTGTATATGAGAACATAGCAAAACTATAGTTTGTATTTGGATCTGGCATAGTCGCTGTTGTTGCAAGTCCCGTACCAACATATATGAGGTTTCCTGCACTGTAGACTTCATAACGTACGGCTCCAACAACTGCTGTCCAAGAAAGATTGATTTTATTTCCACAAAATGGAGCAGTCACACCTGTTAGAACTGGTGCTTGAGGAATACCTTCGGCAACTGTTATATTTCTAGAATTTGTAGCTATCTGTGTACCGACGGTTAGTTCTACTTGTGCGGTAAATGTACCAGGTGTTGGGTAAGAACACTGATAAGTATTTGATGATTGTGAGGCACTCCATGCTCCGCTAGCTGTACAACGGAATCTGTAGCTATTTGTTCCACCTGTAAGTGTTCCACCACGTGTCGCGGTTAGGGTACTTGTAAGTGGCGCTGTACCTGTACTTGGATTAGCTACTAGAGATACAGAGAGGGTACAAGGAATTGAAGCAGATCCTGATACGGTATTTGATGCGAGTGATTCACCAGTAGAATTGACTGCTGTGACACGATACCAGTATGTATTTCCGGCAGTGAGTGCTCCTGTTATGTCAGTAAATTCGTTTGTAACTACAAGAGATGTGTTTATCTTTGAGAATACAGATCCATTTGATGAGCGGTATATATTGTAACCACTTACTGCAGATACGCTGTTCCACTGAAGACTTATTTTGGCTGTAGATTCACAAGCTCGCGCTAGTGTAACTAATCCTGTTGGAGCGGGTGGTACTGTTGGATTTGGACCTGTTGCAGCGATTGTTGCAATTGCTGTTGATGTTTGTCCAGCTACGGTAATCCTTACACTTGCAGTATGAGTGCCTGCAGGAAGTGAAGAACAGATAAATGTAGTTGAAGACTGTGGCGTGCTCCATGAATCTGTAGATTTACATTTAAATTCATAGCTAGCTGTTCCTGCAAGTGTTCCACCACGTGTAGCTGTTAGGGTGCTTGTAAGGGGCGCTGTACCTGTACTTGGATTAGCTACTAGAGATACAGAAAGGGTTGGAGTTGGAGGAGGTGTGGTTGTTACAGTAACAGTTACTGTTTTTGAATCACTACCAGAAGAATTAGAACATGTGAGGGTATATGTTTGTGTTGAGATTAATACAGCCGTAGTCTCATTTCCTCCTGTGAGACTTTTTGATCCTGACCAACCACCACTAGCTGTACAGCTTGTTGGATTGTTTGTGACAGACCATGAAAGTACAGTTGATGAGTTGTATGGTACTGGATTTGGAGATGCTGTAAGAGTAACAACAGGTGCTTGACCACAAGGACTTGAGGCTATAGCTGATACGGCACTTGTTTG
>CAYTZA010000022.1:3594-10411 GCA_964442365.1 uncultured Candidatus Saccharibacteria bacterium | reverse complement strand
TAACCCTGTAGACGTTTATATCTAGCAATAACATCAGCACGAATAAACTCCATAGCATGACCAAGATGAGCCTCTGCATTTACATACGGCAATGTTGTAGTGATATAAAATGTTTTTTTCATACGACTCCCCTTCTTAATCTTTCACGATCATGCAAATACTCTATAAATGCAGTAGCAATAGGAATAGACAAGACCACACCAAGAAATCCCCCAAGAACAAAACCAACCATAAGACTTATGATAACAACCATGGGTGGTACTCCAATAATCTTTTTTACAACCAAAGGATAAATCACATTGCTTTCTAACTGCTGTATGATCACGTAAAGTCCGGCAACCAATAAAGCAAGGCCGATACCACCGTCGGTGAAGCTCATAATAATAGCGGGTACTGCACCCAAAATCGGTCCAAATACAGGAATGATCTCAAATATGCCAGCGATGAGAGCAAGAAGTAAAGCGTGTCTGATACCAAGAATAGAAAGACCGATAAAAACAAATATGCCAACAAGGAGACCGAGTATGAGTTGGCCATGCATCCAACGCCCAATATTTCTTTGAGTACGTCTCCATAGACCTATAACGTATGGTTCGTGATGCAAAGGTGTAATAAGTCTTAAAAAATCACCTACACCGTCTTGTTGAGCACATAGATAAAAAGAAAGTATTAAAAGAATTATAAAACCAAGCACACCGTTTATTACAAAACTACCCGCTTCAAAAGGACCACTACCAAATGTAGTAAGAGTACTAGTAATACTAACTACATAATCACTAAACGTTCCACTCGAAGAAAGAGCTTTAAGTGATGTTTCAATATTGGTTAATACAACACTCTTCACTTCAAGACCACCCACAATAGAAGGAAGTGTTTTCAGTAGAGAGATAATTTCAGTTAGTATTACTGGCAAGACAAAATATATACCCATAATTCCTCCAACAATCGAAGTGGCATATACAAGAAGTACTGCTCCTATACGAGGTAAACGATACCTTGATAAAAATCGTATAAGTGGCTCAAGAGATGAGGCTATTACTACCGCAGCAAGAACAATAAGAATAATATCTTTTACTAAAAAAACTATTCCACACAAAGCAATAACCGCTACAACTTTAAATATTGTGCCTGCAGTAATTGATACAGAAATCTTTTCTGGCGACATAGCCACATCATAGCACCCCCAACTAGAGTTTCAATAGCTTCTTTAAAGCCTCTTTATCACTATAAGGACTAACCATAGCCAGAGTCATATTATCCTCACGTATAAGCTCTTTAGCCCGATCCATGACATCATTAGCAGTTACAGCCTGTATACGCAAAGCAAGTTCTGATGGTGTTTTGATATTTTTCTTCAATACTTCCTGCATGCCTACATAATTAGCCCAACTATCTGAAGATTCCAAAGAAAGAGCCATTTTACCTGTGATATATTCTTTTACCTTAGAAAGCTCAGTTTCTGACACTAGCTCAGTAGTTAGACGACGCAATTCAGTCATAAGAGCTTTGATCGTTTCTTCTACACGATTAGTATCGATACCTGCAGATATTTGAAATATGCCATGATCAGTGTATGTATCAACATCAGCATGTACGTAATAACACACACCCATACGCTCACGAAGAAGCTGAAATAGTCTAGAACTCATCCCTCTACCTAAAATACCAGCAAGTACGTTAAGAGAATAATTTCTTTCGTCATATGTTGAATAGGCACGCATAGCAAGATCAAGATGTGTTTGATCAGATTTTTTATGCTTAAGAGCAACAATTGATTCTTTTTGATTATCAATAACAGCAGGCTTATCCTGTTTTGGAGTGGTACGGAGTCCAACAAAAGCTTTTTCAACACTAGATACAACAGTAGATTCATCATATGCACCAGCGATCACTACCACAGTAGCTCCTGCAACATAGTGAGCGTTAGTATAAGCAATAAAATTATCTCTTGTCATAGACATCACTGTCTCTTTTGTACCGGCAATAGACCACCCGGCCGGCTGATTACTGTACAGTGTTTCAAACAAAAGTTCATGCACACTCTGTTGTGGCATATCTTCATACATATTTATCTCTTCTATAATTACTCCTTTTTCACGCTGAATCTCTTCCGGATCAAAACGTTGATGCTGATACAGATCAGAAACCACATCGAGAAGAGTCTCTGCATGTTTACTATGGGCTTTAGCATAGTAACCCGTGTATTCTTGTGAAGTGAAAGCATTGTATTCAGCACCAATAGAATCGAGCTCTGTACTTAATACATGAGCATTTGGTCTTTTTTCTGTTCCTTTAAAACACATATGTTCAAGAAAGTGTGATACACCGGCGAGATTTTTTGTCTCATATTTTGAACCTGTCTCAACAAGCACCAAAACCGTAACAGTTGAAGTATCTTTCATGGGTACTGTTAAAAGTCTCACTCCATTTTGTAATACATGTCTTTGAAATTTCATAAAAGCAGTGTATCACAATCAATCTAATTTTGAAGACGAAGATGTTTTTCTAAACAGACAAAACTTTTATGAGCTGGTCAATTGCTATTCTTTCCTGTGTTGCTGTATCACGGTTACGCAAGGTTACTGTATTATCTTTTTCTATAGTATCGAAATCAATTGTAATACAATATGGTGTACCAATTTCATCCTGACGACGATATCGTTTACCGATATTACCGTTGTCATCAAACATAACAGGCATACCTGCTTGTTTTAACATCTGGTACACCTCATGTGCTTTCGAGACTAGTTCTGGTTTATTTTTAAGAAGAGGAAAAACAGCAGCACGTATCGGCGCCACTTGCGGAGCAAATTTTAAATATACACGCTTCTCTCCTCCAACTTCATCTTCAGTATAAGCATCAGCAATTACTGCAAGGAGAGTACGATCCACTCCAAAAGACGGTTCAATAACATGAGGAGTGAAACGTTCTTTGTTTTCTTCATCAAAATATGACAAATCAACACCACTTGCCTCACTATGAGCTTTTAAATCAAAATCGGTGCGATATGCAAGACCGTAAAGCTCTTTTTTCCCAAACGGATAATCAAATTCAAAATCAATCGTTCTTTTAGAATAGTGGGCACGGTCACCGTCACCAACTTCCAACTCATGAATATGATCGTCACGTAGACCAATCTCTTTAATCCAAGCATGCATCTCTTTTCTAAAATGCTCAAACTGTATTTCCCAGTCTTTTGGATGTACAAAATATTCTATTTCCATCTGCTCAAACTCTCTTGTACGAAAAATAAAATCTCGTGGAGCAATTTCATTGCGAAAAGCTTTTCCTATCTGTGCCATACCAAAAGGCATCTTAGGGTGAAAAGAGTCAATAATATTTTTAAAATTTACAAACATACCTTGAGCAGTCTCCGGACGAAGATATGAAACAGATGTCTCGTCTTCAAGAGCACCAACTTGAGTTTTAAACATCATATTGAACTGTCGCGCCTCACCTAGAGTTCCACCACAGTCTGGACATTTTTTCTTGTCTTCTAAGTGATCTGCTCGAAAACGGTGTTTACACTTAGCACACTCAACAAGAGGGTCTGCAAAACCACCAACATGACCGGATGCTTTCCAAACATTTTGATTCATGAGAAGTGCAGCATCTACACCATACATATCATCACGAGAACTTACAAAACGCTTCCACCACAAACTCTTAATATTGTTTTTTAAAGCAAGTCCAAGAGGTCCGTAATCCCATGTACCAGCAAGACCTCCGTAAATTTCGGATCCTTGATAAATAAACCCTCGGCGCTTCATAAGTGAAATAATTTCTTCCATATATATTATTCTTTGATCTGACCGCTTATCTGACTATCAGAAAGAGTTGTATCAGTTCTTCCAGGTCCAAGTTTTATCATGGTATTGGTAAAACGGTCAATACCACTAAATAAAATATCAGAGACCAATATTGGACGACTACCAATTTGGCTAATACTTGGATATAACTCTACACCAAAGTAGACAGATCGAGCAGCTGAGCGAATTCCTGAATAAGCAGGCACTTCTCCAACCTGCCATGTAATAGTACGCTTATTTGAATCGTATGATATTTTTTCAGAACCTGGACTTATAGCACCGGTCCATTGTGCATAAATTGGCAAAGTTGCAGTTACAACACCATCAGAAATTTGATTAGAAGTATTTGTAAGAGAAAGCTGTATTGTATAGGTTGTTTTCTGTTCAGAACGTGCAGGAACTGGGCCACTGTTAGTAAAAGGACCAGTAGAATACAAAGTTTTTGCAGATAAAGATGCTGATGTAGAAAATTTTATGATACCTTCTGTTTCTACTGATATAGTTTGAGTTCCACCGCTAGAAGTCACTGTTTTTCCCGAAACAATAGCTTTTACATTGATCTGGGGATTTCGCAATACTTGTGATAACTGTTCGGCACTTAAAGTTTTAAATGAGAAAGAAACTTTTCTAGAAATACCAGACCCTAAAGTTTCAAGATCTGAAAGAGTATTTTTATTCCAAACCAAAGTATTCTCTGATGATTGATAGAATCCACCATTTCCAGATATGCTATAGCGATCCACATACGTACTTGGAGGAATCAACTGTATTGTTACATCAAATATATCTTTCGGTGTATTATTTTTAAAAGTTAAACTACCAGATATTTGAGAACCTGGAGTAGTGATAAGAGTACTCTTCGCAGAATCACTCAAACCAAGACTTAACTGTGTCGAAATAAAAGGTCTTTCGATATAAACTGTTGCAAGAAAATTTGAATAGACCGTAGCAATATTGGAGCTATCAAGATCTGTACGTGCTCCGATTGAAAAACGAAAGTTTTTCTCTTCAGTATCTTGCCCTTGAACCACACCTCTCAATACAACGTCCTTCTTTTCTCCTGGCTCAAAAGAACCAAGATCCCATGTATCACTAGAATTTTCCAATGGAGTTACGTTTGTACTTTTAACTACAAAACCAACAGGATAGACCGCTTTTAGAAGTATATTACTAAGAGGAGCGCGAGAATTTGATATTGCTGATACGGTAAACACAATTTCCTGATTAGCATTTATCTCTTTTTGATAATCAACAAGTACACTAATAGGAGCTTTCGTTAAAAGAACACTATATGTTTGTTCTTTTTTGTACACGGTTGTGCCCCCTGTAATTTTATACTCAACCACAACCCCAATCTCCTGTAGAACATTTTCTTCTCCAAACAAAATCGCCTGAAACTTAGTTTCTTTTTGCGAACCAGTAGAAATTGTTTCTAGTACACGGTCTTCGTGAAGTAGTGATGCTCCAGTCGTATCACGAGCACCTGAAGGATACGTAACATACGCACGCACATCATACAAATCAATTCGATTTTTATTGGCAATAGATACAGAAAAAGGAAACACTTCCCCACCAGCAACTGAAACAGGTGCCGCAATTGATATATCAAGATTGTCTGAAGAAATTTGATTCCAGCCTGATAAAAATACAAAACCAGCAACTGCTCCAGCACATAAACAAAAAACCACAGAGGCTATAAATAAATATTTAAAAAACTTCGTAGCTGGATGATATTCTGACGATCCATGATCAGGCAAAACTGTCTCAGGCCAAGCATTTGCCGAATTATTTTCCGATACTTCACGCGGACTTAAATTTGTACCTTTTGTGTGATCTATAACAGAACCTTTTGTATGAGTTGAATACAACTCTTCTTTAAGATCTTCGAGATGATTTTCTCTATCCATGTAGATTATTATACTACAAGTGACTATGATGCAGTGCGTTATTTATAGTCTCAAGCACCAAAGAACGCTCTGTCGCAATCAAAGGCAATACTTCTTCTGAAAAAGGTCGTGTAAAAATCTGCTCTAAAGCCGGATTATTTCCCACATATCCACATACACGCAATATGTGTAATACTGCCAATATTTCAAGCGAAGCTATATCAATCTTAGGTTTTAAAGATAATTCCAAAAAAGTAGCATACGTATCAAAAAGGGTCTCCTCTACAGCCTCAGGCGGAACTAAACGTTTTGCAAGTTGTCCAACACGAGCAGTCATACGTGCAACTTCACCTCGATTAGCATATGAAGATTGAGGTAAAATATTAGTAATTCTCCAAACATCTTTTCCGCGCACCAATGATACCAATCCTTGAGATCTATCAGCTAAAGCATAACGCAATTTTGAAGCCTCTTTACGCACACCTTTGGCAACTGCCTGAATAAGACCGAGATCTCGCGTCAAAAGTGTTAAAACTTTATCCGCCTCTCTACTAGGACGTCCGCCGAGTACAATAGCTTCGGTGGTATATATTTTATACATATTTTTATACTTTCACCACAGACACAATAGATTCCGTTGAATATTCGATATTCTCAAGAGAGGCCGTATTCATAATTTCTTTTTTATATACAGAAAGTATTTTTTGGTATACATCAGTATTCGGGATATATGCTCTAGCACGATCTTTTGGCATAAGACCAATTTTCTTTCTTTCATCCTGTAAAGCACGTAAAAGCTCTCTCATTTCCCCTTCGACACGCAAATCATCTGTTATAACTGTATCTAAAATCACATCATCAGTTTGTTCTTTGTTTACATACAAACTTTTTACATTGATTTCGTCCTTTATGGTATCAAAATACTCTTCTCCCACAGTCTCTTTAAAAGAAACTGAGTTTAAGGGTTGCCTAACTTTTATTCCTGATTTCAAACGTAACTCCAAAGCCATAGAGACAAAAGATCTTACTTGATTCATTTCATCTATATATTTTTTCTGTTTATTTACCAAACGTTCTTTAATATTTGGCCATACACAAAGATGCACACTTTCTGGATCATC
>CAYTZA010000022.1:0-3494 GCA_964442365.1 uncultured Candidatus Saccharibacteria bacterium | reverse complement strand
AGTATTGTTTCATCAAGACGAGCTCGTATCCACCGATCAAGAACGTGCGTCACCGGAATCTTTTTAAGGTCATGGTCAACAACTATTTGGTCTTTATATAGTTCATAAAAAGAATAGACATTGTCCAAACGCTGAATATTCTTTTTAACTACTTCATCGAGACCTTTTTCAGAAAATCGAACATCTTCTGCTTTTACTCCAGTAGATGTCATAAGAAAATACCGCAAAGAGTCCGCACCATAACGATCTACTGTTAGTTCTATATCAGGATAATTTTGTAAACTTTTGGACATCTTTTTACCATCTTCAGCAAGTACAAGACCATTTACTACTACATTTTTATAAGGGGACTTTCCAAACAAAGCAGTACTTAAAACCAAAAGTGTATAGAACCATCCTCGTGTTTGATCAAGACCTTCGGCTATAAAATCTGCAGGAAACTTGATGTCTTTGTTAAAAGGATAATGATTCTGTGCATACGGCATAGATCCTGAGTCATACCACGTATCAAAAATATCAGATATACGCTTCATAGTTTTTCCTGTTTTTGATGTGTAGACAACCCTATCTATATACGGACGATGAAGATCGATTTCGTATTCGATATTATGTGGTAGTGCCGCAAAAGAAACAGTATGAAATACTCCTGGAGCGATAAATTCATCTTGTAAACGCATACTGGAAATCTGTTTACTATCTAAACCATTGGCAATACCTTCTAACAGCCATATTGGAGTCTCATGAGAAATCACCAAAATATTTTTATCTTTTTGTTGCGCATCAACTTCATATAAAAAGTCTCCGACCCTTCTACGAACATCACCTAATCCCTCACCGTTTGGAATAGACTCTGTAAAAAGTGTTTCGTATTTTGGAAACATGGTGTGATAAGTTGAAATATCTTTTCCTTCAAGACTTCCAAAATCAACCTCTCTCAAACGTTTATCGTATATGATTTTATCCTGCGATATACCAAGCTCACTAGCCAAAATTTCAGCGCTTTCACGAGTACGGACAAAGTCAGAAGCGTAGATACTATCTATTTTTTTCTTTCGTAACTGTTTAGCTACAATACGAATAGATTCTTTGCCTTTTTCAGTAAGATGGTGAGAATTATCAAAACGTGAACTTAAAATATTTTTAGTATTATGCTCTCCTTCACCATGACGGAGAAGAAAAAAAGTATTGTGATTAGATGTTCTTTCTTTTAAATCAGATATTGATCCAAGCACTTCAAATTCACTACCATCTTCCGATTTCCATATAGGCATAGGAGCACCCCAGAAACGTGTACGTGACACGGCCCAATCACGAGCACCTTCAAGCCACTTACCAAAACGCCCCGCACCAATTTCTTCAGGTAACCACTTTACTTTTTTATTTTCTTTTATAAGTTTGTTTTTAATATCTGTCACTTTTACAAACCACGACGATGTTGCAAAATTAAGTAGTGGTGTACCACATCTCCAACAGTGCGGATATGAGTGAATGATTTTCTGTTTATCAAAAAGTAATCCTCTATGAGCAAGATTCTTTATAATTTCTATATCAGCTTTCTGATGATCGTCCGCTGGTTTAACCACCATACCAGCAAAATCTTTTACTTCTGTTTTGAACGTACCCTCTTCGGTGACGTGTTGAATCATCGGTATACGTTCTTTTTGAGAAAGTTGATAATCATCGTCACCAAATGCCGGTGCTATATGAACAATACCTGTACCATCTTCCATGGTTACAAAATCTGCACCATATACTTTCCAAATCTTATCTGATTTTGCTATGTCAGTATTTTTAAAATAATCAAAAACTGGTTCATACGATTTACCAATCAAATCTTTTCCTAAAAACTCTTTACTTACTGTATAGTTTTCTTTCAATACTTTCTCTGAAAGTGATTTTGCTACGATATAATTTGTAGCATCTTTTTCTACTTTGACGTATAAAGCGTCTGACTTAATTGCGAGTGCAGTATTTCCTGGTAGTGTCCATGGTGTTGTTGTCCATGCAATCAAAAACGTATTTTCTTCATCTTTTAATTTAAATTTCGCAAAAACAGATATATCAGTAATATCTTTGTATCCTTGATTAACCTCAAAGTTTGAGAGTGTCGTTCCACAGTGAGGACAATACGGCATCACTTTAAAACTCTGATACGTCAGACCTTTATCATGTAACTTTTTCCATGACCACCATACTGATTCAGTATATGACGGATCCAAAGTACGATAATCGTTCTCCATATCAACAAATCTACCCAGGCGAGGAATAATCCTTTTCCACTCATCTCTATATCGAAATACACTTGCACGAGCTGCGGTATTAAATTTTTCAATACCATACGCTTCAATTTCTTTTTTACTTTTCAGACCAAGTTCTTTTTCTATAAGATTTTCAACAGGCAAACCATGACAATCCCAACCCCAACGACGCGGAACTCTATACCCTTGCATGGTTTTATATCGAGGCAAAACGTCTTTTATAGTACCTGGCAATACGTGCCCATAGTGTGGCATACCTGTAGCAAAAGGTGGACCGTCATAAAAAACAAAGTTACCTTTTGGACTTTTTTTGAGGAGTGTTTTATTGAAAATATCTCTATCGCGCCAAAACTGTAAAATACTTTCTTCACGGAGCGCTATAGTGCTCTTTTTTTGTTCTTTATTCTCTTCCTGCATATATATAGAGCTATATTAGCATATTTCACTAATAAAAAAGCCCCCGATTAAGGGGCCACTCATTACAACGAATAAAAGTTCACATCCCACACATCCGCACAATTTCCAGGGAGCTTGTAGATAATCATCGATTTCGGAGAACAACACAATCCTTCTGTGTTACAAGTTGGAGCAATCTCCACGATGTACTTGATACCAAAAAGGATTCTATTGTCCATTTGATAAAAACAAGAGCGCATGACTGTTCCAAGGTGATCCGGTCTCCAAATGGCATCTTTTCGATCATCATTCACAGAGACCTTCACAAACCCCGATCTCCAAAAATGATACCAGCGCCTCTTTAAATTTGGAATATATTTATTGTATCCCAAAACACCCAAGAGTTCAGACTCTCCAAAAAAAAGAACTCTGTTTGGAGAGAAATCATTGGCGCTTTTCAAAAAAAGTCCGCCATGCATTTCTTTGACAGTAACCTCCTGAAGAGACGTCCTCCCTTCAGGAGAGAAGAACATCCGCAAAAAAGGAAAGTCTCCAACCGAATACGGTCTGTTTGATACAGCAATCATACCAACCTCCTTGTGTGTTACGTCAAAGTTAAAGAACAACCAATTCAAATAGTTTTTACCATGAATATAAGAGTGTAGCAAATTTACATCTTCTCTGGGACAGGCATGCCGAGTAGAGTAAGTCCCTGAACTAAAACTTGATGAGTAGCAGATACGATAGCCAAGCGATATGGAGTATATGGATCTTTTTCTTCTATGATCTGATTATTGGCATACCAACTATTGAAAGTACTAGCAATACGTGTGAGGTATG
>CAYTZA010000021.1:0-10496 GCA_964442365.1 uncultured Candidatus Saccharibacteria bacterium | reverse complement strand
CATAATTTTGTGCCGAAGGAGAGAATCGAACTCTCATGGGATTGCTCCCGCACGATTTTGAGTCGTGTGCGTCTGCCAATTCCGCCACTTCGGCAATCTTTAATCAGTCTACTTAAAATTCCTTTAAATATCAATTAAAGACATGTTATATAAAATAGTATTCCACAGGGAACGTGTACGTGGTGTGTGGTAACATGTACTTATGTCACAGTTTTACAACAATGCTATTTTTTGGGTAGAGGTAGATAAAATCAAGCCAAACCCTTTTCAGCCACGTAAAGAATTTGATGAAACACAGCTACAAGCTTTGTCTGATTCTATTCGTCAGTACGGAGTGCTCCAGGCTCTTGTAGTGACTCGTAAAGAGTTCACAAAGCCCGATGGTGGTCTTGGTGTTGAGTATGAGCTTATAGCTGGAGAGCGACGTTTGAGAGCTTCTAGACTAGCAGGACTTCGTGAGGTACCTGTACTTATCAAAGTAGGTGATGAAAGTGATCTCATGAAGCTTGAGCTTGCTATCATAGAGAACGTACAACGTGAAGATCTAAATGCTGTTGATCGAGCAAGAGCATTTCAGAAACTAGTAGAGCAATTTGGATTTAAACATGGACAGATTGCTGAAAAAGTAGGTAAGAGTCGTGAATATGTTACTAATAGTCTTCGACTACTTGCTTTACCAGCTCCAATTCTCGAGGCACTTTCAAAAGGAGAGATTAGTGAAGGACATGCAAGACCACTTGGTATGTTGAATGATCGTCCTGAAGAACAAGCAACGCTTCTCAAAGAGATTGTGTATAAGAAACTAACTGTTCGTGAAGCAGAAGCTATTTCTCGCCGTATTGCTCAAGATAAAGTTCGTAAGAAAGAATATGCTATTGATCCAGAAATCGTAGAACTTGAAAACAAATTAGCAGAGTCTCTTGGTACTCGTGTACAAATTGAACGTAAAGAACATGGAGGCAAGATTGTGATTGATTTCTTTTCACCAGACGACCTTCGTAGTATTCTCGATGTTATGCAATCGACTAAAAAACAGAGCCCTACCTCTATGCTTGATAAATTTGCTACTGCTATTTCTGCACCGTTTGCGGGCTCTACAACAACAGCAAATTCTACACCAAAGGTAGCTATTGATGATCGTTCTACTGAAGAAATCAAAGCTGCTGAAGATTCAGAAGATATATATTCCCTCAAGGACTTTACTGTGTAGCTTTTTTCTTGAAGAAACCACGGCGTTTCTTTTCTTCTTTCAATATTTCAAGGGCACGATCAAGAGTAACAGTGTAAACATCATCGGTTTTTAAAGATCTGAAATCTCCATCGTGTACGACATATGGACCAAAACGTCCAACGTTTGCACTTATAGGCTTGCCACTTTCAGGATGATTACCAAGAAGACGTGGAAGACTGAGATAGGTGAGGGCTTGTTCGAGGGTAACAGTTAAGGGATCAATCTCTTTTGGTATACTTGAACGACGAGGTTTAGGATTCTTTTTATCTTTTTCTCCTATTTGTACATATGGTCCAAAACGACCGTTCATAACTTTGATAGGTAGTGATGTTTCAGGATCTGTACCAACAATACGATCTTCAGGCATTTCTGATCCATCTTCCATGCGGGCACCAGTACACTCAGGAAATTTTACGCAACTCATAAACTTACCAGTGCGGGAAAGTTTGTATACCATGGAACTATTACAGATTGGACAGAGAAATTCTTTTGGAGCAGGACCTAGATCTGTAATCTTTTCAGATTCTTTACCTTTGATTTTTATTTCTTTTTGAAATGGCGTATAAAATGCTTTGAGTGTTGGAGCATATTCTTTTGTGCCGTTGGCTATCTCGTCTAGGGAATCTTCCATAGTGGCAGTAAAGGTGTCACTTATATAATCACTAAAATTATTTTCAAGAAAGCTCGAAACAACGTCACCCGTATCTGTCGGTTTCAAAGATCGTCCTTCTTTTGTGACATAACCACGATCTTCGAGTGTTTTAATAGTAGAAGCATATGTACTTGGACGTCCGATACCACGTTTTTCGAGTTCTTTAACTAAACCAGCTTCAGAATATCGTGATGGTGGTTCTGTTTGTTTTTCTTCACTTTCGATTTTTACTAAATCAAGTGGATCTTTTTCTTTTACTACAGGAAGTACAGCATCTTCTCCTGTGCCTTCAGGATCAGCTTTGAGCCAGCCATCGAACGTTACTACAGAACCAGTAATAGAAAAATCGGGTACTACAGTATCTGTTGGTCTGCCAGTAATTTTTGTACGAAGAGTTTCCGCATCGGACATTTGTGAGGCCATGGTACGACGCCATATAAGTTCGTAGAGTTTTTTCTGTTCATCGTTGGCTCCTGCTCCGAGTTTATCCATATGAGTAGGGCGAATAGCTTCATGAGCTTCTTGAGCATTTTTAGATTTTGTTTTCCAGGCACGAGTTTCTAGATATTGTTTGCCGTATTTTTTCTCTACAAGAGCACTGATTTGTCCTATGGCTAAAGTACTAAGGTTTGTACTGTCAGTACGCATATATGTAATATGTCCTGCTTCATAAAGGCGCTGAGCAATAGACATAGTACGGCTTGGACTAAAACCAAGTCTTGTACTAGCTGCTTGTTGTATGGTTGAAGTTGTAAACGGTGCTCGTGGTGCACGTTTAACTTCTGTTTGTTTTACTTCAGTTATAGACCAAGGAGATTTTTTACCATGTGCAATGATTTCAGTAACACGAGAGAGGTCACGAGGTTCTTCGGCAGCAGTAAGTTTAAGAGTCACTCCATCTTTGGTAGTAACGTCTGCAGTCAATACCCAGAACTGTTCTGATTTGAAAGCGCGTATTTCACGTTCGCGTTCCATAATAATACGAAGAGCGGGAGATTGTACTCGTCCGGCTGAAAGTCCATAACGTACTTTTTTCCAAATAAGTCCTGAGAGATCGTATCCAACAAGACGATCAAGAACTCGACGAGCTTCTTGTGCTTGTTTTAGATTGTCGTCTATATCTCGAGGATGTTTTATAGCTTCTTTAACTGCTTCTTTGGTGATTTCATGAAAGACAACACGTTTAGGATTTTTAATCCCTGCTGCTTCTTTTATATGCCAAGCTATAGCTTCTCCTTCTCGGTCGGGGTCGGTTGCAAGGAGTACTTCAGTAGCTTCTTTGGCAAGTCTTTTGATCTCTTGTACAACTTCTTCTTTGCCCTTACTGATTTCATAGTGTGGTACAAAGCCATCGAGATCAATTGCTTTTTTATTACTCTTAGGTAAATCACGAATATGCCCAACAGACGCTTTAACGGTATAGGCACCATCTAAATACTGTGAAATAGTCTTTGCTTTGGCAGGGGATTCTACAATGAGAAGTTTCATATGTGCGTTCATTATTACTACAAAGGATTTTTTTTGCAAACTTTGATATGCCAACGTCCATGTTTTTCTTCAATCATATCTTTGATTTCCATGCGTGATAAAAGTATTTGAAGAGTTTGTATGGGTAATACCGTTGATACTGACAATTCGTCTTTTGTCCGAGGTGTTGTGAGTATCTCTAGTATATTTTTTTCTTCAGGTGTTTCAAATGATATTTGCGTCTGAACGGTATTTAGACCAAGGGCACGTACTATATCTTCTGAAGATTCTATAACAATAGCGCCCTGGCGAAGTAGTGCATGCGGTCCTATAGAGAAAAAAGAATGTATCGATCCTGGTACTGCCCCGACAATTTTTTTGTATTTTTGTGCATATGTAGCAGTTATGAGACTTCCAGAATCAAGAGAGGCTTCGATTACGATGGTAATACTGCATAGACCAGCCATGAGACGATTACGTTTTGGAAATATCCATGGTGCAGAGATGGTGTTTGGTGCGTGTTCACTTAAAAGACATCCACCAGCATAAACTATCTCTTCTGCTAGTTTATGGTTATTTCGTGGATAGAGTATGTCGCTATTTAGACCAGACCCTGGAAAAGCAATAGTGGTCAAACCACAATCTAAAGCAGTACGATGCGCACATGTATCTATACCAAGAGCAAGACCAGAAACAATCGTAACTGGATATCCTTGTAGGCCTGTTATGAGTTCACGGCATATGTCTTTGCCGTATGTTGAAGCTTTTCTTGTACCAACTATACATATATAGTATTGATCTGGATCGGGTATGGTCCCTCGTATATATAGTTGTTGTGGTGGGTCTGGTATGTGAGTAAGTTGTACTGGCCAATATTCTTTTTGTATTATTTGTATATCCATACCGTTTATTATGCATATCTGGTATGATTATTTAATAAATGCTTGATATAAGATTCATAAAGGAACATAAAGAAGTTATTAAAGAGGGTGCTCGCAAAAAGCATATTGATTTTGATGTTGATGCACTTTTAGCCCTTGATGATACTCGACGAACACTTTTGGCTGATATAGAGAAAAAAAGAGCGCTTCAAAACAGTTATAACGATAAAATAGTCACTGCCACGTCTGGAGAAGAAAGAGTGCGTTTGGTTAGTGATATGCAATCTTTGAAAACCGAGCTCAAAAAACTTGAAGAAGAGCATAAAAAGATTATGCATGATTGGCAAGCTCTTATGCTTACTGTGCCAAATATTCCTGATATATCAGTACCTGAAGGTGATAGTGACGAACAAAATCTTGAAATACGAGCATGGGGAGAGAAAACAACACTTCCAAATCCTAAAGATCATATTACTCTCATGGAAGCTCTCGACATGGTTGATTTTGAACGTGGAGCAAAAGTTTCAGGTTTTCGTGGATACTTTTTGAAAAACGCAGGAGCGCTTTTGGAATTTGCTTTATGGCAATATTTTCTTCAGGCTTTAGTTAAAAAAGGTTTCTCTCCTATGATCGTACCATCTCTCGTTAATCGACAAACACTTTTTGGTACAGGATATCTTCCGCAAGGAGAAGATGATTTGTATAAAACTCAAGATGGTGATTATCTCGCTGGTACTGGAGAAGTTGCTACTATGGCATATCACAGTAATGAAGTTTTAGATCTTGCTGGTCTTCCTAAAAAGATGTTAGCTTTTTCTCCTTGTTTTAGGCGTGAAGCGGGAAGTCATAGTAAAGATGTAAAAGGACTTATACGAGTACACGAATTTTTCAAGCTCGAACAAGTGGTACTTTGTGAAGCAAGTCATGAACAATCAGTTGCTCTACATGAAGAACTCACACGCAACGTAGAGGAGCTTTTGCAAGCTCTTAAACTACCATATCGTGTAGTAGTAAACTGTGGGGGAGATCTCGGTCTTGGTCAGGTTAAAAAATATGACATAGAAGTGTGGATGCCTTCGCAACAAAAATATCGTGAGACACATTCGGCTTCATATTTTCATGATTTTCAGACTCGTCGACTCAATATTCGATATAAAGATAGCGAAGGTGTTTTGCACTATGCTCACTCTTTAAACAATACTCTTGTTGCTACTCCACGTTTGCTTGCATGTATTGTTGAAAATTATCAGCGTCCCGATGGTACTATCGCTGTGCCTGAAGTACTCGTACCATATATGGGTATAGGAGAGATAGTAAAATGAAAATAATACGAAAAGAGAATTCTCTTCAATCGAAGTCACTTCGTATTCGTAAGCGTCGCAAGGTATTTTTTATAACTAGCGTATTGTGTTCTATACCGGTCTTACTTTTTGCTGGTATATCTTGGATATCATATCTAGACGTTTTTCAAATATATAATGTAAAAGTAAAAGGGGATTTAACCCTGCCGGGAGGCATGATTTCTTCTTCTGCTATAGAGGTTATGAATAAACCAATTGTATGGTTTTTTTCACGAAGGACAGCTCTGACATATCCACGCGAAATGCTTCTTGCACAAGTGCTTTCGTATGGTTTGTCGGTCAAAGACGTTTCTGTGCATCTTCAAAATATGAATACTGTTTTGATTGATATTGTTGAACGTACGCCAGTTGCTTCATGGTGTTTTAAAGATCAGTGTCTTTTACTTGATGAAACTGGTTTAGGATATCGTTTAGGTATATCTTCTTCGACTCCATCTTTTATTTATACTGCCACATCGTCTTCTTTTGGTATTGGTGAACGTATTGCCGATGAAGGATATTTTCGTGATTTTATGGATTTATTACCAATTCTTGCTGAAGTTAAACTTTCTCCAACATATATAGAAGTTTCAGGACAAGGTGATATTACTATGGAAACAGGAACGTCTTCACCGCGTCTTGTACTTGCTTTTGGTATGGATATGGATAAGCTGGAAGAACGTCTGATTGCTCTTGTGGAGGATAATAGTTTTAAAAAGAAATTATCTGCAGGAAGTATTGAATATATCGATCTACGCTTTGGCAATAAGATGTATTATAAAGAAAGAACATTATTACCATGAAGCATGTATGGCAGAAACTAAAAGAGAAAGCGGACAAAGAACAACGTCCGCTTTTTGTCTTGGCTCCTATGGCCGATGTTACTGATGCAGCTTTTAGACGTGTGATCGCTGATCGTGGTAATCCCGATGCAATGTGGACAGAGTTTGTCTCTGCAGATGGCCTTGCTCGTGCTGATGCTTTGGGTAAAGAAAAACTTATGCATGGATTGTTATATTCTGAAAAAGAACGTCCAATAATCGCTCAGTTTTTTACTTCGAATCCCGACTATATGCGTGATGCTGCTACTTTAGCCAAGAAACTTGGTTTCGACGGTATTGATATAAATATGGGTTGTCCTGATCGTGGTGTAGAAAGACAAGGTGCCGGTGCAGCACTTTGTAAGACTCCAGATATTGCTAAAGCACTCATACGTGCTGCCAAAGAGGGTGCTGGAAATATTCCTGTCTCAGTAAAAATCCGTCTTGGATACAATAAAGATGAATTGGAAACTTGGCTTCCTGAAATTCTCTCTGAAGATCCAGCTCTGGTTACTGTCCATGCTCGCACTCGAAAAGAAATGTCTGATGTGCCTGCTCGTTGGGATCGTATTGCTCGTGCAGTAGAGATTCGCAATGAACTTAAAAGCCCCGCTCTTATCTTTGGTAACGGCGATGCCCTAGACCTTTTAGATGCTGATCAAAAAGCACGACAATCTGGGGCTGACGGTGTTATGCTTGGACGAGCTATTTTTGGTAATCCTTGGCTTTTTGCTTCACTTCATGGAAAACAAAAAGAGATAACAATAGAAGAAAAATTATTGACACTCGTAGAACATTCGAAATTGTTTATGGAACTTTTAGGTGATGTTAGAAATTTTGCTATTATGAAAAAGCATTATAAAGCATATGTGCACGGTTTTGATGGTTCTAAAGAATTGCGTATAGCACTTATGGAAACAAATTCTGTAGAAGAAGTAGAAAAAATCGTGACAGATTATATAAATAAGTAGTTTAATTGATATAACTTTCGACGATTGCTAGTTGTTCGGGAGTATTTATACCAAAAGATTCTTGTATATTTTCGATAGGGCAAGACAATACGGTTTTATTTTGTTTATATGCTATTTCTATAAGATCGGTTAGATAATATTCTCCTGAAGCATTTGTATTATTGATTGTATCTATATGTTGCCAGAGCCATGCCGGGTCAAAACAATAGTAACTTAAATTAACTTCTTTTATATTTTTCTGTTCATCACTCGCGTCTTTGTATTCGACTATGCCAGAAACTATTCCTTTTGAATCGGTAATTATTCTTCCATAGTGATGAAAAGTATTGTATTGATTTTCATATGAAGGAACTACGGTAGTAGCAAGAACAATACTTGCATTGTTTTTTTCTTTTATCTCAATCAATTTTTTGATTGTATTTGTACTTATAAGTGGATGATCACCGGGAAGTACAATAATCGAAGTTATATCTTTTCTTGAAGATAAGGAATCTTTAGCACAGGCTATAGCATGACCAGTACCTTTTTGTTCTTTTTGTTCGACATAATCATATGCATTGTTCGTAGCTTTGATAACTTCTTCTCCTTTGTGTCCGATTATAATCGTAGGCTTTTCACATACTGGTAAGACGCTTGTAAGGAGGCGTTTTAGTATAGGCTCACCTTTTACCGGAGTTAGTACTTTGGGTAGGTCAGACTTCATGCGTGTCCCTTTGCCTCCGGCTAGAATAATCACGTGATTCATAGATAAAATATGCTATCACGGGGTTAAATAATTAGTCGCTTGACTTTTATTGTATAGGGTGCTATACTTTATATCAGAACGTTAAGGGTGATTGGTAAGTGATTTAAACAGAGAATGTTCTCTGTATCACAACACCGACATCTAAAACGGTTTTTTTCACAAGGAGCGTGCTTATGCTGATCCGCCCCCCTCCGTCCCATCGCTACGGAAAGCCCTCGTTGGGCAATAACATCGCCATCACCTCCAACAACGCCGGCACCCGCGGACTCCTCCTTCCCTTGGCCAAAATCACGGCCACCAGGGGCAAGTGATCTCCCGCGCGATCCACGGATCCTAAAGTAATCAAGCTTTGGGTCTATCTGTGGACAATACCTTATTGCACTACTCACCGCGAACCGGGACCGAGTCCCCAGAACGGAGACCGAAAACTAAGGACCCTTGTTTCGCCTTAAAACGATTCAAGGGCTAGTTTCATCAAAACCCCACCGCCCCACGAACCAAAAATTCGTGGGGTATTTTTTTATCTATTTTTATATTTTTGACACCAAAACACTAGCATCATATAATTTATATCAGAATATGCTTGATCAAAGTGATCTGTGGTGTGTGGGAACGTTGCCCAACAATCACTAAGACAAGTACTGTTCTGTTTGAAAGGTTCATACATGTGTAGACATATTGCTCGCTGGCAGTCTGCCGACACACATGCGGCTCGTGAAGGTCGTACTCATGACCCTCGCGTCCTTCTTTGGTACGGTGGTTGAGAGGTAAAGCCTCAAAGTCACCAACACCTCTAACGCCACAGTTTACTTGTCTCGGACTGTGGCAACCCCTTTCCAACGTGGAGAGGGGCTTTTTATTGTCATTTCAATACAACTGTGTTAGAATAAGTTTCTGTTCTTTTCCAGCATCTTGTACTAAACACCCCTTTTCAGGAGCCTAGCTATGCGTATGCGTTCTTTGATTGTGGCGATCTCTGTTCTTGTGGTTCTGGCGTCTCACGTTGAAGCCTATACCATCGCTATTTGGCGAGACGGCGACTGGGATTCGGCATCGTGGTCGGCGGACCCTGATTACTACGGATACCTTACTCTGCCAAACATGACGGAGAACACGGCGGCATTTATCCAATCGGATTACGCAACGTGGTGGACACCTGGTGTTTCGGTCATCGGAGATTGGACTTACTATCCTCCGGATCAGTTTCCTCAGGAGTCCTTCATATACTGGTACACCTTGCCAGCGGACTTTGCGGAGTGGGGAATATCAGCTGGTCCGGTACCTCTGTTTACGATTGAAGGTACTCCATGGCTCGAGTACACTGCCGAAGAGTATTCGGCAGTTATTCCGGAACCGAGTACCGGAATTCTGACAATTGGATTTTTGGCAGGAATTTCTCTCTTGCGCGTTAGAGTAAGACGTGCAAGGGTCATTTAACGCCAGAGTCTGAGATGCACAAGCTCTAGTAACCCCTCTCCACCGTGGAGAGGGGTTTTTTTGTATCAAGTAAATATTATTGGTCTGTACGTACGTATAGATTTGTGGTAGTTTTTTGCAAGATTAGAGTGTAAATAGAAAGTTCTTTTAAACCCTAAACCAAGGAGATTTATAGATGAAAAAGAAGATTTTTGTTCTCGATGCTTTTACCAACGGACACGAAGCAGCACTGGCTTTCATTCAAAGACAAGGATGGGCACAGATCGATTGCGAAATCATTTTTTGCGGCACTCACTCGAACGTGTTCAAGCGTCTTATTGAAGAACCGGCTTATGCGGTCGTCCCGATTCGAAACTCGATCGCTGGTGAAGTTGTGGAGGTGACAGAAAACTTGTTGGCATTCCGAGAGATGGGATACAATTTGCAAGAACGAGATCGGCTCGACCTTCAGATCAATCATTGCCTCTTGGCACCTCAACACGTTGCCCGAGCTGAAGATCTCGAGCGTGTGATGTCGCATGAGAAAGCAATTCAACAGTGTGGCAGATACCTTGACTCGATCGGAATTACTCCCGATAGGCGCAGTAAGCGTGACTCGACTGGTAATGCTGCAAAAGCTGTAGCCAAGCTCGGACCCAATGTGAAAATTGGGGCCATTGCTCCAAAAGCGGCAGCTAAGGAATATGGACTGAGGATTTTGGCCGAGAATATTCAAGATGTTCCGGACAATAAAACGACGTTCGTGTTTCTTCAAAACGAAGCTACAGTCAGACAAGTTATTGTTGGAATTATTGGTATTAATGGCAGATTTGGTGCCATGCTCAAGCAATTCTTTGAACAACTCGACTGTTCGGTCATTGGCTCCGATGAGAATAAACCGACGGGACTGACCAACGCTCAAGTTGTTAAACAGTCCGACGTGGTGATCTTCTCGGTACCCATCAAGGATAC
>CAYTZA010000020.1:0-10602 GCA_964442365.1 uncultured Candidatus Saccharibacteria bacterium | reverse complement strand
GTGTATAACCCGATTTGACTCTTTGCGCAGGTAGTCTATAGTACCCTATACCTCGGAAAAAAGTACCGCAGGTCATATATACCGAATACATAGATATACGGCTCAATAGAGCCTTACTGACACGGAAGCTAATCATATTATTTTATTTTAAAATCCTCTACATATTCCCTATTTCTCTGGACTTTATTTCGATCTTGTATCGTAATTTGTTTTTTGATATTGGCACCTTTTTCCACAGAAGCTTCGATACTTTCTTCGATCAAGAACCTATTTGTTTCAGCGGATTCAGTATCTCATGAAGAAAACTCACAAACTATGCTTCTTTTAGAGCCTTCACCCATGGTTTCTCTACGAGTTAAGGGTTTTGTAGTAGATGAAAATGCTCTCGCGACTTTGCCAGAAGAACAGTCTATAGATAAGCATATTCCTCTTATCAGTACGTATACCGTTCGTTCAGGAGATTCTCTTTCGGCTATTGCAAAGATGTTTGGAGTATCAATCAATACTATTCTTTGGTCTAACGGTCTTACTACTAAAGATGCTATACAGCCAGGACAAACCCTTGTTATTTTACCGGTATCGGGTATTTCATATACAGTAAAAAAGGGTGACACGTTACTTAGTATCGCCAAGAAATACAAAGCAGATGTAGCAGAAATACAGAGCTTCAACGGCCTTGATATCAACGCATCTATTTCGGTTGGTGATATTTTGATTATTCCAGATGGCGAATTGCTTCCTGTGGCATCTTCTATCGCCTCAAAACCAAATACTACAAATACTGGCCTTCCAGGGCTTATTACAGGAGGTTATACTCGTGATCCAGCCGGTTATTTTACACACCCAGTTACAGGAGCAATACGAACAAGAGGAATCCATGGTTTCAATGGTGTTGATCTTGCATCAAAAACAGGTACACCCATCTATGCTGCGGCCGCAGGAAAAGTATTGATTAGTAAAAATGGCGGATGGAACGGAGGTTATGGTAGTTATGTGGTGATCAGTCACCCAAATGGCATGCAAACTCTCTACGGACATCTTTCTAGTGTTAGTGTCATTGTTGGAGAAACAGTTAGCCAAGGAGAATTGATCGGGCGTATGGGGTCAACAGGAAATTCTACTGGGCCACACCTACACTTCGAAGTTCGTGGTGGTAAAAATCCTTTTTAAGTTTATAGTTTCTCTATACGATATTGAAGTGCTTCGAGGATATGATGTTCTTCAATATGTTCTGAATTATCAAGATCAGCAATAGTCCTCGATACTGCCAGTATGTTTCTATATGAACGCCCAGAAATAGCTAATTTTTTTGCGGCAGTATTGAGCAATATTTTAGTTTGTGGGGTAAGAGAAAACCAATGAGGAATATCGCGCACTCTACCGTTTAATAATTTCTTTTTTATGTGTCTCTCTGAACGTTTATGTTGGAGTTGTCTTGCTTGCACAACACTGTGGCGCATAGTTGATGACTCAAGAGTTGTGGGTTGTTTTGCAACAATTAATTTTTCATAATCTATGGCAGAAACTTCTACCCAAATACTAATACGATCAGTGATTGGTCCAGAGAGTTTTTTGCGATAACGATCAATTGTAAGTGGTGAACATGAGCATTCTTTGTTTCGTACTCCGTAGTTTCCACATGGACATGGATTCATAGCGGCGATGAGTATGAAATCAGCCGGAAAAGATCCGCTTGCGCGAGCCCGAGAGATTGTGATTGTGTGTTCCTCAAGTGGCTCACGGAGAGTTTCTAAGGTTTTATGATCAAACTCTGGTAGTTCATCAAGAAAAAGAACACCTTTATGTGCAAGAGTAATCTCTCCTGGTTTTGGTATAGTTCCCCCACCAACAAGTGCTGTATACGATGCTGTATGGTGTGGAGATCGAAACGGTGCTTGTGTGATCAGTGGTTCTTTTAGTAATCCTGCTACTGAGTATATAGAAGTAACTTCTAGTGATTCATCAAAAGAAAGTTCTGGCATAATTCCGCAAAATGCCTTTGCAAGCATAGTCTTCCCTGTCCCTGGTGGTCCCCAAAGAGCAATATTGTGTCCACCAGAAGCTGCTATGAGTAGTGCCCTTTTGGCGGATTCTTGTCCTTTAACAAGTGACATGTCTGGTGCACTATTTATCACCTTTGTAGATATAGAAATAGATTTTTTGTGAGGAGATATGCGTGATTTTGTTTGATCTTTGTTTTCAAGATGTTCACAGAGTTGTTTAAGATTTATGACCCCATATATTTCTATATTGTTAACAAGTGTCGCTTCTTCACAATTTGAGAGAGGTAAAAATATTTTTTTGATTCCCAATTTGTGGGCATGTGCTACGAGTGGTAATACTCCCCTAATTTCTCTTAGGGTTCCGTCTAGAGAAAGTTCTCCAAGAAAAAGTGTATCGTTAGTATCTCCTTGTATTGCTTCTGTGGCCAAAAGATATGCAATTGCCATAGCAAGATCAAAGTGCGGACCTATTTTGGGTATATGCGCTGGAGCCAATGATAGTACAACTTTCTGATTGCTGTGTTTTGGAGATGGATAGCCAGAATATTTAATAGCCGAAGATATTCTGTCTCGCGATTCTTCTACTGCTTTATCAGGTAGTCCAATAATAGAAAAAGTATGTATACCACGAGAGACGTCGGCTTCTATGTCGATAATTGTCGTAGTAAGAAGATCTGTTTGTATGCTTTTGGTTTGAGCAAAACCCATACATGAGAGTATGGCATTCTAGGTCTAAAGATTCGTATAAGGAGAAATAAAATAAAGATTAATTATCTTTATGTTCAATACATGTTTCTGCTGCAGGGTTTGCTTCCAGCCTCTCTCTTTCTATTGTTTCACCACTGATTTTACAGATACCGTATTTTCCTTCAGAGATTCTTTTGAGTGCAGATTTTACTTGATTGTATCTTTTTTCAAATTCATTCATCACTACTTGGTTTTCTTGATATGAGCCAAGCTTGTCAGCGACTTCACTTTCATCTGCGGCAAGGGTGTCCATTTTTGTTGGTACTGGTTCCCAGTCTCCAGGATGGTCGGGGTTTTTTCTGCCTGTTGCAGAGAGCTCTCTTTCGAGAACAGTAAGCTCTTCTTCTAGTTTTATTTTGAAGTGTTCAGTATCTTTTTTATTCATACAGTAATCATATCCTACCTCGCTTGGACCAGCAATATCAGCGTGTAGTACGTGCTATACGTAGATCATCAAGAATAGTAGCAAAGGCTACTTCATCGCTTGTTATTACTAGTGTTTGACGATCATAAAATGCATATAAAAGTACAGAAGTCCCTGTTTCGTCACGAGCAATTCGTACGTCTTTGTTTTTCACCAAAGCATCTCTAAAAGGAGTATTAGTTTCTGTTGTGTAAGTGGGTGTAGAGTTTGTAAATTTTGAAAAAAGTGTTTTAAGTGCTGACTCCCACTGCAACATACCAGAGAAAGCGTTATCATAGTAATCAATAGTCGCAATAATAAACGGTCTGCGCATATCTCCTTGTATTGTTCCAAACATGTATGATGTTTTGTTGAGTGATCGAAGAAGTTCACCCGGAACATTTCCTGACATTGCATTTAGAAGTGTATCTATGGGTAAGACAGAACCATCCTGAATAATTTTTATATATTCAATACCACCGGCACCCTCATATGGTTCTACAAGATGTTTTTGTAATATAGTTGCTAGTGATGTCCGTGTAGGATCAAATACAAGTTCAGAAGTTGTGTCAAAAGGGATAATTGTTTGAGGTTTTATGACTATTGGATCGGTGTCTGGCAGTGCTGTTTTTATAAGAAAAAAGTAGAGTCCAAAAGAAGATCCTGCAAGAAAAAGAAGTGCACTTAAGAGAAGTAGCACAGCGTTTTTGCGCCCCTCCCTTTTTTCAGGGTCTTCAGTGTGTTTAGCTTTCTCTGCTTGTTGAATAGTGTAAAGAGAAGTATGTCCTCTTTGTATAAGATCAGCAGCGTCACCTTCAAGAGTGCGTAGAGGTTTTATAAGCGAGGCAGAAGTATTTGTAACTTGTTCTATAACAAAAGAATCACGTTTTATTTTTTCTTCGGGTGGAATTATTTTATTATTTGATTCAAGAGCTTTTAGTGCTCCCGTTAAATCTGTGTGAGGTTCTTCATTCATACGTGCTCTTTATTTTAACACCTTTATTCCGTATGCGAATTCTGTGTTTGTGTGGCCGGTGTATTTGCTGGACGGGTTTTGTAACCGAGTAGATATTTTTTGGGATTATTACAAAGATCTATAAAATCATCTGCTGATTCAATAAGTTTACTTGAAGAAGATCTACCAAAAGAAATAACTTCTACCTGACAACCTTCGTTTGTTTTTAAATACTCAACAAGTGGTACAAAGTCGCCATCACCTGATATGAGAATAACAGTGTCTAATTTTGGCGCCATTTTGATTGCATCTACTGCAAGTCCGACATCCCAGTCTGCTTTTTTAGCACCTCCAGAAAAAATCTGTAGGTTTTTTGTTTTTGTTTCTATCCCAAGTTTTTCAAGGGCTTCAAAAAAGTTCTTTTCATCCCCTGCTTCTGTGGTTATAACATAGGCTACTGCACGAATAAGAGCACGTCCCGCGACGGCGTCTTTCATGATTTGACCAAAGTTTACTCGAGCGTGATAAAGATTTTTGCCACTATGATAAAGATTCTGTGTGTCTATAAAAACACCGACACGTTGTTCTTTGTGTTTGATAACTGCCATATAAAATATATTTCTAAATTATTTAAATAAATGAACTATGTAAAAAACAATATTCCCGCATAAAGCGGGATATTGTTAAGATTTTTTCTTTAAACCGAGCTTCTTCACTAACGTATTGTATCTCTTTGAGTCTTTTTTGAGAAGGTAGTTTAGATGTGTCTGTCTGTTGGCTACCATTTGAAGAAGTCCTCTACGTGAGTGTTTGTCTTTTTTATTTTTTTTAAGATGATCGGTCAATTCTTCGATTCTACGGCTAAGCACGGCAACCTGAACTTCTGGGGATCCGGTATCCTTGTCGTGTATTGCTACTGGCGCTGTCGTATTTTTCTTTTGAATCTTGCTTAACATAGTAGAAGCAATCATAGCATAAATCCCATTACTTTGCAAGGAGTGCTATACTTAATTACAAATGTCGCAAAATCAAAGCTCTAAAAGTCAGTTTGAGATGTTAAAGCGTGAGTTTCTTGAACATCTTGAGATTGAGAAGGGTCGTAGCCTTAAAACTATAGCTAACTATGACCATTATCTTTGCAGATTCATGATTATGACCAAAGTAACACATGTTTCTCATGTTACGGACGATATTGTGCGTGAGTTTAGATTGCAACTAAACAGACAAAGTTCTGGGATTGTAACTGATGGTCGTCCAGGTACACTTAAAAAACGTACTCAGAATTACCATCTTATTGCTTTGCGCACGTTTCTTAAGTATTTAGTTAAAAGAGGTATTGCTTCCCTTTCTCCTGATCGTATAGATCTTGCTAAAGTGCCAGAACGTTCTTTAGATCTTATAACCTCTGAAGAATTACAGCGCTTGCTCAAGGCTCCAGAAGGTTCTGAGATAAAGGCATTGCGAGATCGTGCCCTCTTGCAACTTTTTTTTTCTACCGGCCTTCGTGTGTCAGAATTGGCCTCTCTACCACGTGATTTGAATCTTGCTAGTGATGAATTCTCTGTTCGTGGCAAAGGAGACAAAGTTCGTGTAGTTTTTCTTTCAGAAGAGTCAAAAGATGCGATTAAAAAGTATCTTGCAAAACGTGTAGATACCGACGATGCTCTTTTTGTACAACTATCCCCTGCTTTAAAAAACAAAGATGGACGTTTGACCCCGCGTTCTATAGAGAGAATTGTAAAACAGTATGCATTGAAGGCTGGTATAGCTAAAAAAGTTACTCCGCATGTTATACGTCACAGTTTTGCTACTGATTTATTACAAAATGGCGCTGATATTCGTGCTGTACAAATGCTTCTTGGTCATGCCAATATTGCTACAACGCAAATTTATACACATATTACAGACAAACACCTTCGAGATGTGCATAAACGTTTTCATAATAAAAAACAGTCATAAAATATATGAATATAATATCCTGGAATGTAAATGGTCTCCGTGCTGTCGCTCGCAAAGGTAACTTTCAGTGGATTATCGACAAAAGTCCCGATATTTTTTGTTTACAAGAAACTAAGGCTCATGCAGATCAATTAGAAGATGGGGTTAGGAATATTCCAGGATATGAATCTTTTTTTATTGCTCCGACAGAGAAAAAGGGATATAGCGGGGTCGCTGTGTATACAAAAGTTCGTCCCCTCTCTGTAGAGTTTGGTATGGGACTTAGTGAATTTGATACTGAAGGACGTCTTATACAAATAGAGTATAAAGATTTCTTTTTACTAAACGGATACTTCCCTAACGGTGGCAGTGGTCCAGATCGTTTGGAATATAAATTAAAATTTTACGATGCTTTCCTTGCGCATATTGTAAAATTGAAAAAGAAAAAAGCAGTTATTTTTTGTGGTGATATAAACACAGCGCATGAAGCAATAGATCTAGCACGACCGAAAGCAAATGAAAAAAACACTGGATTTCTTCCGGAAGAGCGTGCGTGGATTGATGAAGTAATTGCAAGTGGTTTTACAGATGTCTTTCGACACTTTAATCCAAGAAAGGCAGATGTTTATACATATTGGGATATGAAGACGGCAGCGAGAGAGCGCAACGTTGGTTGGAGAATCGATTACTTTTTTGCTACACCAGATATTATTTCTCGTACCAAGAGTGTACAAATACACGATACGGTTTTAGGATCGGATCATTGCCCTATTGAACTAATCTTTTCTTAGAAATTAGAATTTATCCACATAAAATAATACTGTGGATAAGTGGCTTTGTAGTCTGTTGACGTGTACACGATAACACTGATACAATATATGAGGAGTCGAGATTAGTTTTTATTTGTTCTTTGTGATCATTGTGTCATTGTAGTGCCGGTCCGCCAGTCCAGCACTTTTTTTCAAAGGTCCGTTGATGTTTTGTCACCCTCACTCCCTTAAAAGAGTTTGAAAGGGTATCTCAATTCAGATTCGGGCCTTTTCGTTTGGTTGATTTTTTAACTAAACTTATTTTACGAAGTGTTTTCCGCGAATCTTTTCTACTTCTTTTTCTTCTTCAATACTCTTTTTTTCTTTTCCTTCAGTACCAATTTGTTTTAATACCACATCAGAAAGCATTGCTAGTTCTTGAGCCTTTTTTTCTAAGTAATCGAGTGTATTGTGTTCGGGATGTTCTAGTACGTCTTCAAGAAGTCCGTGTAATATCCAGCCTATACGTGGTCCGGCAGGGGTTTTGGTCACTTCCATGACTTTTTTACCATCCATAGCAAGCATGGTTACTGATATTGGATCACGAAGCACTTCTTCTATCATGGCGTGGTATTTTCGGAGTCTATAAGGGTTTTCTTTGGGTCTTCCTGTTCCTAAACGGTCACATACACGTACTTTCATAAGATCCCATATATTCTCTTCCCCTACTTTAGCCACCAAACGTCGTACTGCAGAAGGTGTTATTTGTTCAGTATCAGAGAAAAACATGTGCCAACGCACCAAAAGTGTTACTTTTTCGACAATATGTTTAGGAAATTTGAGGTCATTGAGTATTTTTTCTGTCATTTTAGCCCCCACAACTTCATGTCCATAAAATGTCCAAGCGTGAACCCCATGCCCTTTTCTACGTGTACGTGGTTTAGCTATGTCATGAAACAATGCCGTTAGGCGTATATCTAAAGGCCAGTCTTTTTTAACCGCCGCCTGTAGACTCTTCAAAAGATGCATCCATACGTCATACATGTGAGCTTGTGTTTGCTCTATCCCTACTCCCTCTTTGAGCTCTGGGGCTATGTAGTCAAGGACACCAAGTTTAAAGGACATGATAAGGCCATACTCAGGGTCATCGGACATGAGTATCTTTATGAACTCGTCACGGACACGTTCTTTAGAGACATGTTTCAAAAGGACATGATTTTTGGCTATAGATTCATATGTTTCTTGTGAAACAGCAAAGCCTGTCTCACAAGATATCCTTATAGCTCTTAATATTCTAAGTGCATCTTCAGTAAAACGTTCGTCTGGATTACCAACGGTGCGTAGGATCTTTTTTTTCATATCCTCTTGTCCTTTAAAAAGATCCAGCACTTCCCCTGTCTTTGTCCTATAGGCTAAAGCGTTTATAGTAAAGTCGCGTCTTTTAAGATCTTCTTTTATGTCCTTTCCAAAAGCTACATTGTCAGGGCGTCTTCCATCGCTATACTTCCCTTCCGTACGATATGGAGTTATTTGAATAATTTTCAGCGTCTGATCTTCTGTTTCGTTTTTTACACCAACAGTACCAAATACATTGTCATAAAAGGATTCAGGAAAGACTTTTTGTATCTCTTCTGGAGTAGCATTTGTTGTTATATCCCAATCTTTTGGTGTTTTTTTAAGAATAATATCTCTAACACAACCACCGACTAAGTATGCTTCAAAACCAGCATTTTCAAGCTTTAAGGAGATGTCTTTGATAATATCAGGGATATTCCAGGTCATGATATATGCATACTAATACGTTTTTTGATTTTTATCTAATCTACTGTATGATATGCACAAGTTGCGCCTGTAGCTCAATGGATAGAGCACTTGGCTTCGGACCAAGGGGTTGTGGGTTCGAGTCCTGCCAGGCGCACAAAAGTAAGGAGCGTAGCGACTATACTTTTGTAGTAAATAGTTTTATGTACATAAGCGGGTATGGTTTAGTGGTAGAACACGTCCTTGCCAAGGACGAGACGGGAGTTCGATTCTCCCTACCCGCACAGAGATATCTTTAGATGCTTGTTTTATGGAGAATCGAAAGCCGGAGCGCACGAAGCGAAGCGGAGTCTGTATTCTTATACAGGCGCGAGGCGGGGTCGCACGGCGAGCGAATAGCGAGAACGTGTGACCGATTCCCTACCCGCACAGATATAGCCTTTAATTGACTGTGGATAACTTGGTGGATAAGTGTATAAAGGACGTCTTTTATAACATGTCCTTAAGACCTTTATTTTGTAGGGTTTGTCTTTTAGAGCTTATCTGTAGGCTTTATTGGTTAAAACGCCTCTTAAACTATATGTTTCACGTGAAACTATATGATAAGTTATTCATGAAACACTAAAGTAAGCAGATTTATAGTACTTTTTGTTAGTAATACTAGTATTGTAGTCATTTTTGATCATTATTTTATCTTTAGTTATATGTATTTTGATTGCATGTGTTTCATGATTAACATGTATGATTAAAAAACAAGAACATATAATAATGGGTGTGCAGGGAGAGGATTTTGTATGTAAAGCCTTAAAAGCTAAAGGGTATAACATAATAGGGAGGAATATACGCTATAAATGTGGGGAATTGGATATTGTTGCTGAAAAATATAGCATTGTGCACTTTATTGAAGTAAAAACTACACATGTTAATCGTGAAACAGTGGGTGTCTATGTCCCAGAAGATAATATGACCTTTAGAAAGATCAAAAAGACACTAAAGGCCATAGGGGTGTTCCTTATGGATTATCCAGCACAGGATAGTATAGAGTGGCAATTTGACGTTGCTGCTGTATATATTCGAGGTGAAAATAGCTATAAGATAAACTTTTATCCAAATATTATATTGTGAATTGATAGAGGTGTGATAGTATGTGTTCTACAGTATTATTTCGGAGTGTGGTGTAACGGCTAACATTCCTGTTTTGGGAACAGGCGACTCCGGGTTCGAATCCCGGCACTCCGACATTGTTTATGGCTTTTAAGAAGATAGTAGAAGATTTTATATGTGAAAAATGCTCTATTCCAGTAAAAGGGAATGGTTTTACTAATCATTGTCCTGCGTGTTTGTGGAGTAAGCATGTAGACAATGATCCTGGGGACAGGCTCGCTGTCTCATGTGGTGGCCTCATGCGTCCTGTGGGGGTAGAGAAGGGTAAGCAGGCTTTTATGGTTGTTCACAAATGTGAACATTGTGGTATTACTAAGCGAAATTCTGTTGCTTTAACTGATAACTTTGATGTTGTCGCATCTGTTGCACGAAAATTTGCTGAGGATACTATGAAAAATGGTTAATATTTGCTATAGTTTTTTCGTTGCGGGATTAGTTTAATGGTAGAATGACAGTTTTCCAAACTGTAAGTGGGAGTTCGATTCTCCCATCCCGCACAGATTTTATAGGTTTTTTTACTTACTCTTCAAGACGTCACGTATTTCGGTTAAGAGTATCTCTTCTTTACTAACCTTGTCAGTAGTTTTTTGTTCTTCTTTTTGAGCTTTCTTTCTTAAGAGATTGATACTTTTTATAACAAGAAAGATCACAAAAGCTACAAGGATAAAACTAATAGTGGCATCGATAAAGTTTCCGATTGCAACTGGTCCAATATAAATACTTTTAAAATCTAGTTTACCGATGAGTAAACCAAGAAGGGGAGTGACGACGTCACTTACGAGAGAGGATGTGATTTTACCAAAAGCTCCACCAATAATAACACCGACTGCAAGGTCTATAACATTGCCACGAATAGCAAAGTCTTTGAATTCTTTTATAAAA
>CAYTZA010000019.1:0-10773 GCA_964442365.1 uncultured Candidatus Saccharibacteria bacterium | reverse complement strand
TTGCATGCCTTATCCACGCCGCCAGCGTTCATCCTGAGCTAGGATCAAACTCTTACATTTAATTTTAAGAACGGAACAAAATAAAAAACAATATATACTTTTTATTTTCTCCTCTCAATGTAAAATTGTCCTGCCCGGATCATTTAACCGAAATCATTTTCAAATAAACAATGACTTGCACGTTACTCGTTTAAGCAAAAAGCTAAACGAATATACGTTTCTTGTGAATTTCATTTCAAAGAACAACCTCTGTCCTTACAGAGGTGAAAACAAGTATATACCAGGCTTTATACGAAGTCAATACGTATTATTTTGATATTGAGATACCCACAAAAGTACCCTTCTGATTGTCTAGTACGGACGAGGAAGACTGTCTTGATTTGACGAAGTTGTGGAGATAATTGTTGTAAATACAGGACAAACGGCAAAGTCACAATTTGGCCCTTGGCGTCCTACGTAACTCCCATCAGAACATTGTTTTACCTCCATAGTACAAGCAATAGCTTCATTTTCTTCAAGAATAGGTTCTTTTTTGATTGAAGAAAGGATCATATATGTACCGATACTAGCAACTACAATTGCTACGATAATTGATCCATAAAAAGCAGTGTGTTTGTGAGATATCATATTATTTATTTTTACCAATTTTACCCATACGATAAAACGTTACGAGAAGTGGCGAGGCTATAAAAATAGATGAATATGTTCCTGCAACAATACCGGCAATCAGTGTAAACGTAAAATGTTTTGTTGAATCTGGACCAAGAACATACAATACTGCGAGAACAATAAATGTAGTCAAAGAAGTGTTAATTGATCTCCCCATTGTCTGAGACACACTTCCCCCAACAATTTCTTCAAAAGATTCATGTGAACGTTTTTCTTTTTGAATACGAAGTGATTCACGAACTCGATCAAATACAACAATAGTATCGTGTACAGAAAAACCAAGAATAGCAAGTAGAGCCGAAACAAAAAGCATGTCTATTTCTCCTCCAAAAAATTGAGCGTACACAATAAATGCTCCAGTTGGAAGAACTACATCGTGAGCAAGAGCGACAATAGTAGCAAGACCATATTTCCAAGATTGTACTGGCTCTGATACAGTGCGAAAAGCAAAAGTAACAAAAAGCACAATAAGTAAGACTACAACACCAATAGCAATATAAGCTTTGGTAGTAAGATCACTACCAACAGACGGACCAACTGTAGTAGACCGCTCTTCTATCATTTCAAAAGTTCCACCTTTTGATAAAGCTTTTATCAAAACCTGTCTCTGTTCTCCTGTAAGCTCTTTTGTTCTTACAGAAAAACGATCTTGTCCAATAGGCTGAATCAAACTCCCAGAAAAACCAGCTACAGCGACTGAATCTTCTATAATTTTCTTCTCTGGACGCTCTACTGTATAACGCACTTCAGTAAGACTTCCTCCGGTAAAATCTATACCCAAAGTAAATCCTGGATTAAACATAGAATATACCGAAATCACTACAAGAATAAGAGAGAGGGCGTAAAAGAATTTTCTATAATTAACAATAAACATATTATGAAAGGTGAATACCGCTAGTAAAAAGAAACTTTGCTAACTTACTTTCAGTACGAGGAGCGAGAGCATACAAGAAAGTACGCGATACAGTCAAAGCTGTAAACATACTAATACCGACACCAAGACCGAGAGTTAAAGCAAAACCCTTAACAGCCGATGTGCCAAGCCAGAACAAAACTACTGCAGTGATGATACTTGAAATATTTGAATCTCTAATCGATAGCCATGCACGAGCAAAACCTTCAGACAATGCTTCTTTAACCGATTTACCTTTGCGCAATTCTTCTTTCATACGTTCAAAGATAAGAACGTTAGCATCCACAGCCATACCAACAGAGAGAAGAAAACCGGCTATACCAGCTGCAGTGAGTGTTACAGGAATAAGACGAAATACGCTGAGACTTATAAGTACATAGATCACCAAAGCAACAACAGCCACAAGACCAGGCAAACGATACCAAGCAATCATAAACACAGCCAAAAGAATAAGTCCTATAACACCAGCGTATATACCTGACTGTACAGCAACAGCACCAAGAGATGGACCGATTGATTCAGTACTAAGGAGAGTAATCGGTAAAGGAAGAGCACCGTAATTTAAATCACGCACAAGTACCTGAGCCTCAGCAATAGTAAAACGTCCTGTGATCTGTGCATTGCCATCACGTATTGCTTCACGAATTACAGGAGAAGAAATAATCGAACCGTCAAGAAATATTGCCAAAGGGGCACCAATATTTTTAGCGGTTATTTCAGCAAAGAGCGCTTGACCTTCTTCATTGAAAGATACACTGATAATCGGCATATTTGTATTTGGATCAAATTGAAGACTAGCGCGATTTAAATATCGTCCAGTTAAATTAGTATCTATAAAAGTCACATCGGGAGAAGTCGAAGCTGTTGAAGATGCAAGAGAATCTACTTTTACTATTTTAAATTCAAGTGTTGGTGTCTTTCCTATAAGCTCTATAGCTTTCTGTATATCGGTTACGCCTGGTAATTCGACGAGAAGCTGGTTTTCACCCTGACCCAAAGCACCTGCACGCTGAACCTGTACCACTGGCTCTCCAACACCAAACATATTAACGCGACGCTCAATCACGTCTCTGAGTGAAGCCATAGCAGAACCAATATCAGTCGACGAAGCAACTTCTCGTGTTTGAGCGGTATAAAGCAATTGCACACCACCAGCAAGATCTAGGCCCAATTTAAAAGGTCGTACTGTTGATACGGATAAAAAGTAACCGAGTAAACTAGCACAAATAAGTAAAGCAACAGAAGTAATTCTATATTTCATGATTTCAGTATTATAGACCTATGCTACCCCGCCAATCGTCAAAAATCAAATCCCTTTACTAAGTATCAACTCTCTAATCGTTTGTAGTGCGATTAAAATATCTAATACAAAAGAACGATGTTTGATATAAAATAAATCATAAGAAATTTTTTGAGTTGTTGCGTCTATTTCCGCACCAAATTTAGGTGGAGTTTTTTGTCGTATCTGTGCCCAACCAGAAAGACCTGGTTTAACAATATGTCTCAATGCATAGTATGGAATTTGTTTTTCATATACTTCAACAAGTGCTGGTATTTCTGGACGAGGTCCTATAAGAGACATTTCTCCTCTTACAATACTTATAAGTTGTGGCAATTCATCTATACGAAACTTTCGAAGCCACGCACCAACACGAGTGATTTCTTTACGATCATTCATACTTCTAAACTTCACAATAGAAATACGTTTTCCGTCTTGCCCTATACGTTCATGTGTAAAAAACAAAGGCCCTTCGTCATCAAAAGCAATCAATACATACACCAAAAGATACAAAGGTGCTGTAATAATTAACAATAGAAGTGCACAAACAGTATCAACAATCCTTTTCAAAATATCATACAAATGATGCGGTAAAAGAGAAACATTTTGAATGAGCCAACGATCATCAAGAAGTGACACAGGAAGACGCTGAAATACTTCTTCGTATAATTTATTGATTTCAAGATATATATACCCCTTAGACACAAGAGTATATATATGTGGCAAAAGAGACTCTAAACGACGATCAGACAAGTCCGCAACTACCACAGTAGCGTCTGGGTGACCTTTTATCGCTTCAAACATAGCATGAGCAATTCCAACTCCATGAGTATCTAAATTGATCGATCGTACTGGAAATACAGGGTAACCTGTATTTTTTTCTAATTCACTGATAAGTTCGTTAAACTCTATACCACTACCAATAAAAATAGCCTGCTGAGCTTTCTGTCCAAATAAAAGTGGTCCATACAATCTCCACAATACAATCAATACAAAAGACAATACCAGAAAAATAAACAACGTTGTCTTTGGAGCGATACCAAAATATGGAATTGCATAAAAGAAGACTACTGCAATAACACTGTTTATACCCTGAACTCTTAAAATCGTGCTTGGTAATCTATTTTTAAGGACACGAACATGTTTCTCATAAAGTCCTCCAATAACAAATACAATACCCCACAATACAAACAATAAAGAAAAAGGTATAAGGTGATCAATAACTATAGCCTTATTGAGATTAATATTGTAACGTATAAACAGTGCACCAAATAAAGCCACGTAAAACAATACAGCATCTCCAAATGCTATGATAAAACGACCCCTTCCTGAATACACAGTCATATGCGCATAGTCTAGCAAAAATATACTATAATGCCACCTATGAGCCACGATCAAGAAAAAACTAAAAAAATACTCTACGTTATCACCAAATCAAATTTTGGAGGTGCTCAACGTTATGTTTTTGATCTCGCATCGTATATGCACACCTCGTATGATGTATGCGTAGCTTTTGGAGGTCATGGTTTTCTTGAAACACGTCTTCACAAAGCCGGAATACGCACACTACCACTAAATTTTGCTTCTAGAGATATAAACATATTCAGTGACTTTCACACACTTAAAGAACTGATTAGACTATTTAGAAAAGAATCTCCTGATATAGTTCATCTCAATAGTTCCAAAATAGGACTACTTGGAAGTATCGCGGCACGTATCGCTCGAGTACCTCGTATTGTATTTACTGCTCATGGTTGGCCTTCAAATGAACAGCGTCCTCTTTTTTATCGAATAATATTTATCATCCTCCAGTGGCTCACAGTAAAATGTTCCCACAAAACAATCGCAGTAAGTGAGCAGGTACGAAAAGATATGGCCAGATATCCTGGTATGAAAAAAAGGATTGAAACAATACGGAACGGTATTGATCAGCCTGACTTTATTAATCGAGAGACAGCAAGAAATATACTCAATATTAAAAAAGAAAGTTTTGTTATAGGCACTATCGCAGAGTTACACAAAAATAAAGGCTTAGAATATCTCATACGAGGTTTTGCCATATTCCACAAGATACACCCTCAAGCAGAACTCATGATTATAGGCGAAGGTGAAGAACATAAAAAACTTGAGGCGCTACGAGATAGTCTCAGTCTAACGTCATCAGTACATCTAAAAGGCTTCGTTGAAGATGCCGCTCGATATTTACGTTCTTTTGATATATTTACTCTTACCTCACAAACCGAAGCTCTTGGTTACGTTATCCTTGAAGCAGGCACAGCTAGCTTACCTGTTGTGGCATCAAAAGTAGGTGGTATACCTGAAATCATCGAAGACGAACAAACAGGTATTCTTATACTTCCAAAAAATCCGGAAATGCTTGCGCAAGCATTTAAAAGACTTTTAGATCCAGAAATATCAGCAAATTATGGTCGTATGTTGCGAAAAAAAGTACTGGATAACTTTTCAATAAAAACTATGGCAGAACATACAAAGGTTGTATATACTAAATAGACATGAGAATACAAAAATATAAAAAAGGATTTACTATAATCGAACTTTTAATTGTTATTGCAATTATCGGTATAATCGCCTCTATTGTTCTTGTTCAACTAAACACAGCCCGAGCAAAAGGACGAGACAGTTTTCGAGTACAAAGTCTCAAAGAAATACAAAAAGCGGTAGAGCTATATCATACTGATACCGGAAATTATCCTGATACCGGTGACGAATGGTGGTCAGGTGATGCGTGTACAATAACAAACACAGTACTAAACACAACAGAAGACGCGTCTGTTAAGGGTTACGGAGTAGATGGATACATACCTGATCTTATACCGACATATATTTCTGCTTTACCAAAAGATCCTGCCCCAACTAACACTCGTTGCTTTGCATATCGCTCAGATGGCAATGAATACATGTTCACAGATCAAGACGGAGCAGAATCATTTAATCCAAATACCAATCATGCTCTCGATCGAAAAAATACAGACGATAAAAGTATTGCTGTGTACTCAGACGGTGCAGTTGATTGGTAATACTAACTTATAAGATCTATATCACGGTTAACGATCTCTCTGTGAGCAGAACGAGCATACCCTCTCATACCCATAAGGATACCGAGAGCTACGTATTCTGTAAGCAAATGACTTCCTCCATAACTCATAAAAGGCAATACCACACCAGTTACAGGCAATAGTCCTATATTCATACCTACATTTACTATAAAGTGCACAATAAATAAAATACCAATACCTAAACCATAAAGAATTTCAAAATTACTCTGCCCAAGAAAAGATATTTTTAAAACCCGAAGTATAACAACTGCATACAAACCAAATAAAATCATAGATCCAAAAAATCCCCACTCTTCAGCAAAAGCTGCATATACGAAGTCTGTTTGATATTCAGGCAAAAATCTAAGTCGTGACTGTGTACCATAACCAATACCCTTTCCTGAGAGTTCTCCTGAACCAACAGCAATTGTTGATTGGTAAGCATTGTAACCAGCTCCACGAACGTCTGCCAAAGGATGCAAAAAACTTTTAATGCGAGCTTTTTGATAATCTTTAAATACAAAACCCCACATCAAAGCAAAGCCTGTAATACCAATAAAAGCAACTGCTAAAATATGTTTATAAGATATACCTGATACAAGCACCATACCAAACCACAAAAGAAATATAATCACCGCTGATCCAAAATCAGGCTCAAGGATCACTAAAGCAAACAATACAAAAGCATACAATCCCGAAACAATAATATGTCTAATATTTTTAATAGCGATATGTCTACGGCTAAAATATTTAGCAAGTAATATAATCAAAATAATTTTAACTGGATCCGAGGGTTGAAATGAGAAACTCCCAATACGAAACCAACTCTGTGCCCCTTTCGATGTATAACCAAGGAAAAAAAGTGACATCAAAAGAACAATACTACCAATAAATAAAGCGACTACAAATCCAGTATGTCGCAAAAATCGAAAATCTATAAGAGAGCAAGCAAAACACGCCCCCAGAGCTAGAAAAAGATTGATCAATTGTCGATCAAAAAAGACTGTATCCCCACTGAAAGAATACATGGTGACCATTCCGAAACTTGTTATAGTAACAGCAGCACCTAGTATCACCCAGTCTACGCGAGTAAACAGTCGCCTGATGTAATACAGAATAAAAGTCATAAAAGATTATTGTGGATAAATACGTGGTATCACTTCTATAACTGGTTTCTTTTCACAAAGTGATGTTGCAATACGCTCGTATATAGCAGCTACATCGTTAGAAGTTGGTGCTCTGTAAATAAAAGATGGATCTGAAACTATATTTTGCAAAAAAGATTCATCGATATTTTTACCAAGACCGATAGCGTATATCTCAATTCCTTGCGCAATAAGTTCCTGCGCTTGTTCTTCAGCACTAATTTTAGGATATTCTTTTTCCCCTGACTTTGTTGGCTCAGTTGGTATACCGTCAGTAAGCAAAACAATAACCCGTCGTGTTAAAGGTGGAGTCACCTCTGTATTTTCTAAAAGAGTTTCTCCTGCTACACGTAAAGCTTCTTTTATATTTGTCTGCTGTACACCTCCAGAAACAATTTCTACACTTTGAAGTGCGTATTTAGCATCCACAGATACCGTAGTAAGAAACTGTTCAACTGTGGCATCGGTAGCAAATGAAACTACAGATACAGCACTATTTTTACCAAGTGTTTCCACAAAAATCTGCGCAGCACTTTTTATAGATGTCAGAGGTTCTGGGGGATTAGAACCGTCACTTGCCATACTACCAGAACGATCTATAGCGAGAGATATTTGAGCAGGAACCTCGCACACCTCAAACTGCCCCTCAAAAGGTTTTTGCCACGTGAATACAATATCTTGGGCACTTTCTTTTGGAACTGAATCTACAAATGTTCTTGATACAGCAAAAGCATTGCCGATATCATCATATAAAACAACTATAGCCTCTATATTTCGCAAAGGTTTTAGAGAAATATTTTCTAGAGAAGCGTCGACTCGTGGATATGGTTTTTCTTGTGTTAAACGAATACGAGTAGCCTTTAAAATCGTATCGAGACGTTCACCTTTTTCCCATACTGCAGAATTTTTAAATTCAAATGTAACTGTCCTTGGTGTTCCTGAAGCAATAACAACAGGCCCTTCATAAACACCGAATATTTTTGCTACAGGTATAAATGTTGTTCCCTGACGCTCAAAAAGAAGTTGTTGTTTGTCATCATAAACACGAAATACATAAGGCACAGAGGCTGCTCCGGCATTGAGGTTCGGATTCTCTATATACGCCATGAGTCCATATGTACTAGATGCAATACTAAAGGCTCGTGACCACTGCACAATAGGGTCTATATTTTGACGTGGACATAACTTTACACAATTTCCACCACAATCAATACCCTGCTCTTTTCCATTTCTTTCTCCATCAAAACAAGTTGCTGGTTTATAAAAATATGCAAAATATATAATACCGAAAGCTATAAAATAGACAGCAATAAAAAAACCTAGATACGTCCACTTTCGTCTGGTAGCCCATGTCGCCATGTATATATTCTAACACACTTGATATTGTACGCTCCATACAAAAAACCGCTCCCACAAAAGTAGAAACGGCTTTTTGTTTGTTATTTAAATACTCTGTTCCGGCGGCTAGCTACTTTCCCCTCCATAAGGGTATCATCGCCTCAACGGAGCTTAACTTCTGAGTTCGGAAAGAGATCAGGTGTGACCCCCGCGACGAACCACCAGAACAGAATATTTAAAATAAAGTAAGTAATGTAAATAACAATTCATGAAAATTAATTTTTTCGATTAATTCCATGTAACAAGATAACGTATCTCATGGTTCACACATTTCCTAATAGGAATCGACTTATTAGTACACCTCGGCTGAACGTATTACTACGCTTACACCTAGTGCCTATCAACGTGATCATCTCTCACGAGTCTCAATGATTTCTAATCTTGGAACCAGCTTCCCTCTTAGATGCTTTCAGAGGTTATCTGTTCCCGACATAGCTACGGAGCGGTCCACCTGGCGGCAGAGCTCCCAGACCAGAGGTCGGTTCATCTCGGTCCTCTCGTACTAGAGACAAATTTCCTCAAAAATCAACGCCTGCAGTAGATAGGAGACCAACCTGTCTCACGCATGTCATCACCCATTGCTGGATGCATTGGACTGTACTTCCATCCTTCACATGTTCAGAATAAATTCTAAACCCATGAAGGAGCTCAACGTTATTTCAGTCTCTACGGGTGTCTTGCGACTTCCCTCGGTATATTCCCACTAAAGGGATTCCACCGATATGAGTTGAGTTAATCCACGCAAATTACTTTGCGCGACCGCCGTGAATTCTTATGATTGGTAACAGACTTTGTGTGGTAATACAAAGATTCTCCTCGGGATTCAGAGTGTTCAAAACCCTTTTCAACTTTAAAACACATCTTGAAAAACACGAATATATCCTTTTTACAGAAATATTCTATGTATATTCTCAATATGTATTCAAAATCAAAGATTCTGAACGGTCTGAACCCAGCTCGCGTATCTTTTTAATTGGCGAACAGCCAAACCCTTGGGAGCTTCTCCGCCCCCAGGATAAGATGAGCCGACATCGAGGTGCCGAACACTGCCGTCGATATGGACTCTTAGGCAGTACCAGCCTGTTATCCCTAGAGTAGCTTTTGTCCGATAATCTTCCACCGCATCTAATGCGTATGGTCGGTTCACTATGTCCTGCTTTCGCATCTGCTCGACAAGTACGTCTCACAGTTAAGCTAGCTTATGCCATTGCACTATCACCACGGTTTCCATTCGCGGTTAGCTAACCTTAATAAACTCCTCCGTTACTTTTTAGGCTCTTCGTTATCTGCATGTCGCCATGCAGGACGGACTATATAATCATCTTTTTCAAGATGGTTGGGTTGTAGTCTCTACGGGTGAATATATTACTCGTCCCTCGGAATTGTCTGCAAATATACAGAGTTTTTCCGATATAACCAACTTTGCTTGTATTATTTTCATAATACAGTCCCCCTTTTTATTTGTTTTGCTCGGACTGAGCATGAGGCGCCACGGATTCAAGATACGAATAAAATTCATATCCTGAAGGATAGCGCCCCACTAAAACTGCCCACCAGATACTGTCCCTCGCGGTTTTTTCCCTCGAGGTTAGAACGTATATTTTTACAGATGGCTATTTCACTGACGACTCCATCATATCCAAAAACATGACTTCAAAGTCTCACCACTATGCTACGCAATAAAAACATACGCTCAATACCAAGTTACAGTAAAGCTTCTAGGGTCTTTTCGTCTAACTGCAGGTAACCGGCATCTTCACCGGTATTGTATTTTCACCGAGCAAGTCCCCGAGACAGTTCTCCAGTCATTACACTATTCGTGCGCGTCAGAACTTACCTGACAAGGAATTTCGCTCTATTGTAAGCCGAGTATTACTACTCGGTACGGACTCTTTCTTACCTCTCGATTTCTCTCGAGGCTTAACGTTTGGTCTCTGGGGATTCTCACATCTTACGACATGAGTCTTTCCTACGTATCAGTCTTAAAGTTAAGACTGTACATATATAGTTAATTTTAGACTTCATGATCACTCATGAAGGGTAGCGTTTTTAATTAATTCCTCTTTCTATGACTTGTTACGGCACTGAAATTTATCTCAACACTTCCATAACAGCCCTAATCCTTGAGAGCACATCTTGCGATACACCCTCAACCTTAGGACCGTTATAGTTACGGCCGACATTCACCAGGGCTTACATCAATCACCATGCATCTTGCGACACACAACGTCGACGTTTGACCTTCTGGCATTGGTCAAGTGTCACCCCCTATACATCCTCTTGCGAGTTCGCAGGGAGCTGTGTTTTTGATAA
>CAYTZA010000018.1:0-11652 GCA_964442365.1 uncultured Candidatus Saccharibacteria bacterium | reverse complement strand
ATAAATGCTATAAAACATATTTTTCTCATAGACACTCAGAATAGAACAACAGGAATATAAAAACGTATAAACAAAAATAAAGACTATATACAAAATAAATAAAAAAAATAGACATAACAAAAACCGCCCCTTTCGGAGCGGTTTTTGTTTAATCAACTTAGATCAGAACCCGAAGGCCTCACCAAGAAGATCAGACTAGATTACTTAGAGATTGACACTACGTTTGTCTTAAAGTCATCTAGACCCCAAGTCTGTGTAACTGCTGTACCAAGGTTCCATGCAATACTCTTTATATAGAGTGCTGCAAGTTGACTTGCTGCAAAACCAGTGTTTGCAAGTCTTACATCAAGAGTAACTGTATATTCTACATTTTCAGAATATGTTGAGTTATTTGGTGTAACTGTTACAACCTTACTTGTTGTAAGTGATGTACCTGTTGTAGATGTTGCAATTGCAAAATCAGAACCATCGGCAGCAAATGCTGTCATTGAAGCACCCTCTGGTTTAACTTTGAAGACAAATTTACCTACAACTTCAGTAGTAGTACCTGTAACTTCTGATCTTACATCAGTAGCTGTTCCAGAAACAAATGTGATTCTAGGAGCGGCACTGTAGAAGTATGCAGGGTTTACAGTAGTTGCTGTAGTAGTAACTGTAGCTGAAGAACCATTTGGTTTTTCATAAGTTACAGTTGTTGAAGCACTTGAACTAGCAATTGAGCCAGAAACTGTTGACGAAGGCATATCAACCTTTATAGTGATAGTCTTTGTAACGTCCTTAGGAACATTTACTTTCAAGTTTGAGAAAGTCAACTGTGATGTTGATGCTGTTGATGAAACAGATCGTGAATCAAGAAGAGTTGAACCATCATACAAGTAAACAGTTGAAGGTGCTGTCATACTGTTTCCAACTTGGATAAGTACGTCTGTGACAAGTGAATCACCTGTTTCTGATTTAACGTTGAATGATCCTATAGTTACTCCACTAATACCATCAGTTGAACTAACTCTGTAGTTATTTGAATCAACCACGTTTCCATCTGAAGAAACTGTTAGACTTGATGTTCCAGGTTTCTTGAACGTATGTGTTCGTGAAAGACTTGAAAGATCGTAGTAACTTGTAACATTGTTTCCACTTATAGCGCGAAGTGAGTTTGCGCCATATCCTGAAACAACAAGAACTCGGTCAGAGTCAATACCACTATTTGTATTTACTGAGAAGATAAGGTTCTTTGTTACATCACGTGGAACAACGAAACCTAGACCACTCAAACGTACATAGTAGATAGTACTGTTGTTTGTGTCTTTAATGAAATCAGCTGATGAAACGTTCCATGTCTTAAGAGTAGTTGAACCATCCTTAAGAGTGATAGCGTTGATCAATGTTGCTGGGTTTTCATTTGCACTGCTCAAAGTTACAGCCACTTTAAGGTCGATACGATCTACTGTAACATCAGAGATCGTTGCCTTAAGGTTAAGACCGTATACAGGGACATCCATTGAAGTCTGAATGTTTGCATTGTTTGCAGGTGAACCTGACTGTTTAACATCAAGTGTTCCTTCTGCTGATGAAGTTGAAGGAGTAGATGTTGTTGAACATGGTGCGCCTGTCAAGAAATTGAACATTGCGCCAGCTGTACAACCAGCTACAGGTGTTGAAGGTACTGATGAACATGGTGCGCCTGTCATGTAATTGAAGGCTGCGCCAGCAGGACATCCAGGAGTTGTTGTTACAACTGTACCAGCATCTGCGTTAACAGCTGCTCGAGTCACTGGACCAAAGAAGCCAACTGCAGGTGCGATTCCCTTTGCTGATTGGAAACTTGCAAGAGCTGATTTAGTGAGTCCACCAAAATAACCCTTTGAAGTTCCAGCAGGCATTGTAAGGAAGCCTTTACTTTCTAGGAATGACTGAAGTGCGACTACGTCAGCACCAGTTGAACCAACCGTAAGGTTAGTATAGAACATGTAACTTGAAGTCTGAGCAGATGCAATTGCAACAAATGCAAATACAGCAGCGAAGACAACAGTTGCAGTAAATATATTTCGTATCATAATTTTATAAGTATTTTTAAGGATATTTTCTCTCCGCTTTACTAATAAGTTTGGTGAAGAAAAAGTATCGGCGCGATATGTTCTCTACTCTTATATAAGTACTTTCGACAGATACCTATACAGAGCGTAATCACGCACCCCTAGAACATTTCACACATACTAGAGGGGGCACATGATTTCTTTCGACTATCCTCTTGTTTTAGTTGTATCGACACCAACAAGAGGGTAGCTTGCAAAATTTGGTCTGAATTTCAATCAATAACAGCAAAAGATACGGGAAAAGGATACTCAGGAAAACTAACTCGATATGCAATTGTCAACGATCGACGTCTTATTATAGCCTTAGCCCTTGATTTAGGACAAATACGGCTCATGTGGATAAGTTATATCCGCCTCCACCATGATCGCACAAAACAGCCAAAAAGTCAAAGGTACGCCATATCTACATATATGACGAGCTTACCTATCCCTTCTTACATCTTTTTACAGCCTTTTTAGACGAGGATTACCTACCCAACCTTTTTTAAAGAGTACATACTCCATCGACGGTCTCCCTCCTTATAAAGAACACCCTCTTCAACCATCGTTGTAAGCTCACGTTGTATGGTTTTTTCACTACAACCCTTGATCACCGCAATAAAGTCTTTGATACCTAATTTTGTACCGTTTTTCAATAATCTAAGTATACTTTCACGCCTCTGTTTCTTTACTTCGTCAAGATGTCCTTTAGTTTGTCCTTTAGACTGGATTTCTTTTTGTTCAGTTTTTATTGTTGATAATACTTGCGACACAGAAGGTAAACTAGGCTGTTCAACTTTCATAAAATCTTTTTGAAGAGGTGAAAGTACAGCGTCTTTATCTCTATAATTTATAAGTTCATTTTGGAAAATAGTAATTTCTTCTTGTATGATTTTTTGATTGTCTCTACCGATAAGACCCCCTGTACTAGCAAGAGAAATTTCTGCCATAAGTAGACTAATTTCGCGCGCTATATTATCGATCGTAACATGTTTTTGACCTTCATATATTTCCATCAATTCATGCATAAAGGACATGATATCGAGAGCACGACTTCGTATATTCCACTTTATCTGATCGTTGTCCTTTATGTGAGCACTGACTACATACAATGCAGAAGCTATTCTATTCCAACGTTTTAATAGATAACCCATATACGGATCTTTCCCATCAGAAGCATAGATGTCCTTTATAGTATTAATCATGTCTTTTATGTATGTCTTTTATAAAATCTATCGGACAATATGGTCATTATATACCTGTCCTTTACTGTGTCAAAAATCCCTCGGTTAAGCCGTATAAGAAGATATACTCGTGTGATATAATTATTTGATGAGTAAAAAAAGAAAAGCTTCTTCTTCAATAGATTCTGACTTACCAGAAACACGCTTGGGTCTTAAAGAAGAAACTCTCTTTACTATATACGGTATAGGCTGTTTGGTATTGGCTCTCTTTTTTATTTTGGCCTATTTTAATACAGCAGGTCTCGCCGGTATTCATGTAAAAGCTTGGGTGGAGGCACTCTTTGGTATTGGTTATGTACTACTACCTCTTGTACTTACCATGCAAGGTATAGCTTTCTTCAAATCAATTCGTAAAAAATTCTCCCTTTTTCAACTCATAGGATCATTACTTTTTATAATAGGAAGTCTCGGAATTATTCATACGATTATGCACGGACAAGCTGGACTTATCGGTAGACTCGTATCAACACCTCTTATTAAAGCGTTTGATTTTTACGCCACACTCAGTTTTCTTGCAGCTCTACTAATTATTTCCGTCATGGTGATATTTGATACACACCTTCGAATAGGATCGATTATTTCTCTTTTCAAACGTACACCAAAAACTGACGCTTTAAAAACAGAAGAGATACCGTTGACGCCTATTCAAAAAACTGACCCGATAGACGCACTTAAAAAGAAAAATTCTACTGAAGATTTTATTGCACAAGCAATCAGTAAAAATGACGCTCTTGAAGAAACACGTAATCTGAAAGTAAAAGAAACAAAGAAAACAGACGACGAATTTTCTCCTTTTTTGGCATCAAAAAGATTCGCAGAAAAACCATATATTCCACCTCCTCTTTCTCTTCTTGAAAAAGATCGCGGTAAGCCAGGAGTTGGAGACATAAAAGCCAATGCCAACACTATCCAGCGTACCCTTCAAAATTTTGGTATCACTGTAGAAATGGATGAAATATCCATAGGTCCATCAGTTACTCGTTATGCTTTGAAACCCGCAGAAGGTGTCAAAGTATCTCGTATTGCTGCACTGCAAAACGATCTGTCTCTAGCCCTTGCCGCACACCCTATTCGTATTGAAGCACCAATACCAGGAAAATCACTTGTTGGCATAGAAATACCGAACACATCAAAAACCACTGTTGGACTTGCAACCCTACTTGGGGAAGAAGAATTCCAAAACTCAAATAAACCACTATTGGTTGCTCTTGGTAAAGGTGTATCTGGAAAGTCTCACTTTGCAAACCTTGCCAAAGCTCCTCACTTACTTATAGCTGGTGCTACGGGTGCTGGAAAATCAGTTACTATACATGCCGTACTTACATCGCTTCTATACCGAAATTCTCCTGAACAACTTAAATTCCTCATGATCGATCCTAAGCGTGTAGAACTTACGGTATATAACAATATTCCACACTTATACAATCCAGTTATAACCGACGCTAAAAAGGCCATAAAGGCTCTCCAGTGGGCTGCTCGTGAGATGACTCGTCGTTATGACCTCTTTGAACAAAAGAAAGTGCGAGACATCGAGTCATATCACAAAAACATACTCATACCTGAACTAGAACGACTTGGTAAACAAAAAGACTCTGAAAATATTGAAGCCCCTGAAACTGTACCGTATATTGTTATTGTTATAGATGAGCTAGCAGATATTATGCAAGCATATCCACGAGAACTCGAGGCTGGTATTGTACGCCTTGCACAAATGAGTCGTGCTGTTGGTATACACCTCATACTTTCCACACAACGCCCATCGGTTAACGTTATCACTGGTCTTATTAAAGCAAACGTACCATCTCGTATTGCTCTTCGTGTAACTTCACAAATAGATTCACGCACAATTCTTGATGTGGCAGGAGCAGAAAAACTTCTCGGAGCTGGAGATATGCTTTTTGTATCAAGTGATACACCACAAGCAAATCGTATCCAATCTGCCTTTATCTCTGAAACTGAACTTAAAAACGTAGTTAAGTACTTAACAGACAATTACAAAAACGAAATCCCATCTCAAATTGACCTTGCTCCACCACAAGGAGCGGATAAAAACATATTCTCTTCTTCTTTTGATTCTGAAGACGGTGAAATAGAGCAAGATGAACTCTATGAAGAAGCAAAAGAAGTGGCTTTAGGATCAGGAAAAATATCAACATCTTTTCTACAAAGAAAGTTCAGTATTGGATATTCACGTGCCGCAAAAATAATCGATCAACTTGAAGCAAACGGTATAGTTGGACCCTCTAACGGTTCGAAAGGTCGTGATGTAATACAACAAGGAGATCCTGTGCAAAATCAAGATACGATACCGGACGATAGTACTGATAATCTAAATCAAGAACAATCATGATGCGCGACGGACGAATAACCATTAAAATAGTTATTGTTGCTCTTATAGTGATCTCTATAGGCGGCTACGCCCTATTTCAGGCACGTAAGCTCATAGAAGGACCGCTCGTAACCATAGAGTCTCCTCGTGACGGCTCTAGCACTCAAGAAGCGAACCTGGAGCTAACAGGATCTGCATACAATATAGCTTTCATGTATCTAAACGGCAGAAAGATTTATACTGATGATACAGGCTCTTTCAGCGAACATCTTCTTCTGTATCCCGGCAATAACGTGATAGAATTAAAAGCAGAAGATAAATTTGGTCGCCTAACAGAGCGATTAATCAGAATTTACAGAAATATTTAAAACTAGTTAGCAATTATTTTAACAGCACTCAGGTAGAATAGTATTATTATGGCAAAAAAAGAACAAAAAAGTGAATCAACAAAAACAATTGGCAGTAAAGTAGAAGATACAATCAAAGAGATTCGTACGAAGTTTGGTGAAGATGCAATTATGACACTTGGCGAAAAACCTCGTGTAAATATAGATGTCATTCCAACTGGATCAATCGGTCTCGATGCTGCTCTTGGCGTAGGAGGTCTACCACGAGGACGAATCGTCGAAGTGTTTGGGCCTGAATCATCTGGAAAAACCACCCTCACCTTGCATGTAGTTGCTGAAGCGCAAAAAAAAGGAGGTTTATGTGCTTTCATAGATGCTGAGCACGCTATGGACCCTCAATACGCCCAGAAACTTGGCGTAAAAATCGACGAACTTCTTATCTCTCAACCTGATACTGGTGAACAGGCACTTGAAATCTGCGAAAGTCTCGTACGTAGTGGAAAACTAGACGTTGTCGTTATCGACTCAGTAGCAGCTCTCACACCAAAAGATGAGATTGAGGGCGAGATGGGTGCTCAACACATGGGTAAACAGGCACGTCTCATGTCTCAAGCGCTTCGTAAACTTACTGCTATTGTTGCTCACTCAAAGACTGTTGTTATCTTTATTAACCAGATCCGTATGCAGATTGGAGTTATGTTCGGAAATCCAGAAACAACCCCTGGAGGAAAAGCGCTCAAATTCTACACATCAGTACGTATCGATATCCGTCGTATTGCCCAGATCAAAAAAGGCGAAGAAATTGTTGGAGGACGCGTACGTGTCAAAGTAGTTAAAAACAAAGTGGCAGCACCTTTTCGACAAACAGAATTTGATCTTATCTACAACGAAGGTATTTCTCAAGAAGGTGAAATAATAGCTCTTGGTGAAAAGATGGATATCATACAGAAATCAGGTACCAGCTATAGTTATGGTGAAGAAAAACTCGGACGAGGTTACGATGCTACTAGGCAGTTTCTAAAAACAAACGAAGAGATAAAAGCTAAGATTCTTAAAGAGATACGAGAAAAACTTGCAAAAGGAGAGGATATCGTGCAAAGTAGTTCAGAACAAGAATAAATATCAAACCTTATGGCAATGCTTGAATACAACGAAATAACGCTTCGTAAAATTATCACCTACGAGGATCAACCTTATGAAGTGCTTGATTCGCATGTATTTCGCAAACAACAGAGAAAACCTGTTAATGCTACCAAACTAAAGAACCTCATCACTGGAAATATCAAAGAAATCTCTTTTCATCAAAGTGAGAAAGTTTATGAGGCTGATATTCAGAAACAAGACGTAAAATACTTGTATTCAAATCGTGGACAACACTGGTTTTGTGAACCGAACGATCCATCAAAACGTTTCGAATTATCTGCTGACCTTGTCGGAGAAAAAGTTAAATTTCTAAAACCAAATACTATTGTTTCTGCCCTCGTATACGATGAAAAAGTTATTGGTGTTACTTTGCCTATCAAAGTTGACCTGAAAGTAACCGAAGCTATGGATGCCGTTAAAGGTGACACTGCAAAAGGTGGTTCTAAACAAATCACACTTGAAACTGGTGCTATTATCAACGCTCCACTTTTTATCACTCAAGGTGAAGTTATTCGTATCAATACTGAGACTGGTGAGTACGTAGAACGTGTAGGTGGTAATAAGTTTTAAACTACATGGAGCACTTCCTCTACCACAGAGTAACTGAGGATATGCATGGCTCGATTCTCTATCCCCTTAATCAATTAAAAGGTATATATCCTGATGCGTATGCTGAGCATGTTAAAAAATATGTGGGGCGTGAATCTCTACTCAAAACACAACTTCCTATGGTCGACTGTTTATGGAACGACGTTATTCATTTTACAGCAGTACCTCCTAAAGAACTTCTTAAAAATATGCTCGAGGCTGGCATGCCGTCGAGAGATATTGTATGGAAACACTGGTTTAAGGTCCCCGCTTCACTTCTTACCAAAGAAAACACTGTGGTTTGTCTATATCGCAGAGATATAAGCATAATCCCAGATGCTCGAGATTTTTCAACATTTAACCCAGAAAAAATTCCGGAATACTCTAAAGTTCCGCCCGAAACAATCGAGTACTATAAAGAACAATTTAAACTTGGTAGTAGACCTTTCTTCTTTCATCGAGTACCCCACATCTTATATAAAGGCACTATTGATACCACTGGACTTGAGATTGTTGAGATATAAGCCATACAAAAAACCCTCCACTCGGAGGGTTTTTTGTTATCTTAATAACAGAGATTTCTATAGAAATTTATCTTGCTACGTATGGAAGTAGACCAAGGAAACGAGCGCGCTTGATAGCGTTAGCTATAAGGCGCTGGTGTTTAGCAGTAATATTTGTACGTTTCTTAGCGATAATACGAGCGTGTGGATTGATAAACTTCTTCAAGAGATCTATGTTCTTGTAATCTATATGATGAGCTTTGAGTTCACTACGTTGGTTATTTGTTTGTTTTTGAATCATGGTATTTTTTCTATCTTTCTTTAATTAAAACGGTATGTCATCTGGGTTAATCTCTTCTTCTGGATACTGTATGGTGTCGATTTCTTTTTTATCAGCCTTTTTAGTATCACCAAAAGATTCATCTTTGTTTCCTGCAGGAGCGGCACCATCTCGGCGTGGACCAAACTGTACTCGATCAGCAACGATTTCGGTGCGATACTTTTTAGTACCATCTTGAGCGTCCCAACTTCGAGTCTGCATGCGTCCTTCAACCAAGAGAGAACTTCCTTTCTTTAAATACTGAGAAACTGTCTCGGCCTGATTTCCAAATACAACAACGTTGTGAAAATCAGAACTTTCTTGTCGAGCGCCACTTTTGTCTTTCCAAACACGATTAGTAGCAAGAGATAGAGTGGCAACTTTTATTCCTGACGGTAAAGATTTGAGTTCTGGATCGCGTGTGAGATTCCCGATAACAAATGCTTTGTTTAAATACATAATATGCTTTATTTACGCTGTGATTAAACTATCGATTTTTTTGTCGATGTCCACGGTTGCGTCTACAGAAGGCGCTTCTGTTTCTTCTTCAGAAGAAACAACTTCTGGGGCAATAATTATTGTGTCCTCATCTGCTTTGATAAGCAAGAAACGAAGAAGGTGTTCGAGACCTTCAACTTTTTGCTTAATAACAGGAGCCACTTCTGATTTAACATTGAATCTTATCCAACCAAAATATGCTGTATCAGACTTTCCTATACTGTAAGAAAGCTCTCGCATAAGTGGGTTTCCTTCACTATGTATAACTGCCCCTTGTCCCTCAAGAATACTTTTAAGTTCTTGAACGACACCAGGGAGTTGCTCTTCAGCAACTGTTGGAACGACGAGATAGCCTATTTCATAGAGCTGAACTCGTTCGTCCTGATGTTCTTCTGTTCGTTTTGTCATGGCGAGTATCTTATCACAAAAAAAGGCCTAACGCAAGGTTTTTAAACTCCAAATACACGCGAAACATTATTTCGAAGAGTCTCAGAAACAATATCTTTTGATATACCCTTTATATCCGCAATACGCTGTATAACCTCCATTACATAGGCTGGTTCGTTGCGTTTACCACGATACGGCATAGGAGCCACAAAAGGAGCGTCTGTTTCTGACATCATAGATTCAAGAGGCACAAACGATACTAGTTCTTTATAATCTGAAACGAAAGTAATAACTCCTGTAAACGAGACAGTAAAACCCATATCAAGGATTTTACGTGCTGTTTCTATAGATTCAGTAAAAAAATGAAAGTGAGCTCTCAAAGTATCGCCATATTCTCTTTTTTTTGAAGAAAGTATATCAATCATATCTGGATATGCAGCTCTACAATGAATCATCAAAGGTTTTTTTGTCTCCACCGCTAACTGTATATGTTCTTCAAAAATTTGTTTCTGAAAATCTTTTTTTATTTTCTGTTCTATTTCATCTCCGATTAATCTAAAAAAATCTAGACCACACTCACCTATTGCTACCACTTTTTTATGCTCTAAAAGTGTTTTTAAATCTGTAATAGATACCTTCTCTTTTGGATCAAGATCTGCAGGATGAAAACCAACTGATGCATATATGTATTCTGACCATGTTGTTGTTTCTATGGCCTTTTTTGATGTCTCTAGATTTGTGCCAATAGTAATCGTTCCCACATCAGAATCGATCATACGCTTCAGAACATCATTGTGATCAGTATCATACTCTGGAAAATACAAATGCGAATGAATATCAAAATACTTAGGTTTCATATTAGTCTTTGCGAGGAAAAAGAGGCGTATCTGGCATTTTATTTTCAGTAATCAAAGCTTTTATATTTTTTGAAGTTTCTGGTAAAAAAGGTTCGAGATGATATGCAATAACAGCAAGATTTTTTACTAATTTTTGTATAAGAACTTTTCCTTTTTCCACATCCTGCTTTATTACACTAAAAGGCTTTTCTTGCTGAATCGATTGATCTGCTAGAGTAATAAGATTCCACACAATATCAGTAGCTTGTTTTAAATTAAATACTTCAAATGCTTTAGTGTATTCTGGAATAAATTCTATATCACCAATATCAACAGGCTTATCTAAATTTGTTGTAGCCATCTTCATAATACGAGAAGTGAGATTGCCAAGACCATTTACAAGGCTACTGTTATAAGACTCTTTAAAAATATCGGGTGTAAAAGAAGAATCCTCAAAAGGCAAAAGTTCACGAGTTACATAATATCGCAAAGCATCAGTTCCATATTCTTTTACAAGCTCAACAGGACTGACTACATTGCCAAGACTTTTGCTCATTTTTACTCCTCCAGCACCAGTAATAAAACCATTGATAACAATCTGCGCTGAAGGCTTAAGTTGCGCAGACATAAGCATTGCTTGCCACATAGCAGATTGTTGTCGCAAATTGTCTTTACCGGCATATTGAGTTACTGGCCACCATGTCTCAAATTTTTTCATATCCTCCGGCCAACCAATAGCTGAAATATAGTTTACCAAAGCGTCAAACCATACATACATGACATGCTCAGAATCATTTGGAACAGGAACACCCCAAGGCATTTTTGAAGCAAGACGAGAAATACTAAAATCTTCTAAGCCTCTTTCTACAAAAGCTTTTATTTCATTGAATCTAAAGTCTGGTATGACAAATGTAGAATTTTTTTCATAAAATTCTAAAAGTGGTTTTGCATATTTTGAAAATCTGAAGAAATAATTCTCTTCATTGATAAACTCTACGTCTAAAGTTGGATGCAAAGGACAGCGACCATTGACTAGCTCTGATTCGGTCTTTTCAAGCTCACAGCCCACACAATACTTAATCTGATAGCTTTTTTTATAAATATCTCCAGAAGCTTCACATCTTTTCCAAAACTCTTGAGCTGAAAGTTTATGATCTGGATCTGTTGTACGTATAAAATGCACTTCTGGCATAATCCCAAGAAGTGGCAACAGGGTCTTAAATTTTTCAGCATAATGATCAACATATAACTTTGGATCAGTACCCTCCTCGACAGCTTTTCTATATACTTTTGTACCATGCTCATCTGTACCAGTATTGAAAAAAACTTCATAACCCTGTAGACGTTTATATCTAGCAATAACATCAGCACGAATAAACTCCATAG
>CAYTZA010000017.1:0-13048 GCA_964442365.1 uncultured Candidatus Saccharibacteria bacterium | reverse complement strand
TTTCTAGCTCCCCCGGCAGGATTCGAACCTGCGACCAATCGCTTAACAGGCGATTGCTCTACCGCTGAGCTACAGGGGAATGTGTTTTTTGATATACCGACGACCAGCAGTACTTTTGAAATACTGCTCACGTTTACGTGCATCAAGTATGTTTAAATACTTTTCGCTATATACTAATTTCCAAGGCATATATTTTGTTTTCAACGTGCTTTGGCATCATATCAGTTTTTTATGAATATGTGAAGAATACACTATATGTGATAAAGTTTTAGCACAGAAAAAATCAAATATGTATATAAAAGTAAGAGTAAAAACTAGTATGAAAAATGATGCGATTAGACAGAAAAGTAAGGATCATTTTGAAGTAGACGTGCGAGAAAAAGCTGAGAGAAATATGGCCAATAAGAAAGTGCTGGAACTTATTAGAGAGTATTTTAAATTAGAAAAGGGGGTTGTACGTATTGTAAGTGGGCATCATTCTCCAAGTAAGATATTGTCTTTGCCTGAGTAAGGAGTAGAATTAAAATAGAATAGGTTGTTCTGGCGTATTTTAAATCACAAGGAGGTGCGTTTTGGCTATCATGGTAAAACCACAAGAATGGGAGGATTGTATTTGTCCGTGTCACGACAGTCCACATCTTGGCTGTCCAGATCGAGGCCTTTGTTGTTTTGTTTGTGAAAATTGTGGAAGAAAAATATCATCAGGATCTCTTTCTCAGCACAGAAGTATTTGTACAGCTGCACCCCGTATCGGTTGTGCTAATCGTTTTTGCTCGTCAATTGATTGATTATTACCCTGAGAAATCGGGGTTTTTATTTTAATATCTTGACCGAGTTTGTCATTGTGGTGTACTCTTTCGACAGAAAGGAGGTGTATTATGCCACGTGGTATAAACACTGAGGACATTAACAGTTTGTTTAAGAGAGCTCAGATGAAGCACGATCTAGCTGAAGGAGAGAGGATTCGTGAAAGGGCAGGAGTCGCTTTCCAAAGGCTTCAAGCTATGGTTCATCGTTTGTTTACTCAACCATCTGAACTTTCTACTTTTGTGGATGAGGTGGTCAAAAAAGCAGGTGTTTACGATCACTTGTATGGGCAGTCTCCTTTAAGTATTGTCGGCAAAATGCCTGAAGGACGAAAAGTACGTATCGATTTTGGAGACAGTCCTTTGTCTGATGGATTATGGACAGAGATTCCTACGTTTAGTGTAACGTACTCCCTTATTGACATTCTCCCCCTAGGGAAACCGTTACAAGATGGTCGGGGAAGGAGTCGTTGTTTCTTGGGTCTTGCAATCGCGGAGGAGACTCTTTTAAGGGATGTGAGAGGGTATGAAGTTTGTATCCCTAAGTACGACCTTGCTTATTACAAGCGTGGAATAGAGCTTGGTGCTCTGTATACACAAAGAGAACCATTGTGCGTTTCCGACATAGAGGATCTTGAAAGACTAACCATTCTTGCTAGCGATGAGTTGATATTTTTAGAGGCACTCATATCTAGTTGTAAAGAGTAAGTGTCCACCACCCGTGAAAACGGGTTTTTTTATTTTTTTCCTCTTAAATAATCGGTATAGAGCATCTCTTTTTTGCCTTCAGGAATAACCTTTTCTATAACAAGATTTTGATTTTCAAAACGTGCAGATGTAACAATAACTCTAATTTGTTGACCATTGTACTCATCAAAAAAATAAGCTTTAGGTGAACGATGGAAAGCTAAGATTTTTAAATAATTAGTGCGAGGATTGTTGGATAGATCAAGAAGTCCATCTTCTTTGGTAAATTTTTTAGTGTAGGTCGCTTTACTATGTTCTTGTGGGGTAGTTGGCATTTGTTTATTGAGCCACTGTGGTAAGAGTTCGGCAAGGATTTTTCCTCCTTCTGTTGCAAGTAAAAGTTCAGCTTGCTCTTCGTATAAAGGCCATGATACTGGTAATACTTCTTGCTTTATAACGATAGGCCCGTGATCCATTTCTTTATCAAGTTCCATGATACTGACACCAATAGATGTTTCATCGGCGAGAATCATAGATTGAATCGGGGATGCTCCGCGATATGCAGGAAGAAGAGATGGGTGGATGTTAAGTGTTTTTTCTTTTGGCATATATAAAATGCTTTCTGGAATTATTTTTCCATATGAAGCAACAATAAACACTTCACAGTTGTATTCTTTTAAGGTTTTTTGAAAATCAGGATCAGATAGTTTTTCAGGGCAGAGTACAGGTATTTGTCTAGTATCTCCCCAAACCTTTGTATCACTTGGTGTCATGATCAGATTCCTGCCTTTTGGTTTATCAGGTGTTGTGATTATTACTGTTGGTAGTATTTTGTGTTTTTCAAGTTCATTTAATACTGCGATAGAAAAAGATGAACTACCAAAAAAGCCAAATTTATATGTTTTATTCTTCATCATAATTTGGAGGAATATCTTCTACGTCTTTTGCTTTGTCGGTAAATAAAATACCATCAAGATGATCTACTTCATGCTGAAATATTTGTGCCAAAAGACCAGATGCTCCAAGAGTAAAAGGTTGTCCCTGTTCGTTAGTTGCATCAAGTGTTGCACGAGTGCTACGTTCAACACGGCCATACAGATATCTTACTGATAAACAACCTTCGGGGACCCATTTTTTCTCTTTTGAAAGTTTGGTGAGATGGGGATTAATACAGATAAGATCTGGTGTTGGTATGGTTGGAGGATTTTTTTTACGCATGTCAAAAACTTTTCCTGAAACTATGAAAATACGAAGGGGTACTCCAATTTGTGGGGCAGCGATAGCAACACCATCATCTTGTGAATGCAGTGCTTTTTTCATATCAGATATAATAGTATTGAAGCGGGGTGTGCCTATTTCAACCTTTTTAACCAAACCAGCCTTTTCCCTTAATACAGGATGTTCTCTTTGAACTATCATGTCCATGAGAATACTACAATAACGAGTCTGGGTCTACTTGTATCGTCCAGTGGTGTGGAAGCGATGCAAGTTTTTTTCGTAAGTCTTCGTCTACCCAATCTGCAGGGTCAAGATTTATAAGGAGATGCATGATGTATGTGCCACGAATTTTCTCAATACGACCAGGATAAGATAGGGGATCATAATCACTAAGTTTTCTTTGTAATTCTGCTATATCCGCTTCAACATTTTCTTTTTTGCCTTTGCGTGTGATTTTTATATACAAACTAAAAGGCGGGTACTTAAGATTACGACGATCTTCAAGTTCAGAATTGTAAAAATCACGAAATGTTTTTTTAGCAAGATGTCCAAATAGTGCATGTGTTGGTGTACGAGTTTGTATAAGAAAATTGGAGCGAGTCTTTGATTGTATGGTTGCTAGTATGCCAAGTATGCGTTCGTGCATACGAAAATCTGGTATAAGAAAAAGAGAATCAAGTGATACTGCGGCGCTTGATTCTATTTCTGTGAGATATAAAAGAGCATATTCTGTTCCAAGAAGAATAGCCCCTTGCGTTTCGTTGAATCGTTCAATATGTTTTCGTGCTCGTGCTCGTGTTGATTCAGTATTTTTATCGAGGATACTGATCGATGCCTCAGGGTAATCTCTTTGTAAATCTTCGAAGACTCTTTCAATACCAACACCAAGTGCTGCCAGTTTCCAGCTATCACAGTGTTGGCAACGTTCTTCTGTTGGTCGTGTGGTACCACAGTGGTGACATACAAAAAGATATTCATTTTCTGTGGATCCTGAGTGAACGACTACAGGAGCGCTACATTTTTTACAAAGTGCAACAGTGCCGCAATCTCCACAAACTGTGGTGGGGTAGAGACCCTTGCGTGGTGTAAAAAGAAAGAGACGTTTCTTATCTCTAATCGTTGTTTTTATAAGTTCATGTAATTCGTCTGAAATAGTTCTAAATGGCTTTTTTTCTTCTAGTTTATATGTACCCATATCAACAATAGAAAGTTTTGGTGTGCGTTCAGATCGTTCGTCTCTATATTCGATTGTGCCGAATTCATTTTCTTGTGAGCTATACCAACTTTCAGTAGATACTACAATATCTCCTCGCATGATTTTTGCACCTATATGGTGAGCATAGGTGGTGGCTACTCGACGCATATCTATATATGGTCGTGACTGCATACGATATGCTCGAGAGTTTTCTCTTTCTATAACAATAAGACCGATATCTTGTCGTGGAGCACAGAGAAAGAGTGCTGTACCAATAATCAGTACCGGATGTGGTTCTGCTGCTATAGCAAGCCAAGTTTCTAGAAGTTTTTTTCGTGGAAGTTCACTGTGAAGAATATACGTATAACCCTCGATACCTCGTGATAATTCACGAGCAAGTTGTTCGGCGTCTTCTATGGTTGGAGTGCAAAGATAGGCTGATTTTGTTTTAGCAAAATGTTCTCGTATGGCAGCACGATAGTTACTAATTCTTTCTTCAGTAGCTGCGCGTACAATAACCGTACGAGTATGTCCAATCGGACTTGGTGTTGATGATGTTATAAATTCTGGTAGTGCCGTGTGATTATCTATAATAGTTTTAGGCAAAAGATTCCACAATACGCTTCCTGTTGTTGTCGCATAATAAGTTGCCAATTCTTGTGCGATTGTAGAAAATGATCTAGGAACAATTTCTTTTGGAGAAAAGGTATCTATCTTTTTTATTTCAAATTCTGCAGAGCGTATTTCTGAACGTTCTTCACGGGCATTTTTTATATCACTTACAATACCTTTGCCTTTTTTGTTTCTAAGGGGAATACTTACAACACTACCGATTGGTGGTGCTTCAATTGAAAAATACGTTAATTTTTCTCTCGTGATTCCTCTGGCTATTGGTATTATTTCGACGAGATACATAGCTTCATGGTATCAAAAAAGGTTAAAAATCACGAAGTATCTTTATTTTGGCTCCTAAAAGATTGAGACGTTGAACAATATCTTCGTATCCTCGATTGATGCTGTATATGTTTCTTAGTGTTGAAACACCTTGAGCAGCAAGCATACCGATAAGGATTATGGCTCCAGGACGAAGGGCTGGAGGGCAAACAACTTCAGCAGATTTAAGTGGTGTTGGTCCGTTTATATATAGACGGTGTGGATCGGCAAGCATAGTATCTGCGCCAAGTTTGTCGAGGTCTTTGGTATGTATAGCTCTTTTTTCATAAACCCAATCATGTATAAGTGTTGTACCTTTTGCTTGTGTTGCGATCACTGCAAAAAAGGGAAGGTTATCTATATTGATACCAGGATAAGGTCGAGCTTCGATTTTTTCTTCTGGAGCGGTGAGTACCGAAGGAAATGTTTTAATATCAACGAGTTTAGTACGATCATTGAGTGAGGTGTATGTTTTTAGAATTTTGTATTTGAAACCCATTTTCTCTAGACGCAATAGTTCTAATTCAAGAAATTCTATAGGGCATCTTTCTATAATAAGAGAAGATTTTGTGACAATAGCTGTTGCAATAAAAAACATAGATTCAATCGGATCTTCAGAAAGAAAATATGTAATATCTTTACGTATCTTTCGAGCATCTATACCGTGTACGGTGATTGTTGTTGTTCCGATACCTTCTATTTTTACTCCAAGAGTTTCCAGGTAGAAACATACTTCTTGTCCCATATAATTTGCTGAAGCATATTTGATTACGGTTGTACCAGGAATACCAGCTGCTGCAATGATAGCGTTTTCGGTTACAGTATCTCCTGATTCGTAAAGAATAATATTTGCTGGAGCTAGTTTCGGAGCTTTGATTTCATAATATGTAGATTTTGTATTGATAGTAACTCCAAGTTTTTCAAGAGCATAAACGTGTGGTTTTACTGTTCTGGATCCGAGTTTACAACCTCCTGCTTGTGGTAATCGAAAGTTTTTTTGCCAATGTATAAGTGACCCTATAAGCATAACAATACTACGAGTACGTTCTGCTGCTTTAATATCTATACTTGCAATATCTATATGATCTGGAGTTTTTATTTCAAGATCGTTTTCAATCCAGCGTACTGATACTCCAATAGAAAGGAGTACTTCAATCATGCGTTTCACTTCTTCTATTTTTGGTACATTTTTAATACGAGTAGTGCCTCTGTTTAAAAGGGAAGCTGAAAGTAGGCCCATGGCGCCGTTTTTAGATGTTTTGGTCGCAACTTTTCCTCTAAGTTTGTGTCCACCTTCGATTTGAATATTGAGCGAGCTGTCTGCAACTGTAACTAAATCTCGATTAAGAGCGTCACCAATTTTTTTGAGCATACTAGTAGAAAGATTTTGTTCGCCTTTTTCTATTCTTGCTACTGCACTTTGTGTGGTGCCAAGTTTTTGTGCAAAAACTGATTGAGTAATTCCACGTTCTTCTCTAAGGTTTTGTATTAGTTTCCCGATTTCGTGTAGGTATAATTTCATAATAGATTAAATAATAGCACATATGCTATATGTTGTATTGTGTGGAAAACTATACACTATAGTGTATATGTTAAAGTTTTTTAATTATCGTATATATGTATTGCAAAGAGTATAAAAAAGCGTACAGTATAGGTCATATCTATGGGATTTTTTTCTAAAAAAATTGGTATTGATTTGGGCACAGCAAATACGCTTGTTTTTGTACCGGGCAAAGGCGTGGTACTTAACGAACCTTCGGTAGTAGCTGTTTCTCATGACAATAAAATCCTTGCTGTTGGGGCTGAAGCAAAGTTTATGATTGGACGTACTCCAGACGAGATTATTGCTTATCGTCCCATGAAAGACGGAGTGATTGCTGATTATCGCGTAACCGAAGCCATGCTTCGCTACTATATACAGAAAGCATTGGGACGTTTTAATCTCACACGTCCAGATGTGCTTATTTCAGTACCAGCTGGAGTTACTTCAACAGAACGACGTGCAGTAATCGAAGCTGCTATCAAGGCTGGCGCTAAAAATGCTTACGTAGTAAAAGAACCTATTCTCGCTGCTATTGGTGCTGGTATATCTATTAACGAACCTTTAGGTCGTATGGTGGTTGATGCTGGAGGGGGAACTACTGATGTTGCAGTTATTTCTTTGGGTGGCATCGTTACGTCTACTTCAGTGAAAGTTGCTGGAAATAAAATCGATGCCGCTATTATTGATTATGTAAAAAAGAATTTTAATCTTTCGGTTGGCGAGAAAACAGCTGAGGATATAAAAATACAGATTGGTTCGGCTGTACCTCTTGAAGAAGAGTTGTCTATGATGGTTAAAGGACGTGATTTTATATCAGGTATGCCACGCTCTGTAGAAATTCGTACTAACGAAATTGTAAAAGCAATTTCAAAAGAACTTCGAGAAATGATTAATGCTATTAAAACAGTTTTGCAAGATACACCACCAGAACTATCGGCTGATATTATGGATCAAGGTATTACATTGACGGGTGGCACGTCACAGTTACGAAACCTTCCTGAGTTAGTATTGCGTCGTACTGGTGTACCGGCTGTACTTGCTGATGAAGCGTATTTTTGTGTCGTAAAAGGAACAGGTATTGCCCTTGAGCACCTAGATACTTATAAAAAGACGATCATGATTAAGCGTTCATGATACAAGATTCTACACTTTCACATTTTTATATTATAGAAGGTAATAGTGATACGTCCGACAAGATTCGTAGTGATTTAGAAAATCTCCATGGTATTGTGTTTGGTACAAATCCAGACGTACAAGAGTTTATGTATGAAAGTTTTGGTATCGATGAATCAAGAGCACTTAAAGATTTTTTTTCAACTCGATCTTTGTCTTCAGGTAAAAAAATAGCAATTGTTTCTGTTGATCGTATTACTCGTGAAGCACAGAATGCTCTTTTGAAACTTTCTGAAGAACCTGCACAAGGTCAACATCTTATATTGATCGTGCCATCTTTGGGATTGCTTATTGATACACTTAAATCACGTGCACAGCTTATTTCTTCTGTAGTAAAGGCACAAGAAGAAGATTTTGATTTTTTAACATTGCCGATTGCCAAGCGTCTTGCTTTAGTTGGGAAAATAATCGCCAAAAAAGACAGACAAGCTGCTAGTGATTTTATTGATCAAGTTATCGTTGCTCTTAAAAAGAAAAAAAATAATCAAACAATCTTAACGCAGGTGTACATGTGTCGTTCGTATATACAAGATCAGTCAGCGTCTATAAAGTTGATACTTGAGCATATTTCTCTTATACTAGGCTCATAATATTATAAATATACATGTATACTTTTTCTGTACTTAAAGAAAAGATTAAAGGTGTTGAGGATTGGCTACAAAAAGAACTTACCCAGATAAGAACGGGGCAGGCTACACCAGCGATTTTAGATGATATAAAAGTCGAATCATATGGATCTTTTGTAAAACTTTCACAAACAGCCTCAATCTCTATCGAAGATCCACGTACTCTAAGAGTATCTCCTTGGGATAGTTCACAGATCAAAGCTATTGAAAAAGCTCTCATAAGCGCTGATCTTGGTGTTGGTACTGCTGTTGATGAAAAAGGTGTCCGAGTATCTTTTCCACAACTTACAACAGAACGTCGTTCTCAGTTTGTAAAAGTTGCCAAAGATAAGCTTGAACAAGCGCGAATTGCTTTGCGTACTGCTAGAGATGATGTTTGGAACGATATTCAGAAAAAAGAAAAAGAAGGAACTCTTACTCAAGATGAAAAGTTTCGTCTCAAAAATGATATGGAGAAATTCTTGCAGGAATCAGGAAAGAAACTTGAAGGATTGTTTACTAAAAAAGAAAAAGAAATTTCTCAATAATATATATGACCACAGCTATTATTTTTATTCTTGTATTGTCAGTATTGGTTTTTGTTCATGAACTTGGACACTTTCTATTTGCAAAATGGACAGGTATGCGTGTTGATGAGTTTGGTATAGGTTTCCCTCCGAAAGCATTTTCTTGGAAAAGAGGAGAAACGACATATTCGGTGAACTTTCTTTTATTTGGAGGGTTTGTAAAGATTCATGGTGAAGATCAAGGAGCACCGCTTGAGGGTGCTGATCGTGAAAGAAGTTTTGGTTCACGACCTCGATATTGGCAGGCTCTTGTATTGGTGGCGGGAGTAACGTTCAACGTTCTTTTTGCTTGGTTACTTATTTCAATAGGCTTCATGTTTGGATTCCCAGTATCTACTGATTTTTATGAAGCAAAAGAATTTCGTGAAGTAAAAGTTTATATTACTCAGGTACTACCAGATACCCCTGCATCTTTGTCAGGGCTAAAGGCGGGTGATCAGATTGTTGGTCTTCGTTCAATCAAAGATTCGATTGTGCCCACATACACTAAAGATGTTCAAGATTTTATTGCAACACATGGTTTTAATCCAGTAGAAATATCTTTTATTCGTTCTGATATCGCTTCTTCTACGACAGTTCTCCCAATAATTGGTACTATTTCTGAAAAACCTGTAATTGGTGTTGGGCTTGATTCCGTTGGTATATTGTCTCTGCCTATTCATGAAGCGTTTTGGCAGGGGGCAAGACTAACAGCTTTATCAGTAGAAAATACTATAAGAGGTTTAGGTGGTTTTATCTACAAAGCGTTTACCGAAGAGCATGCTCTATCTACAATAACTGGTCCAGTAGGTATTGCTACTCTTGTGGGTGACGCTCGTCAGCTTGGTCTTGCATACTTTATTTCTTTTGTGTCGTTTATTTCAATCAATCTTGCGGTTATAAACTTGGTACCACTTCCAGCTCTAGATGGTGGGCGTCTACTTATGGTTCTTATAGAAGCAATTATTCGCCGACCAATTCCTATACGTATTTCTCACGCATTAAACACTGGCGGATTTCTTCTCCTTTTGCTTCTTATGGCTGTAGTAACGTATAACGATATTATTAAGCTGATTTTCTAGTATAGTATACACATGAAGCAATCACATCTCTTCACCAAAACCCGTCGGGAATCACCAAAAGACGAAGTGTCAAAAAACGCTGATCTTTTGATCAGGGCAGGATATATACACAAAGACATGGCCGGGGTTTATTCTTTTTTACCTCTCGGTCTTCGTACTCTTAACAATATTGTGGAGGTTATCAGAGAAGAGATGAATACTATTGGTGGGCAAGAAGTGTCTCTTACCGCTCTTCAAGATAAAGCGATATGGGAAAAGACTGATCGTTGGAGTGATAAAAACGTTGATATTTGGTTTAAGACAGAATTTAAAAATGGCACCGAGACTGGTCTTGCGATTACTCATGAAGAACCATTGACAGCAATCATGACGGATTATATTTCTTCATATCGAGATTTACCAAAATCTGTATATCAATTTCAAACAAAGTTTCGTAACGAAACTCGTGCTAAGAGCGGTATTATGAGAGGTAAAGAATTTCTCATGAAAGATTTGTATTCTTTTGCTCGTGACAAAACACAACACGACGAACTTTATGCAAAAGCGCGTGAAGCATACATACGTATTTTTGGACGACTTGGACTTGGATTACAAACTTATCCGACATTTGCATCGGGAGGTATTTTTAGTGAATTTTCAGAAGAATTTCAAACAGTATCAGAAGCTGGTGAAGATGTGATTTATGTTCATGAAGATAAACATATAGCTCTTAACAAAGAAGTATTTAACGATGCTGTATTGGCTAAGTTAGGTCTTAAAAAAGAAGAATTGATTGAAAAAAAGTCTATAGAAGTAGGAAATATTTTTACTTTAGGTACAAAGTTTTCAGAACCACTCGGTCTTTCTTTTGCCGATGAATCGGGGGTACGTCAGCCGGTGTATATGGGTAGTTATGGCATAGGACCAAGTAGAGTTATGGGTACTATTGTTGAAGTACTTTCTGATGAAAAGGGTATTGTCTGGCCAGAAGCCATTGCACCTTTCAAAGTTCATATCTTGTCTTTACAACCTCAATCAGAAAAAGTTAAAGAACTTGCTGATTCTTTATACGAAAAGTGTCAAAAACTTGGCATATCGGCACTCTATGATGAAAGAGATGTACGTCCAGGAGAAAAATTATCAGATTCTGAATTATTGGGTTTGCCGCATATTATAGTAATTGGTGAAAAAGGTCTTGCTGATGGTATTGTTGAATACAAATTAAGAAAAGACTTGGAAACAAAGCGTATAACTATTGCCGAAATTAACTCTGTGATAGAAAAACTGGTATGAAAAATTTCTTTAAAAAGTTTAAAGGTATTAAGAGTCTGCGACAATTATTATCCAATGATATTGGTATTGACCTTGGTACTGCCAATACTCTCGTATATGTAAAAGGACATGGGATTGTTATAAACGAGCCCTCAGTGGTAGCAGTAAATCAAAAGACAGGTACTGTTGTAGCTGTTGGTACACAAGCAAAACAAATGCTCGGTCGCACTCCTCAACATGTGGTGGCTGTTCGCCCTGTTGTCGACGGTGTTATTTCTGATTTTGAAGTGACCGAAGAAATGCTTCGTTATTTGATTAAAAAAGCAGAAGAGGGAAGAAAGAAAATGTTCGGTCCTCGTGTGGTGGTAGGAGTTCCTTCTGGTATCACAAACGTAGAAACTCGTGCGGTACGTGACGCTTCTCGCAATGCTGGTGCAAGAGAGGTTCATATTGTTGAAGAGCCCATGGCAGCTGCTATAGGTATACGCATGCCCATATTCGAACCAGTAGGCACGATGGTTCTTGATATTGGAGGTGGTACAACTGATATTGCAGTGATATCTCTCGGTGGTATCGTGCGTTCTAAAAATGTCCGTATTGCCGGCGATCGCTTAAATAACGATATTATTAACTATATACGCAATGAATTTAAGATTGTTATAGGAGAAAAAACTGCTGAAGCTGTTAAAATTAGTATCGGAGCAGTATTACCGGATCAAGCACCTATGGAAGCCCCTGTACGTGGTCGTGATTTGGTAACAGGTCTACCTCGTGAAGTGGTGATTACTGATGCAGATATCAGAGAAGCAATAGCGCAATCGATTGATAGTTTGATCGAATCTTCTAAAGAAGTTCTTGAAACAACTCCACCGGAAGTAATCGCTGATGTGATGCGTCAAGGAGTGTACTTAACTGGTGGTGGCGCTTTGATTAAAGGATTAGACGTACTATTGGCAGAATATCTAAAAATTCCAGTACATATCGCTGCAGATCCACTTACTGCTGTTGCTCGCGGTACGGGTGTTATTCTTGAAGATATAGAAAAGTATAAAGAGATTTTAATTCAAGACGACAATGAGTTACCTCCAAAAAAACAATAAACGTGAAAGTCGTGTACGTGTTTTTATTATACGGATTATTGTTATATGTGTAGTACTTACTGGATTGGTAGGATTATTTCGTCAGCCACTATTTAATTTGTCTTATGTTGTTGTTTATCCGGCCTCGCTTCTTCGTCCATATACAACAAGCGTGAGGGAGTATGTTTACAGTTTTTTTACAGCGAATTATGTTTTACAAGAAAAAGTTAATCAACTAGAATCACGTCTTCGTATGATTTCTGATGAAAAGCAGATTCTTGAATCTGAAAAGAGATTTTCTGAAACGTGGGAGCGTATTGCAGATAGTGCTTCAACTTCAGTACGTTTCAGTGCTTTAACTCCTGTTCGAGTAACTATACGACCTCCTTATACTCCATACGATACAATAGTAATTTCATATGGCGGAGGAGAAATTGCTTCTGGTACGCGAGTATATGGTATAGATAGGCTTCTACCTATTGGGAGGGTTGAGTATTCTTATAAAAATGAATCCAAAGTAAGACTTTTTTCTTCTCCAGGAGAATCTTTTGTGGCGACAATAGGCACGTCAACAGAACAGTGGCTTGCTGAAGGTCGTGGGGGAGGATTATTTGAAATAAATATTCCCCGAACACAGAGTATTTTAATTGGAGATCCTGTTTTTCTACCACGTGAAAGTACTATTGTATATTCTGTTGTTGAAGACATTGTGTCTCGTGATTCTGATCCATTTCAAACTGTACGTTTTTTCTTGCCTGTACCATTTAGGTCTATGGATATAGTAGCTATTCCCACACAATCATGATTATTTTTGGACGAATATGTACTAGTCTTTTGTTCCTGCTTCTTTTACCTCTTATTCCTTGGTGGTTATGGATTGTATTTGTTATTGCTAGTGCTTTTTGGTGGC
>CAYTZA010000016.1:0-13074 GCA_964442365.1 uncultured Candidatus Saccharibacteria bacterium | reverse complement strand
CCATGGAGATTTATTTGGACGCATATACTCATAAGTATAAACGATAATTAATAAAAAATATATTACTTTTCTAAGTTACCCAAACAAAGATAAATTTCATTAACTATTTCAGTAATTTTTATATTAACTATTTTAATAAAATCAATAACATTATGATGTACTTCACTAGCGTCAGAAAATACATAGTACTTAGTCTCTTGTTTGATAACGGGCGACTTAAAAAAATAAGCAAGTTCATCTGGTGTTTTGTAATCAACACCATCACTGCTACGAACCCCACTATGACCACCCTTAAATACTAACGAATGTCCTTGCCCTAAATCTACTACACGATTATCATCATTTTTCGAATGATAAACACCTAAATTTCTGTGAACATTATTATTCCTTAATTTTTTAAAATCTGTTACCCAAAGATTATAGTTCTGATGAAAAATATGCTGACAATTTCTAATCTTACTAACCAAATGGTAATTCATTATCACATTGGATCCTAGTGTTTCTTTTATTGCCCTACCCAATCTTCTTTCGGAATCTAAAATATTTTCCTCCTCTTGATATTCGATAAAGGGAAAATATACCCTCCTAAGACTCTTATCTGTTATTGGTGAATCTGATGAGAATAACTCAAAAATATTAACCGCTGTATAGTCTAAACAAGAACTCATAAGTTCTAAAAAAAACTTTATTTTAATCTGAAACTCCAACATTTTATCATCACCGATCAACAACCTCTCATGTAAATATTCAATTTCTTTTATTAGTACCGTAGAATAATCAAGCATTGACATGGTCTCAATCTGTCGTTTTGAAAATTTATCACGTACCAGAATGTTACTCATTTATAAATATAATTTTATCAAAAAAACATATAAACAGCTATAAAATTATGATAAAAAGACGATATATAAGGCTATCCTCTGTACAAATAGTAAAAAATTTGCTTTAATAGGCACTCGTTAAAATACTTATGGAAATACGAAATATTGCAATTATTGCCCATGTGGACCACGGTAAAACAACCCTTACTGATGCTATTATGCGTCAAACAGGTATGGTTGAAGAAGGTGCTACTATGGACTCAAACGCTCTCGAACAAGAACGCGGTATTACTATTTACGCCAAAAATACTTCTGTTTTTTACAAAGACACAAAGATCAATATTGTAGACACTCCAGGACATGCCGATTTCGGATCAGAAGTAGAACGCGTACTTCGTTCTATCGACTCAGTTCTTCTTATTGTTGATGCTCAAGAAGGACCCATGCCACAAACTCGTTTTGTACTTAAAAAGTCTCTTGAACTAGGACTTAAACCTATTGTTGTTATAAATAAAATCGACAAACCCGCTGCAAACCCGGCTCTTGTCCACGATCAAGTACTTGAACTTTTTATCGATCTCGGTGCAACAGATGATCAACTAGACTTTACTGTTGTCTATGCAATCGGTCGCCAAGGTATTGCCAAGAAAAATCTTGAAGATACCTCAGAAAACCTCAATCCTCTTCTTGATACTATCCTCGCAGAAGTAGCTCCTGCATCAAAAGATGTCGATCAAACACTTGCTATGCAAGTATTTAATCTCGGATACGATAACTTTCTTGGACGTCTCGCTATTTGTCGTATTTATGCTGGCGTCGTACACGAAGGAGATATGGTCTACGCTAAACACCCAGACGGTAAAATCACTTCCGGTAAATTAACTAAACTCTTCACTTTCGAGGGTATTGTTCGCAAAGAGGTCAAAGAGGCAACATCAGGAGATATTGTTATGATTGCTGGCCTACCAGAAATCTTTATTGGAGAAACAGTTTCTACAAATCAAGAACTTACTCCTTTACCGGCGATCAAAATTGATGAACCAACTATTTCTCTAAACTTTCTTGTTAACGACTCCCCTTTTGCAGGAAGAGAAGGAAAATTTGTAACTGGACGTCAAATCCGTGAACGTTTAGAAAAAGAAATGGAAATAAACGTTGGTCTTAAAGTAGATTTTAGCGGAGAATCATACAAAGTATACGGCCGAGGTGAACTTCACATCGCTATTCTTCTTGAAAACATGCGTCGTGAAGGATTTGAACTTCAAGTCTCTCAACCACACGTTATTATTAAAGAAGAAAATGGTAAAAAACTAGAACCATATGAAGAAGTAATTATCGACGTGCCTGTCGAATCACAAAGTACTGTTATACAAAAACTTACCGCAAGACGCGGTATTCTCATGAACATGTCACAGAATCAAGGAAATATCTGTCGACTAGTTTTTGAAGCTCCTACTCGTGGTCTCCTTGGATATCGCGGACAGTTTGTAATTGATACTAGAGGTGAAGGTATTTTCTCAAGTCGTTTTCTTGAGTTTCGTGCTCATGCTGGTGAAATTGATCACTCTACTGTAGGTGCCATGATTTCTATGGAAGCCGGAAAGGTGCTCGCTTTTGCTCTTGATAACCTACAACAGCGTGGAATCCTCTATGTTGCACCCGGTGATGAAGTATATGAAGGTATGGTGGTTGGTAACGTAACCAAAGGAGACGACCTTTATGTAAACCCAACAAAAGCAAAGCAACTTACTAACATGCGCGCTTCTGGATCTGATGATGCTGTTTACCTCACACCAGCTTGGAAACTAACAATTGAACGAGCTATGGAAATTATGCAGGATGACGAATATATTGAAATCACTCCAACATCAGTACGCCTACGAAAACAATTTCTAACAAAAAGTGCTCGCGACAAAGCAGGACGAAAAGGTTAAAACTTTATCCCTAATCTAAAATAATTTTTTCTCTTTTGATATACAAAGCGAGGGCTTTTGTGCCGAGTTTTTTTCCTATCATATCGGCCAAAACACGCATATATGTACCGGAAGAACAATGAACCCTCAACGTAACTGCACTAAAATTTTCTTTTTTATTTTCATCAAAAAATTTTTGCCACTTTTCAATAATCTCTTTTTGTCTAAAATCTCCAGAAACCAAACGTATAGTATCAAATATATTATTCTGTAAATCTTTTGTAGATATCTCATATTCTTTTATACAAGAAATATCATATACAGTGACTGTTTTTACAGGAATATCTTTTTCGTTAATTCTAATACCCTCTCTAGCTTGTTTTATTGTCTTCGAAGAAAACAAAGGATATTTCTGTTCATACTGGATAATAAAATCCTTCAATATACTTTTATCAAAAGTGACACTTTCTTTATCATAATCATCTACAAAACCCAAAACATCATGAGTATCTGTACTGATTCCAAATAAAACATCGACCATATAAACCTTATCTAATGATAAAAATTGTTCTTTTTCTTTACACTTTTCACCTGTAAGAAAAATCATCTCACCTTCTGCCAAAGGATCAAGACGCCCAGCATATGTGATTTTTTCGTCTGAAAATAAAGGATTCTCCAAACGGAAACGTTCCACAGCTTGAAGCGGTGTTTCGCCTATTTTCTTATAAAACCTAATAACTTGTGATATGGTCATATTTTGGCTACAATCTATCACATGACTATAAGTACTGAAAGCTATAAAGGTGTCCGAGACTTCTATCCAGAAGATATGTTTATTCAAAAGTATCTATTTGATACTATGCGACGAGCAGTAGAAAGCTTTGGTTATCTAGAGTATAACGCCTCTATTCTCGAATCAACAGAACTATATAAAGCAAAGTCTGGAGAAGAGATAATCAACGAACAAACATATTCTTTTAAAGATCGAGGTGAGCGCGATGTTACACTTCGCCCAGAAATGACACCGACCGTAGCTCGTATGGTAGCAGCAAAAAGACGCGAACTATCTTTCCCTCTTCGTTGGTATTCTATACCAAATCTTTTTAGATATGAAAAACCCCAAAGAGGTCGCTTGCGCGAGCATTGGCAACTAAACGTAGACATATTTGGTGTCGAAAATACTACAGCCGAGCAAGAGATTATTACTCTTTCTGCTTCAATCATGCATGCTTTTGGAGCAAAGCCCACTGACTATGAAATACGAATCAATAGCAGAATTTCTCTTCAAGAAAATATAAGTAAAAAATTACGCAGTCCTGATTTATACACCAAAGCAATCAAACTCCTTGATCGAAAAGATAAAATATCCGGAGAAGACTTTAAAAAAGAGTGGTCCACACTCTCAGAAGAGCCAGCAGAATTTGAAATACCAGTAAGTGAAGGCGTTAAAAATCTTATAGAAACACTCAAAAATCAAGGAATTACAAATATTGTGTACTCCCCACTTCTTGCGCGAGGTTTTGATTATTATACTGATATCGTTTTTGAGATCTATGATACCAATCCTGAAAATCCACGAGCACTTTTTGGTGGTGGACGCTACGATGATCTCTTATCTATTTTTGGATCAGACAAAGTTCCAGCGGTAGGTTTTGGTATGGGTGACGTAACTCTTCGTGATTTTCTTGAAGTACACAATCTACTACCAACCTATACACCTTCCGCAAAACTATATATTGCACACGCAGACGGAGCAGAATCAAAAGATATCACCTCCCTTGCTTCAAATATAAGAAACGCAGGTATAAACGTTATTACTGATATAACTGACAAGAAAGTGGGAGATCAAATCAAAAAAGCATCAAAAGATAGTGTACCTTTTGTTATAGTTGTAGGAGCCACAGAAATTACATCCGGCATATACCAACTAAAAAATATGAGTACAGGTGACATAAAAGCCGTCAATGAAACAGAATTGATCAATGAATTACGTAGTATTTGATATTGAAACAAGAAATATATTTCAAGATGTCGGACGAGCAGATCCGGTATTGCTTGATATTTCTGTAGTCGGAGTCTACGACAGAGCAACTGATACATACTCTTCATATCTTCAGGAGCAATTTAACGATATGTGGCCACTTTTTGAAAAAGCCGATATGTTGATCGGATACAACTCAGATCATTTTGATATACCTTTACTAAACAAATACTATCCTGGTGATCTTACAAAAATAAAAAGTCTTGATATTCTAAAAGAAATTAAAGACTCTATTGGACGAAGGGTTCGACTTGATCAAGTAGCCGAGGGCACTCTAGGAAAAAGAAAAAGTGGCCAAGGTTTACAAGCTGTAGAATGGTGGAAAAAAGGTGAAATAAATAAAATTATAAAATATTGTCTTATGGACGTAAAAATAACCAAAGAAGTATTTGATTATGCACTTACAAACAATAAACTACTCTTCAAAGAAGGTGGTAAGAAAAATGAAATTCCTCTTAACACTTCAACATGGTTACACGTACCAGAACAAAGTATGACTCATACCCTCGGTTTTTAATATTTGATATAATCAAACTCTATGGAAACACAAACACCTAATACTACTCAGTCACCCATGATGATACCGATTGCGATTATTATTGCAGGATTACTTATTGCTGGAGCACTTATTTTTAACAGTATGAATTCTGGTGGAAACACACAAGCAAACTCTAACATCCCTTCTGCTGATCAAAATATAGATATTGCCCCCGTAACTGACAAAGATCATATTCTTGGAAATCCAAAAGCTACTCTTTTAGTTGTTGAATACTCAGATCTCGAATGTCCTTTTTGTAAACAATTCCACAAAACAATGCAACAAATGATGGCGGAATTTGGCACAGAAGGAAAAGTTGCATGGGTATACAGACATTTCCCTATTTACAAAGGTTCAGAGACACAGCCACCACTCCACTCAAAAGCAGGAAAAGAATCTGAAGCAACTGAGTGTGCTGCTGAACTTGGTGGTAACGACATGTTCTGGAAATACACTGATCGTATCTATGAAATCACCCCTTCAAATAACGGCCTTGATCTCGCAAAACTTCCGATTATTGCAAAAGAACTAGGTCTAAATCAGGCTGCTTTTGAAACATGTCTTACTTCAGGACGATATGCAGATAAAATCGAACAATCATATAACGAAGCGCTTAAAGCTGGAGCAGAAGGCACACCTTACACCGTGATTATTGATACTCGTAACGGTCAAACTATACCTATCACCGCCGGGGCAATTCCTTATACAGCTCTTTCAGCACTTATCAAATCCATACTCGCCAGAACTAACTAAGACTTTAAAAGACTCGTTCTTTTAGCAAGATCACAATACTCACAAATATCTTTGCATTCATGTGAGAAAAAAGAAAGTGATATTATTTCTTGCATTACTTTTGTAATAAGCTCTTTTATGACAACAATATCTTCATCAGATATCGTAAAAGATTCTTTATGAAAATACCCTTTTTCGTCTGGCTCTACAAAATCTATAATCCCTTCTTTAAAAGTATAATGTTTAGATAAATCACTCTGATCAAGTAATAATTTGTAAAACTGTAATTGTCTCCAATAATCCCCCGCTCCTTGTCCTTTTGTTTTCCCAATAATATGATTTCTTGTTTTTGATTTTCCTGTTTTATAATCAACAACACTCATAGCATGATCATTAAACTCAATTTTATCGATATTGCCTTTTATTACAGTCTCTCCAAGAGGACAACAGATTGAATATTCTGTACGGATATTTTGATTAAATGAATCTTTATATTCTGTATAATATCTTTTTAGTATATCTTCACCTTTTTTCTTAAGCTCTTCGTATTCTCTTTCTGGTAAAGGTAGTCGCGAAAGTGCTTGTATGTAATATTCGATAAACTTTTCTTCAGTCGCACTATTTTTAATAATATCTCCTGACAACCTTTTAAAGGCAGCGTGAATCGCATCTCCAAAAAGTTGTGGTGTACTCTTTATTTCAGGAACTCGAAGTAAATTTCTAAAAAAATATTTCCATGGACAATCAAGATACGAATTAAGAGCTGTAACATTGAGCCCTTGTTCTAGAAATAGTTTTTTAATATAAGTCCGATATTGTTCTTTCCGTTTATCTATTGCAGGATCTTTTTTCGAAAATGTTGCCTGAATATCTGTTTTAATCCGTGTCACATGTTCTGTATCAATTTCTTCAATAAACTGTGCTGGGAAAAGCTCCCCGCCATCACTACGATGGTTCGGATATGAAATAACAATATCTTTTTTAGCTCTTGTAAGTGCCACATAAAACAATCTGCGTTCGTCTTCTATCGTATGATCAACATCTTCTCCAATACCAGGAATAGTAAACTTCTGCATTGATCTACGATTGCCCCAGTGTCCGTCATACACCCCCATAATATATACGTGCTCAAATTCAAGCCCTTTGGATTTATGTGCGGTCATAAGTTGAACACCAATTCCAGAGGACTCACTCATCGAAAGTGATATGCGATGTTCAATAAGCGTTCTCACATGTACCACAAAATCAGCGAGTGTTGCTTGTGAATTTTTCTTAGTAAGCTCTTCTGCTTCTTGTATCAAAACACGAACTTTATGAGCCTTATCGTGACTCTGAGCATGCTCCATAATATGCGAAAGAAAACCGGTATTGTGAAGTATGAGTTCCAAACTATCTCTCAAAGGTTCGTTATGTGCTTTGACTGCAAGAGTACATAGCGTATTCCATATTTCTGGCATTTCTTTTTCTAAAAGTTTTGAAAGGGATACTCTTTCTTTGTATGCGCGTTGAATAATCGAAGCAGTAGAAATAAAATCCGTAGTAATAAAATCGAAAAGAATTACTCGAGCAAGTAATTCCTCTTGTTCAATATGAGCAATAGCTTCAAGGGTGTCTATAAAACGTGCAATATCATCATCTTCGAATATTCCACGATTAGACTGTATTGTATACGGAATAGCTTTACTATAAAGAGCTCTCTCTATAAGACGTGAATCATTGTTATTTCGGTAGATTACGGCTATCTCTTCAGCAGAAACATTAGCTAGTTTATTTTGTATATGAAGAGCAATATATTCAGCTTCAGCTTCTTCATTGTCTGTTTCAACAATATTAATAGTATGCACGTGTTTATCTTGAGACTTAAGTTTTTGTGGAGATATGTCTGTATTTTTTTGAATCAAACCATGAGAAGCATCGAGAATTCTCTGTGTCGAACGATAGTTTTCTTCAAGATGAATAACTTTAGCTTCTACAAAACGATCTTTAAATGAAATAAAATTCTGAAGAGATGCTCCTTGGAAACGATAAACTGCTTGCTTTTCATCTCCAACTATAAATAAATTTGGATTCTGATGGAAAGAAACTAGTAATTCAACTATTTTATTCTGCGAACCATTTGTATCTTGATGTTCATCAACAAGAACATACTGATATCTCTCTTGAAGTGTTCTAAGAAATGTTTCATTACTCTCCATCCCTCGTACCATTTCTAGAATCATATCTTCATAATCATATAAACGTCCTTTTTGAAGTGCTTCTTCATATAGTCTAAAAACTTCAACTAATTCTTTATTTTTATGTATTTTTTCCTGAAGATTTTTATACTCCGCTTTCATCTGCCCTTTATAAGCACCTTTCAAGTGAATCTTATCTGGAACAGCATCATAATCACTTTGTTGACAATCTATGAGAACACGAAAGGTTACGGGATCATACCCTTCACGTTTTATAGACTGAATTATAGATAAAACTGGACGAACATAATACAAAGGATCACCCGAAGGTCTTAAAATTTTCCAATCTCCCTCGAGAAGAATCTTTTCAATAATCCGTATTCGTTCAATATCGCTGATCGGTTCAGAACCGATAATCCGAGGGAAAGCATCTGGAAATTCTTGTATACGATCATTGGCAAAACCATGAAATGTATATATAGGAATTTCATACGCTCTCGCTCCAATAAAAGTAAGTAGTCGTTTCCTCATCGCTTTCACCGCCGAATCAGTAAAAGCGATGGCTAATATAGAACTCGGTGCTGTATCAGTCTTCAGGAGTATATTTGCTATGCGTAAAGACAATATTTGAGTCTTGCCGGTGCCTGGACCAGCCACAACCATAACTGGACCCTCTACAGTGTCTACGGCCTCTTTTTGGGCCTTATTGAGGCGTTTATAGGCTTCTGTAAAAGCTTTACTTGTAGGCATATAGCCTATTATCGCACACCTCAGTATCTAGAGCACTTTCTAATAAAATTTAGGGGAAATTTAATACGGCTTCTCATTTTATTTATAGGTGATTGTTTATGGTATATGAGTGAGAAAAATTATAGAAAAACATATTCGCAATGCTTATAAAGTTTATTCAAAACAAAAAGTATCAGCTGTTATTATGAATAACTCTATATATAAAATTATTGTCTATGATTCTTTCTTTAAAAAACTATCTCTCAACCATTCAGAAATAGAAAATATTCAAATTTTTGATTTTGTTAAAACTCTATATTTACCAGATGAAATCTATCAAAGACCTGACGAGAAACTAAACTTCTTTAGATACATTTCTGATATAAGATTACATATAGTATCAATAGGTAAAGATAAATACCTTAATCAATTCAACGTAGTAACCTCTTTCTATGTAAATCTATCTTCAAAAAACAAACGAAACTATATTCAGAAACTAAAAAAGACGAGCAAAGTCGTCTTTTTTAGAACACCTGGAAGGACGCTCCATTTCCCTTCATCTAACATTCTATAAAAGAAAGTGCCAGAACTGGGGAGCGAATTTTCTGGTCTTCAGATGTATTACTAACAAAAATATAGTAACATAACCTAAATACCGTGCAAGCTATCTTAAAAATAGTTTTTGAGCTTGTTTACTTTTTCGAATATGGGTAAGAAAAAGGCCCGCCGTTTACACAGCGGGCCTCAGAAAATTTACCCTTCTCGGACCAAATCAACACGTCAGGTCGATGCACTCGGCCGGCACGACAACAACAAAACCGTTTGTATCGTTGTTTTCGACCATGATCACAGATACACCATTCACAACCACGATCTCACCCACCTCAGGAAACTTATCCGCCTCCGCAGATACAGGAAAGATGGGTTCGTCTGCATAGGAGTCTTCACACCACGTATCGAGCCGATACGTTATATCCGGTATTCGGAACTCGGAATACGCATCGTGTGATTGAAGGTATCGACCGACCTTACCTTGCCCTTCCCGTGTCACATAGGCATGATCATTTGCCAAGATTAATGACCAAGGAACAGGCCCCCGGACTTCGACGTCCGAGAAGCACTCAGGGAAGGCAGCGATGATTCGCTGCACAGATGGAGACTCCTTGATCTTGGATAAATCCACCGTCGCAACCACGAACATCGCAAGACGGTTAGTCTTGCCGAGTTCGCAAATGGCAGGCCAGTTTTTGAAAGAGGGCCAGGCCATCTTCTCAAAAATAAGCCTCTGAAGAAGCGCGCAGACACTTTCATAGTGTCGATTGTCCTCCAAAACCAAGTTCCACAGAGAGATCCATAGCTTCAAGACACGATCGAGATTACCACTGCTCATGGCGAGGCTCCTAAAAAGGAGTGTAACAAGGAACGATTACCCACTACTCATGGGTGTCCTTCAACATGAAGGTACCTATATATTATAGCACTTTTATGTGCTATATGTCAATGCCTAGAATATGGCCCTAACAAAGGCCTCGGCGGGATCGAATTACCTAAAAATAGTTTTTGAGCTTGTTTACTTTTTCATGCTGACGGATTTTTTCATGAGCTTTTGCCTCAATCTGACGAATACGTTCACGAGTAACACCGAACTTCTTTCCTACTTCTTCAAGTGTATGCTGAATACCATCAGTAAGACCGTGACGAAGTTCAAGAATTTTTCTTTCTTTTTCAGGCAAGTCGTTTAGAATTTCACGAACTTGGTCACCAATAATACGTCGTGAAGACTCTTGATCTGGAGATAGAATCTTATCATCAGAAACAAAGTCTCCAAGTGTTGATTTTTCATCATCACCGTCTCCTACTGGAGTTTCAAGAGAAACCGTATTTTGATCAATTTTTTCTATAGTATAAATTTTCTCCACATCGAGACCCATTTCATTGGCGATTTCTTCTGGAAGTGGATCACGTCCCAAATCCTGAGAAAGACGTCGTACTACTTGTTTATACTTTGCAATCGTTTCCACCATGTGCACTGGTACACGAATTGTTCGGGATTGATCTGCAAGGGCACGTGTAATAGCCTGACGTATCCACCAAGTAGCATATGTTGAGAACTTATATCCTTTTGTCCAATCAAATTTATCTACTGCCTTAAAGAGTCCAAGATTTCCTTCTTGTATGAGATCGAGAAGTGTAAGATCCGGACTACGACCTACATATTTTTTAGCAATAGACACAACGAGACGAAGGTTTGCTCTAGCAAGAAGATTCTTTGCCTCTATATCTCCTTTTTCTATACGTTTAGCAAGATCTCTTTCGTCACCAGCAGAAATAAGTGGGTACTGTCCTATTTCTTTAAGATAAATCTGAATAGAATCATGAGATTCACTTTCACGTCCTCCGTATTTTTTTATTTTTTCTGAAACCTCTTCAACGTTAAAATCAAGCAAACCACCACCCTCCAAAATATCAATACCAGCTGTACTTAATTTTTCATACAAAGAGTCAAGGAATATAATATCGTCTTCAATATTTGGAAACTCTTTTAAGATCTCATCGTATGTGATAAAACCTTTATCTTTTCCTTTTTGAAGCAATTGTTCTGCTCGTTCTGCCATAACCTTAGCAGACAATACTTTTTTACCAGATTTACCTTTCGATACAGCCTTAGAAACAACCTTGCGTACAGGCTTCTTTATTGATTTACGAACTTTTTTTTGTGTTTTTTTCTTCATACAATGTTGTTTTTAAGTTTATGCAATTGACCTGATAACTCATGACACACCTTCAGTAACCTATCCACTTCAACTTTATTTTGTTCCCCTTCTGCCCTTTTCAGTAAGGCCATGGTTTCAGCGAGTCGTTTTTTGAGATGCTCTTCAGAAAGAGTACTCAATATTTCATCAACCTCTTTTCGAAGACTTGTAACCCCCGAAAATGCCGCATCAGCTTCATACAGGAGTTCAGCCTCATACTGTTTAGTAAGCATGGCTATTGTCCCTGCTATATCTTCATTGGTATGTTCCTTAACATACTGCTCTACGTATGCAGAGTCAACATCGGGTCGTGTATTATTTTTTTGACGAAGCCATAAAAGAAGAGCAGCGACCCGACGATGTACCGTATCAATACGCGCAACACTTTGTTGTTTTGAAACAGACACATGGGGAGTATTTTTAATATCTACAACAGAAACAGACTTAAGGGCCTCCTCAAGTGATTTATCACTCATACCACTTGCATATCCAACAGTAGATATAAAATGAGCTCTTTGAAGTGGACTTGGTAATACAGCTATATAAGGCAAAACAAGTTCTTCGATCGCTCTTGCACGAGCTCGTGGTTCTTTTTCTTGCATAGCCCTTGCCAACTGAGCCTCGATAATATGAAGGGGTTTTTCTAGAGCTTGTTTCCAAAGATCAGGACTTTCTTTGATTACATCAGCTGGATCTTTACCACCATCAATACGAATGACTTTAACTTCCATATCTTTCGAAAGTGCTATTGTGGCACTACGCTCACTCGCTTTCTGCCCTGCAGAATCAGCGTCAAAAGCTAAAAAAAGTGTCTGAGAAAAACGTTTCAAGATATCAACGTGTTTTTCAGAGAGCGCTGTACCAGAAACAGCAACTGTATTTGTAAATCCCGCTTGATGACTCATAATCAGATCCATTTGTCCCTCAACTAAGATAACTTCATTCTTTTTACGTATATCGAACTTCGCTCTATCAAAACCATACAGAAACGATGATTTATCAAACAATTCTGTTTCGGGACTATTTAAGTATTTCGCCATCTCTGTATCAGGACCAAATATTCTTCCAGAGAAACCAATCACTCGACCACCTGTATCAGTAAGAGGAAACATGATACGTGAACGAAATCTGTCATAGTACTCACCAGGCTTTTTATCAGAAGGTTTAGTTAAACCAGCTTTCTCAATAAGTTTTGGAGCAAAACCTTTACCAATAAGAGCTGTCGATGCAGGAGTCCATTCGTCAGGAGCAAATCCTATACGCCAGCTTTTTATAGTAGCGATAGAAAGCCCTCTTCCTGTTAGATATGCAATAACATCTTTTCTTTCTGCAAGCTGTTTTTGATAATACAAAGTAGCTTTTTCAAGTACTTC
>CAYTZA010000015.1:0-14322 GCA_964442365.1 uncultured Candidatus Saccharibacteria bacterium | reverse complement strand
CTTCTTTTGAACAAGAAGTAATTGGAAATTCAATTGTCTCCCCTTTTGTAGAAGCGATAAGACCTTTCATACCAACCATTTGAGTAATCTGAGAAGTAGAACCTCGGGCCCCAGACTGAATCATGTCATGCACAGATCCTTTTTGATCAAGTGTACCAGGCAAAATCTTTTCGATCTGACCCTTAGCGTCATACCATACTTCAAGAGTCTTACGACGTTTCTCTTCTAAAGAAAGAAGTCCTTCGTTGAATTGTGTCACAATCTGTTCTGCTTTAACACGAGCTTCTGCAACAATTCCATCTTTTTCTTTTGGAACTTTTACATCATCGATACCCCATGTAACACCAGAGAGAGTAACGTATTTGAATCCAAAGTTTTTAATACGATCAAGAATTTCTGGTACCTGATTCAAACCATAGCGGTTAATAAGATCATCTACTATAGAAGACATTTTCTTACGAACAATCTCTTGATTTATATACGGATAATCAGAAGGCATCACGTTGTTAAAGAGTATTCTTCCTACTGATGTTTCAAAGAGTGTGTTGCGTACATCTCCATATTTCTCTGCGTCAGGCGCCATCACTTTTATTTTTGCACGGATACTAACAACACCGAAGTTGTAAGCAATAACAGCATCTTGTGGAGAAGCAAAATATTTATCTTCACCTTTTTCACCAGCAATAATACGTGTCATCCAGTAACAGCCAAGAATAATATCGAGAAGTTTTGCCGATACTGTAGGCTCTCCAGAACCAGGCTTGAGAATGTTTTTATCTGAAGCCATGATTTCACGAGCTTCCATTTGAGCTTCTTCTGAAAGTGGCACGTGTACGGCCATCTGATCTCCGTCGAAGTCAGCGTTAAAGGCTGTACAAACCATAGGGTGTACTTGAATAGCGTTTCCTTCGATAAGGATAGGTCTGAAAGCTTGTATACCAAGGCGGTGCAATGTAGGAGCACGGTTCAAAAGAACGTATTTCTCTTTGATTACATCTTCAAGAATCGCCCATACTTCTGGGATACCATCATCGATTAGTTTTGATGCTCCACGTATGTTGAAAGCTAATTCACGCTTAAGAATTTCTGAAATCACAAAAGGACGGAAAAGTTCTAGCGCCATAAACTTTGGCAAACCACACTGATTAAGTTTAAGTGAAGGACCCACAACAATCACTGAACGTCCAGAATAATCTACGCGTTTACCAAGCAAGTTCTGACGGAAAAGTCCTCTCTTTGATTTTAGGTTATCAGAAAGTGACTTAAGACTACGACGTTGTGAAAGACTTTGTGGACCAGAACTAGCACTTGAGTTACGAATAGAACTATCAATAAGAGCATCGACAGCTTCCTGCAAGATACGCTTTTCATTGCGCAAAATAACATCAGGAGCGTTAATCTCTTTGAGTTTCATCAAACGATTATTTCTGTTTATAACACGTCGGTACAAATCGTTTACATCTGAAGTAGCATAACGCCCACCATCAAGAGCAACCATTGGACGAAGACCTGGAGGAATCACAGGAATACGAGTAAGAAACATCCATTCAGGACGAATATTTGCCTTATCCATATTACGAATCACTGAAAGACGCTTATTGAGTTTTTCTGATTCAAGAGAACCTGCTTTCTCAAGATCAACTTCAAGATTTTTTATAAGTTTCTTTAAATCTAGATTACGAAGAATATTGTACATCGCTTCAGCACCAATTCCGGCTTCAAAAAGCGTACTGTATTTAAGAGAATAGTTATGGTATTGAATTTCATCGAGTACTACACCTTCAGTAATACCTTCAATATCTTTCTTTGTTGTCACCAAAAGTTCCTTAAAGGCCTCTTTACTCTTTTCATCTTGAAGGGTTGCAACCTTAGAACGATATTCTGAGTCGAGATCTTTCAAAATACGAGCACGCTCTTGATCATTTACTTTAGTAACAATATATCCAGCGAAATAAATAACTTTTTCAAGATCTGCAACTGTCATACCAAGCACCATACCAATACGTGAAGGCATAGAACGAAGGAACCAAATATGTGAAACTGGTGTAGCGAGATCAATATGACCCATACGTTCACGTCGAACAATAGATCGTGTTATTTCTACTCCACATTTTTCACAAACAATACCTTTGTATCGAATACCGCGATATTTTCCACAGTAACACTCATAGTCACGATCTGGACCAAATATCTTTTCATCGAAAAGACCATTTCTCTCTGATCGCTGTGTACGATAGTTAATTGTTTCTGGTTTAGTAATCTCTCCAAATGACCACTCCTTAATACGCTCTGGTGAGGCTACCTTAAGAACGATAGAATCGAAGTCCTGAACTGCTGATCGTTTTATTTTTGAGTTTGTTTTTGTATTCATAGATATTTGATTTAAGCTTGTTCATCTTCTGAATCTTCGTCTTCAGGCGACCGTTTCTGAAGATCAGCATCGAGAGCAAGACCCTTGAGGTTTGCAAGCAATACGTTGAAGGATGCTGGTATGTTTGGAGATTTAATACGTTCACCTTTTACAATAGAATCAAAGGCTTGTGAACGTCCGACAATATCGTCTGATTTAATCGTTAGAACTTCACGAAGGTTGTGAGCTGCACCGTGACCAAGAAGAGCCCACACTTCCATCTCTCCAAATCTCTGACCTCCTTGCTGAGCACGTCCTCCAAGTGGTTGCTGAGTGATAAGAGAGTAGGGACCAATAGATCGCATGTGAAGTTTGTCCTCAACCATGTGATGCAATTTGAGGATATACATGTACCCAAGAGCAATATCCTGATCAAAAGCAACGCCGGTACGACCATCAAAAAGTGTAACTTTTCCTGTCTCTGGGAAACCTGCTTTAACAAGCTCTCCCTTAATTTCAGCATCAGTAGCTCCACAGAAAGGTGGCACAATAGCTTGATATCCAAGAGTATGAGCTGCAAGACCAAGGTGCATTTCAAGAATTTGACCGAGGTTCATACGTGAAGGCACACCAAGCGGTGTCAAAATAACATCGATAGGAGTACCATCTGCCATATAAGGCATATCCTCCTCAGGCATAATCATAGAGATAACACCCTTGTTTCCGTGACGTCCTGCAAGCTTGTCTCCAACTTGCACGTTTCTAAGTTGAGCGATTTCGATATGAATACGTTTGATAATACCCGAATCAAGACGATCACCTTTCTCACGAGAAAACACTTTAACTGAAATAACACGTCCACGTTTACCATTTTCAAGACGCTTTGATGTATCTTTTACATCACGAGCTTTCTCTCCGAACAATGATCGAAGAAGGCGCTCTTCAGGAGTAAGTTGAGTTTCTCCTTTTGGTGTAATTTTACCAACCAATATATCTCCTGGACGAACTTCAGCACCGACTCGAACAACACCTTCTGCATCGAGGTTTTTAAGTTTTCCTTCACTAACATTTGGTATGTCAGGAGTTGTAACCTCAGGACCAAGTTTTGTATCACGGACGTTAACAACAAATTCTTCAATATGAATAGACGTAAATTTACTATCTTTAACAACGCGTTCTGAAAGAATAATAGCGTCTTCGTAGTTTGATCCAGACCATGTCATGAAGGCTACGAACATGTTCTGACCTATAGAAATCTGACCGTCTACCGATGTTGATGTATCTACAAGAACATCACCCTTTTTAACCTTATCGCCAACGTTAACTACTGCTCTTTGATGAAATGCGGTAAAACCGTTAGTGCGAGAAAAACTGACCAACTTATATTCTTTTTCTTTTCCTCTAGAATTTTTAATAGCAACATGACGAGCGTCTGCGGCAGTAATCGTTCCATCTTCTTCAGCAATAATAATACGTCCTGTATACTTTCCAGCAATATGTTCTATACCTGTAGCTACTAGAGGTGCTTCAGGAACAATACAAGGAGTAGCCTGTTTCTGCATGTTCGAACCCATCAATGCTCGGTTAGCATCATCGTGGTTCAAAAACGGAATCATTGATGTAGCGATTGAGAAAGCCTGACTTGGAGCAATATCAATAAACTGTACATCGTCACGACTTACCTGAACCGGTTCACCTGCATGACGAACTTCTACTATCTCATCGATAATCTTTCCACTTTTATCATAATTTACGACAGCGTGAGCGATATTGTATCCTTCTTCTTCAAGGGCGTTTAGATACACAACCTCACCTGTGATTTTACCATCTTTTACTTTGGCGTATGGAGTTTCGATCATACCAAAATGGTTGATACGAGCATATCCACACAAACGCAAAATAAGACCAATGTTTGGACCTTCTGGAGTATGGATTGGACACAAACGACCGTAGTGAGATGGATGCACGTCTCGAACTTCAAAACCAGCACGTTCACGTGTAAGACCACCAGGACCAAGGGCTGAAAGAGTACGAAGATGTTCAAGCTCAGAGAGAATGTTCTCCTGTTGCATAAACTGTGACAACTGGTTAGTAGTGAAAAATTCTTTTATACGAGCTTGAAGAGGTTTTGGAGAAATAAGCTGAATAGGAAGAGTAACATCAGTATCTATAGTAGACATACGATCCTGTATATTGCGACGCATCTGTGAAAGACCAATACGAATCTTCTGCTGAAGCATTTCTCCTACATAGCGCACACGACGTGAACCAAGGTGATCAATATCGTCAGCCAAAGAATCTGGATTGTGATTCAACATAGCAATATGTCCGAGCACAGCCACAATATCCTCAAGATTTATAGTTTGACGAGAAAGAGACTTCTCATCCATGCCCTTTTCAAAACGCTTATTGAAACGAAAACGACCAACACGAGAAAGGTCATATCTCTCCGGATCAAAAATAGACTTCACAAATTCACGAGCATTTTCCACAGTTGCAAGATCACCATCACGAAGACGTTTGTGTATTTCAACTACAGCTTCATCGGCATTTTCAGTATGATCTTTAGCAAGAGTAAGTGCTATATGTTTTGAAGCGAGTTCGTTTGTAGCAAAGAGTTTTTTAATACTTTCTGTACTATCAGCACCCAAAGCACGAAGAAGTACTGATGCTGGGAATTTACGTTTTTTATCAATACGGATAAAGAGAGCTCCATCTGTTTCTGTTTCGATTTCCATCCACGCTCCACGAGCTGGTATTACTTTTGCTCCAAAAAACTTTCGTCCTTTTGATTCGTTTTCTGTAAAAAAGACACCAAAAGAGCGTGCTAACTGAGGAACAATCACACGCTCTATACCACTAATAATAAAGGTTCCATGAGATGTCATGAGAGGAAAATCAGCCATGAAAATTTCCTGCTCTTTAATCGTTCCCATAATCTTATTCTTGAAACGTGTCATGATTTTGAGTGGAGCCTCATATGACATCTTATTGTCTTTGGCATAAAACTCATCGTACTGTGGTTCTCCAAGAGAAAAACCGATGAAATCAAGTTCAAATTTCTTTTCAGAATAATCTTTCATTGAAGAAAATTCTTTGATAACGTCGCCAAGACCTTTTTCAAGAAGCCACTTGTATGAGTCTGTCTGAGACTCTACGAGATTTGGCATCTCGATCATCGGCTCTTTATATTTACCGAAATGTTTCTTTTCTCTAACAGTATTCATGGCACGTGATGACATAGAGATATATTTATATAAAAAAATTAATAATTACGTATAAAAGAAAAAGGATCCGCAATCACACAAACACAAAATGCAAAAAGAGCCCTCGCTTCATGAAGGTTCTTATTTGTATGTTGTTAGTTAGTGATTAGTGAGTGCAAGACGATGCTTTTGGCTTGTAATGCTCCTTGAGCTAGGCGTAACTCACTCGTGCTCTAGAGGTGCTCAATCTATACTAAAGTAATAATAAAGTCAACTATGTTATCAACAGTTCTTATTCTATTGGTATTGGAGTGGTACTTGAAGCATCTATTGTTTCTTCTGGCTCTATTGTTGAACCCTCAATAATAGGCGTCGACGAAGCCTCTTCTGTTGAAACTTCAGGCGGAACTATTTCTACTATAGATTCTGTCGTACTAGCTGTACTCGTTGCTATATTTTCATCATTTTGAGTATCGTCTTCAAGAATATCTTCTTCTGGCGCTGATGGCGGAGGAAGAGCTATATTCCCCGCTGTCTGACATGAACCAAGTGTTTTTTGAATCTGTCCAGAAGCAATAACCAAACAATATATATCTCCAGTATCTTGATCTTTCATCTCAATACCATTTTCAACATATAGATTTTTTGTTTCAAGGCGAATAAATGTAGCGATACTATGAGCGATATTTACTCCATACGAAAGTAGAGTGCCTATAATTCCAGATGAAGATGCTGAAGCGATTGGTGTTGAAGATGCAATAAGTTGTTCGAGGTTTTGTACTTTCTTATCAAGTTCTTGTATAGCAGAGATAATAATAGGAGTAAATGATCCATATGCTACTGATTTAAAGCCTTTTTCGTCTGTAGTAACAAACTCTGGGAATATTGGTTCTACTTGTTGAGCTATGAATCCAAAACGTTTTGTATTATCAGACTGTGTTTTCCATTTAAATGTTACTGCTTGTAGTTTGTTGAGATTTTCTAGAGATGTGTTTTGAGACAATTCCACTATCTCCTTCTTAAGTCTTTCGTCTGAAGTACATGTCCATGTTGTGGTTGTTGGATTCATTTCACAATATCCATTTGTGTCTTCAAAACGTACAGGAGCTCCGTCACTTCCTCTGTATACATGAAGTTTTTGTTGTGGATCAGTTGTTCCAATCCCCACGTTACCTTGTAATAATGTTTTTGTAATAGTTGAACTTCCTAATACCACAGAGTTACTACCCGCACCAATAGCATCGTAACCAATCACGATTTGATTCGAGGCGCCAGAAAATAGAGACTTAGTATCTGAACCCAAATAAACTGATGTTGATGATGTTGAGTTTTGAGTTGATCCGTCAGAAATATATCTACCAGCGTTATTACCAAGTGCTGAGTTATAGTGACTAGAAGTATTACCATATAAGGCATATGGTCCGAAAGCGGCGTTATAATATCCAGTCGTATTTAATCCCAGAGTTGCAGTACCCACAGCAGCATTGAATGTACCACTCGTATTACTAACAAGAGAACTATTTCCTATGGCAACATTAGAAGAACCAGTAGTGTTAGAAAACATTGCTGTATAGCCAATACCAATATTATAAGAAGAATGGGAACTAATAGTAGCCGTGCTACCCATAGTAAAATTACCAGCATTATAACCCATAAAAACATTAAAACCTGAAGGAACAGCACCGCCTCCAGTTGGATGAGAAAAATTGTGTATGAATCTATCCGCACCTTTATATATAACCCCAACATCTGAAGCAGATGTATTCTCAAGTCTGAGAGATTTTGTAAGAGATAACTGTTGTGCAGGAGATGTAGTACCAATACCAACCCTTCCTACACCTATAGGTGTAGCGCTAGGTGAAGTACCTGAGCTAATACCTGTAGCATACAAAACACCACCAAGATTAAGTTGATCACTAGCACTATTTGCTGTTCCCTGACCTATAGCTATAGAGTTACTGAAACCTCCCGTTGAAGTATAGTTACCAATAAGAATGGAGGAGTCAAAGTCTCCGTTTGATAAAGTATTACTCATGCCAGCTTGCTTTCCTATAAAAATAGAATTTTTAGCTCCATTAGTCTGTGCTCCAGAGTCATAACCAATAAAAATAGATTCTATAGCATCAACAGCTTGAGACCCTGCATTTCTACCAATAAAATCTGAACTGGAAACATTGTTAGCCTGATATCCAGCACCAGCACCTATTAAATTTGAGAACACCACATCAACAGCATCTTCACCTACACCAGAACCTATAAAATTCGAATGATGTAAACTTCCGGTAGTATTTAATCCGGCATTTAAACCAATAGCAACAGTTCCAGCAGCAAGTTTACGTAAAACTATATCTTGTATAAGTATCTCGCCATTGTTAACAGATACATCACCATCTATAGTCAATCTAGAACTTGTAGTAGTTGTACCAATACCGACATTGCCGGTATCAAGAGAAATATGAAGAGGGATATTATAAGACCACACACCACCAGATCCGGCGGTTTGAAATTCTAGGTGATTATCTGCAGGATTAAATACTAATTTAGCTGCACCATAAGAATCATTATCATAATCATCATTTTCATTTATATTTGAGGATAGAGTCAATTCGCCATTTGATTTTTGAAGAAAACGTCCAATAGTACCAGTAATATCACCACTGTTATATAAAGAAATATCACCACTTATAGTAAGAGCTGACAAAGCATCTGTGGTTCCAATTGCCAATTTGCCGGCAAATGTAGAAGTTCCAGTTGTGGAAGTAGCAATAAAATATTCTGCAGTAAATACCGCACTAATCGTACAATCAGTATCTCCCGGAGAACAAAGTGGATCAAGAGTTTCTCCTGGTTCATAAGGTGCGCCAAATACCAAAAGTGGACTACACATAAGAACAAAACCAACAATATATCTGACAATGCTACGCATATATTTCGTACTCTTATGGTATCACAGGTATGAGTTAAAAAATGTCCACACTATAGACACTTTTTCACAATACTATATGATTATCTATTATGGATACAAAACTTACCGGAAAGAAAATAGTAATTGTTGAAGATGATCAGTTTTTGGGTGGTCTCGTCTCAGGAAAACTAAGTTCCACAGGTGCCGAAATAACACTTATCGAAAAAGGAGAAGGTGCTGTTGAAAAAATTACAAAAGTATCACCAGATATCATACTTCTTGATCTTCTTTTGCCTGGTATGAGTGGTTTTGAAATTCTTAAAGCTCTTCGCGAAACTTCAGAATTTAAAAAAACACCAGTTATAGTACTTTCTAATCTAAGTGAAGGTGGTGATATACAAGCCGCAAAAGATCTTGGCGTAACAGAATTCCTCATCAAAGCTACAGTCAATATCAACGAAATTCCTTCACACATCGCACGCGCTCTCTCTGCTTAAATAGATTTAAACAGTAAACGTTTGATTGATAATACCTTTTGTCGCAAATACTTGTGGTATTTCTGCTACCACAGAATATGTTTCATCTAAATTCTTTTTCTCAATACGAACACTATAGGTACCCTTTGGAACAAGACAATAATATCGTCCGTACATATCAGCAACTTTATGAGCAATTTCGGTATTTGCTACTGAAGAAATCACACGAATAACAGCAAAAGACAGAGGATTACCAGTTTGTTGTTCGACTAAAGATCCAAATGTTCGAGGACGCAAACCTACAATACGAAGAGCAAAAAGTATCACGTATACGATAAAAATAATAAGATTGTAAGGCTCCGGTACTGCATAAAGTGATATGAGTGCCATAATAGCTCCCAATCTAAACAACCAATCACTCATACGAAGTAGTAATCTATTGCCTCGAGAATAAAACTTCATTAGTTTTTTATCTGATTTAGCAAATTCATTCCAATCGAAGTTCTGCGGATCGAGAGGAATATTACGATCAATTACTGTACCAACAGATGTACTGATCTGTTCTCCAAAATATAAATTCGTATATAATTCGTCGGAAATTTTTCCTGCAAGACGTGTTGATGGAAAAGTATAATGTGTTTTGTTTGCAATCACAGTATATGTCCCATTTCCAGCAAGAAAACCGTATCTTCCATCAAGATCTGTAATCGATGTATCGATTTCAGAACCATCAGCACCCTTTAAAACTACATATGCAGGATCAAGGGGTTGTTTAGTAATACTATCGTAAACTGTTCCCCATGGTTTTGATTTCTTTTTGAGACCAAGGAAACTCAAGAGTAACGTCCATAAACGAAATGGTAAAAGAATAATCTCACTAAATGATATAGCCGAAAGTACTGCCGATGAAATTCCAGCAACAAGTAAACCAACTACTCCCAGAGTAGATATTATTTTTGTAGTAGTATCAATAACAGGATTTTGATACAAAGACCTCAAAGCATCGCCACCCGTTTGTATTTCTCGTACAATACGTTCACTACTATTTTTCCATGCTTCAACAAGACCAATGGAATCGTTTGGACCAACAGAATTTTGCGGAGAATCTATAGGTGGTGTATTTGGATTTTGTACAGATGGTAATACAGAAGAAGGTCCTTGTGTAGGATTACTAGCTTGAAAAGTTGGAGGAATTATTGGATTTTGTACAGAAGGCGGAGGTGTTTGTATAGGTGGAGTAATTGATATTGGCGGAGTTCCTCCTGGTGAAGATCCTGGATTTGAAGGGGTGGCAGCGTTGCGAACACTTTCTGGTCTCCAATCTGTTTTTACTTTGTAGTTAGTTGTACCACAAGTACTTTCAGTACTACAGTTAAAAGAAATCCAACCAATACGCTCTCCCCAAGCATAACCAGTAAACTCTCCTGAAGAATTTATAATCACCCCACCGTTTGTTGGGTTAAAGTTAATCCAGCCAATACGCTCTCCCCATGCGTAACCAGACAATACACCTTCACTTGTATTTGCTACACCTCCGTTTGTTGGACTCAGATTAATCCAACCAGTATTTTCTCCCCAAGCATAACCAGTAAGCGCTGTATCTGTAACATGTACATTGCCATAAGTAGCACCAAAGTTTATATACCCACCAACAGTACCGATAATCTTTGCTGTTTTATACGTTGCGTCAATTGTGCCATCGGTAGTAGAAGCATAAACAGAAAGTGTAAGTATTCCAGACAAGAACACCACGCAAATAACTCTACTTATAGATAAAATTCTTTTCATGTCCAATTGGACATTATTATATCATGAGCTTTTAGTGCTCCATTCTCCACTCTTCTATTTTTTTATGATTTCCTGATATCAAAACTTTTGGTACACGATACTTTTTCTTTTTATATTCAAATATCTCTGGTCTTGTATATACCTCTGCACTTGCGGCACGAGTTTCTTCAAGAGATTCAATATCACCCAAAACACCACCGATCTGCCGAGACATGCAATCAATCAAAACAAGAGCCCCAAGTTCTCCACCGGTAATCACAAATGGACCAATCGATACATCTTCCATTTTAAATACTTTTTTTATACGAGCATCAATCCCTTCATATCGTCCACATACAATAATCACATCCTGATATTTTTTAACTGTTTTTTGAGCATACACAGTATCAAATTGTTTTCCACTTGGAGAAAGAAAAATAACTTTTGCTTTTTTTCTACGCGAAAGAGGTATCTTTTTAAGCGAAGCTTCAATCGCACGGATTACAGGCAAAGCTTGTATAACCATACCCGGACCACCACCATAAGGTTTTCTGTCTACACGATCATGACTGTTATCTGCAAAATCTCTAGGATTATATACGGAAATAAAGATTTTTTTATCTTCACGAGCACGTTTAATAATCGATTCATTTATATATGAATCAAGAGCTTGTGGGAAAAGGGTTATTACGTGGAAATGCATAAAAAACTATTCTACAACAAAAAAACCTGTTTGTCAGGTTTTTTGTTTTTATACTCTAATATCTTTTCAAAACTAAATATCAAGATCTGCCATGGCTTCATCTACTGTTTTCATGGCTGATGACTGTCTAGGTTCAGCACCTTCAGGTTCATTGATCTTAAGATTAACTCGAGCATTGTTCTTCATACCAACAACACGAAGAAGTGTACGAATTGCTTTTGCTGTATTACCAGCACGTCCAATTATCTTACCCATATCAGCCGGATTAACAGTCATAGTGAGAAGTACGCCCATTTCATCAACTGTACGAACAATCTTTACGTCCGTTGGATTGTCTACAAGTGAGGTAACGACGACTTCAAGAAATTTCTGATCGTTTTCTATCATATTTATATCGATTATTACTAACAGACGTTCTACGTCTTAAAATATTTTAACACAAAAAAAGAACGCTCTTCTTTTAACTGTGGAGAACTACAGATAAAAAATTTATTTATGCTTGCACAGGAGCTTCGGCAGGAGTTTCAGCTGAAGTTTCTGTCTTTACCGTTTCTGCAACAGCTTCACCTTCTTTCTTTATAGGCTTCTTAAGAGGAAGAACATTGATCTTATTCCCCTTAATAATCTTTCGTGTAACAAGTAGGTTGTGTACTGTATCTGAAGGTTTTGCACCTTTAGAAATCCAGTGAGTAATACGATCTGCATGTAAAATAGTATCATCTTTGCGACGTGGATCGTGTGAGCCAAGTACCTCTAAGTACTTACCACTTTTAGTACTGTTTTTTGAGTCAGTTAAAACAAGACGAAATGTTGGTTCGTGCTTGCGTCCTGTTCTCTGTAATCGAATCATGAGCATGGGCGCTATCGTATCAAAAAAGCTAGGAATGGTCAACTGTCACACTCTTTGGTATAGTTCGTCCATGAATAAAAATGAGTCTAAACCTCTTTTAGAAGGTATTGTTGGCACAACGGCAAAAGGATACGGTTTTATAAAAACAGAAAATCGCGATGAGCGTATTGTTATCGTTCCAGAATTTTTAAACCATGCCCTTGCAGGAGATACCGTCGCATATCAGATTCTTCCACGACTAACTCCCAAAGAAGAAACTCAAGCACAAGTAGTGCGTATTATTAAGCGTGCTCGTGAACAATTTGTCGGCACGGTAGTCACCAAAGAGGGTCATATTGGTGTAGAAACAGACGATCGTAGAATATACGTACCCTTTTTTCTTGAAGAAAACCAAACCAACAAATCTGCTTTAGGGAAAAAAGTTCTCGTTCGTATAAAAGAGTGGCCAGACAATAAACCAATTCCCCTTGGAGAGATTGTTCAAGTGATTGGAACCAAAGGTGATCACAAAGCAGAAATGCAATCAATCATAATTGAAAAAGGTATTAAAGATGATTTTCCTGAACAAGTAATCGTTGAGGCACAACAGATTGGCAAAAACGAAAGAGAGATTCCACGTACCGAAAGAGCCACTCGAAAAGATTTCAGTGAGACTCCAACCTTTACGATTGACCCTGTCGATGCAAAAGACTTCGATGATGCTATTTCTATAAAAAAGATTCGAGATAACACTTATGAAATAGGTGTGCACATAGCTGATGTATCACATTTTGTGCGACCAGGAACAGCTCTCGATGCAGAAGCTCTTGAACGTGCCACTTCTATCTATATGGTAGATCGTGTTGTTCCCATGCTTCCTGAAATCCTTTCTAACGATCTTTGTAGTTTGAATCCTCACGAAGAACGTCGCGTCTTTTCTGCTGTTTTTGAAATCACTACTGAAGGCGAAGTACTATCGCGTTGGTTTGGTAAAGGTATTATCAATTCTCATCATCGTTTTAGTTATGAATCGGCACAAGATGTTCTCGATGGAAAAGATAAAACCTTTGCCGATGAGATGAATACACTCAATAAAATTGCATACAAGCTACGTGAAAAGAAATTTGCCGATGGAGCAATTGATTTTGATACTGAAGAAGTAAAGTTTGAACTAGATGAAAACGGCGTACCGCTTCGAGTAATCAAAAAAGTACGAGGAGATACACACCGTCTCGTCGAAGACTTCATGCTTCTTGCTAACCGAGAAGTAGCAGAATACATAGACAAACATCATGAGAAAAAAGGTGGCAATGGTCTCTTTCGTGTACACGATAGTCCAGCTGACGATCGCCTTGCAGATCTAACCATGCTCTATCGAGCCTTAGGATATGAGCTTAAACCCGTTAAAACAGCCAAGGACATACGCAATGCCCTAGCCATGATACAAGGAAAGCCTGAAGAATCTCTCCTCAAAACAGCCACTATACGAGCTATGGCTAAAGCTATATACACCACAGAAAACAGTGGCCACTTTGGATTAGGCTTCGAATACTATACTCACTTCACTTCCCCTATTCGTCGTTATCCTGATCTTGAAGTACATCGCATCCTTCAAGCCATACTTACACACAATAAAACTGACGAAGTTCGAGAATTAAAACGTCTTGAAGGCATAGCAAAACACTCTACAGAAAAAGAAATCGCTGCTGCCGATGCAGAACGTACATCTATCAAATACAAACAAGTTGAATACATGACTAAATTTGTTGGAAAAGAATTTGAAGGCACAATCACCGGTGTTACTGATTGGGGTATCTTTATTGAAGAAAAAAATACTAAATGCGAAGGTATGGCAAGACTTAGAGATATGAAAGACGACTATTATAACTTTGAAGAAAAACTCTTCAGAATCGTTGGTCAAAAAACTAAAAGAAAAATCTCTCTTGGAGATACTGTCAAATTTAGAGTTGTCTCTGCCAATCTCGACAATAGAACCCTCGATTACGCTTTGATATAAAAATTTAAATCTATTTAGCAATACGAACCGCAGATTCAAATTGGACAGACAATAGAGTTGAGAATCCTT
>CAYTZA010000014.1:0-14515 GCA_964442365.1 uncultured Candidatus Saccharibacteria bacterium | reverse complement strand
CCTCTTTAAAAGTGAACTGTCTTTTATGAGAAGCGACAATTTTGCGTAAGTCTGTTGCATATATAATCGATTATAGCACTATTGTACCACCAACCTTCTCTATTTTTGTCTTTGCTTCTATAGAAATAAGACAACCTTGAATAGTTACTTTTTTAGTAATTTCTCCAGTACCAAGAATCTTTACTTTAATATTTTTTGATTTTGATTTAGGAACAAGACCTTTTTCAGTCAAAAGTATAGGTGTAATTGTATCGCCAGCATTAAATACTTTTTCCAACATACCAAGATTAACAGCGTATGATCGACTCTGAATACTTCTTAGTCCACTTTTACCACGACCACGAAGTTTTGGAAGTTTTTTAATGATATCTCTAAGTTCTGGACGGATTTTATGTCCTGAACGTGATTTCTGACCTTTAGTACCACGACCCGCTGTCTTTCCACGCTTACCACCGCGACCGATTAGGGCGCTTTTTTTAAGAGGTGTATGTCTTGTAAGTGTATGAGTCTGCATGTTATTTTTTGATTGATGTAAGAGCTCCAAGTGCCTTAATAGAAGCTTGTGCCATGTTTAATTGGTTTTTACTTGGAGAAATAAGTTTTGCCATAACATCCTTAACCCCACCCAATTCAAGTACGCTTCGTATAGCGCTACCAGCCACAATACCACGTCCTGGAGCAGGTTTTATAAGAAGACGAGCACTAGAATACTTAGCATTGACTTCATGAGGTATAGAGCCTGTTTTTGTAAGTTTAAGACGGAGCATATGCTTTTTAGCATCACGAAGAGCTTTGTCGATAGCAAGTGATGTATCCCCTGCCTTTCCAAGCCCAACACCAACACGTCCTTTTTTGTCTCCAGCAACAAGAGCAACAGAGAAACTAAAACGTCTACCACCAGCAACCACACGAGTCACGCGACGAAGAGATATGATTTTCTGTTCAAACTCTGCACGAGGTCGTTCAGAACGAGAACGTTCGTTTCGTTCACGCTTCTTTCCTCCATCACGACCAAAATTTCTTCCAGATCCACCACGAGCTGTGGCTTTTCCACCTGCAACAGGAGTTGCGGGAGTAGACGCTACTGGAGTAGTAGTTTCAGTTGGTGTTGTCTGTTTTGTAATATCTGTTTCCATAATAATTTAAAATATAAGACCACCCTTTCGTGCAGCATCTGCAAGTACTTTAATCTTTCCTGTGTAATTGAAACCTCCACGATCAAATACAATACGTGTAATTTTTAGAGCTTTTGCCTTTTCTGCAATACGTTCTCCAACCTTTTCTGCACCCTGAAGTTTAGTACCATCTTTTTTAGTAGACACCTCTGAAGCAAGAGTAATATTTTTTTCATCATCGATAATCTGTACTGATATATATCGATTTGAACGAAATACAGAAAGACGTGGTTTATCGGCACTTCCTATAACCTTAGCGCGAATACGCTTATGTCTTCGATTTCTTTGTTCTATTTTTGTCTTAGTTGTATTCATATAAGTATATAGTGACTATACAGACTTCTTACCCTGCTTTCGACGAACAACCTCAGTATCATAATGAAAACCTTTACCCTTGTATGGTTCTGGTTTTTTAAGGTCTCGTATCTCCGCTGCAAACTGACCAACTTGAAGCTTGTCTATACCAGAAATAGTAACAACACCTTTATCTGCAGTAACAGTAATACCTTCTGGAACCAATCTTTTAACAGGATGAGAGAAACCTAGGGCCATAACCAACTCTTTACCTTTGAGATCTGCTTTGTATCCAACTCCTTCAAGAATTAGTTTTTTAGCATACACCTCAGTTACACCCTTTATCATATTTTTAACATGAGAAGTGTATGTTCCCCAAAGTGCAGGATTAGTTACTTCACCAACTGTAGTAATCATAATCACATTGTCTTTTATTTCAATAGCAAGATTTTCAGGAAGGGCACGCGTAAGAACACCTTTAGGACCCTTAACAGTCACTACTCCACCCGCAACAGTTACTTCTGTTTTTGCTGGTATGTCTATTCCTTTTTTTGCAATTCGTGACATATGTATTACCAAATTTTAAATAGAGGCTCACCTCCAACCTTTGCTTTCTTTGCTTCTCTGTCTGTCAAAATACCTTTTGGAGTACTTAAAATAAGACGACCGAAACCTTGACGTACTGATCTAATCTGATCAACACCATAATAAAGACGTTTTGATATTTTTGAAACACGCTTAACATCGTTTACTTTTGGAGCACCGTTTTCATATACGAGTTCAATTTCAAGAGTTTTTATAACCTTCTTACCCTTTTTATTGGCACTCTTTATAAAACCTTCTTTTTCAAGAACTTCAGCAATAGCTGCTTTAAACTTAGAATGAGGAACTGAAAAAGACTGCTTACGAGCCGAACTCGCATTTTTCAATTGAATAATAAAATCTGAGATAGAATCAGTGACCATAAAATTACCAAGAAGATTTTTTAATACCAGGAATCATACCTTCGTTTGCAAATTCGCGGAAACATATACGACAGAGATCAAAATCACTCATATATCCGCGCTTACGACCACAGCGAAAACATCGACGCACTACTCTCGAAGCGAACTTCGGAGTCTTCTTTGATCTTGCTATTGTTGATGTTTTTGCCATGAGAATGAAAATCCTAACACATTACTTTTTAAATGGAAAGCCAATGAGTTCAAGAAAACGCTTTGTTTCCTTCTCATCACGGGTTGACGTTACGACCACAACGCCAAGACCAAACACATCCTTAAGCTCTTCATCTGAAGTTTCAGGGAAAATTGTATTCTCTTTTATACCCAAACTATAGTTGCCCATAGCATCGATAGCTTTTGATGAAATACCACGAAAATCTCGTGTACGAGGCAAAGCAACGTTTAGTAAACGATCAAGGAAATCGTACATACGAGCACCTCGAAGTGTTACTTGGTATGCCACCAAATCTCCTTGTCGTGTTTTAAATGAAGCAATAGATTGTTTAGCACCACGAGAAATAGGTTTCTGACCAGTGATTTTTGCGACACGATCAGCAACAAGTTCAATCTTCTTTTTGTCTTTGATGGAACCAACTCCAGCAGATACAACCACTTTAGTGATCTTAGGAGCCTGCATGACATTTGTATAGCCAAAATCAGCTTTCATATCTCCATATGCCGATTTAATTTTTTCTTTAATAGATTTCATTATTTTGTTGGAAGCTTACGAATACCTTTGCCTGTTTTTGGATCAATATGCATAGCATTTGAAACATGGATAGGGTGTTCAATAGAAACCATTGAACCTTTCTTTCCCTGTTGACGAGCACGTTCATGTTTTTTCTTTATATTGATACCTTCAACAAGGATCTGATCATGCTTAGGAAAAGCACGAATAACCTTGGCTGTTTTTCCAGAGTCTTTTCCTGCGATTATGATAACTGTGTCTCCTTTTTTAATTTTCATAATATTTATACTAGTTCTGGGGCCAATGAGCCGATTTTTTGAAAACCTAATTCCACAATTTCTCGAGGAATAGGACCGAATACACGACCAGCAATCGGATCCTGTTTACCCTTTTCAAGGATAATCACGGCATTTTCGTCGAAACGAATATATGAACCATCTTTACGACGGAAAGGTTGTTTTGAACGAACAACTACAGCTTGTAGAACATCTTTTTTCTTAACACCCTTACGAGGTTCAGCTTTCTGCACAGAAAGTACAACAATATCACCGATCATAGCGTATCGTTTCTTTGAACTACCAAGAACTTTGAAAATACGGCCTATTTTTCCTCCGCAGTTATCACTTATTCGTACTATGGAACGTGGCTGTATCATATTAAATAACTTTAAAATGCTTATGTCGTGAAATAGGAGCAGTTTCCTCAATCGTTACCTTATCTCCAATTTTTTTAGTATTGCCAGCATCATGAGCTTTGTACTTCTTGCGAAGTGTCATGAATTTTTCATACTTAGGATGTTTAACAAAACGTTCAACAAGAACAACAATCGTATCTTTCATTTTGTCAGACGTAACTACACCAGAGAGCTGTTTTCTCTTTGATATAGGCGCTGTTACTGTTTGTTCCTGTTTAGTCATGGTGCTATTTCTACATTATTTACTGCGACTACGCAACTCTGTCATAGCACGAGCAATCTCTTTGCGAGTATTGCGCGCTTGTTTTACGTTCTTTACCGCACTGCCTGAAGCACTAAAACGAAAAGTTCGTAGTTCAACACGCTTGTCAGTGACAAGTTTGTGAAGATCTTTTGTATCTATTTTTTTAATATCTTTCATACTCATACAAATTAATGTTCTCGAGATACAATACGACTTTTAATTGGCAACTTTGTTCCTGCTTTACGAAGCGCTTCACGAGCTTCAGCTTCAGTAATACCGTCAAGTTCAAACAAGATACGACCTGGACGGATCTGTACTTGATAACCCTGTAGATCTCCTTTTCCCTTACCCATCTTTACTTCAGCTGGCTTTTGAGTAAAAGGCATGTCAGGAAAAACTCGAACCCATACTTTTCCAGATTTAGAAACTGCACGAGCAAGCACTTTTCGTGATGCCTCTATTTGATTTGAACGTACTCGATATGCTGTCATAGCTTTAAGTCCAAAAGATCCAAAAGCAAGTGTGGTACCACGAGTTTCCATACCAATCTTTTCAGGATGGGTACGCATTGTGTGCCATTTTCGATATTTAACTTTTTTTGGTAGAAGCATGGAAGTATATATTAAAATTATTTGGCTTTCTTAAAAATATCACCTCGGTAAATCCATACTTTTATACCAATATCACCATATGTCATATGTGCCTTTTCACGAGCAAAATCAACATCTGCACGAAGAGTTTGTAGAGGAATACGACCTTTCTTGAGCTCTTCTTCACGGGCCATATCAGCACCACCAAGTCGTCCGTACATACCAATCTTTACCCCTTGTACATCACGATTTGCCATAACCTTTTCTATCATTTGTTTCATAACACGACGGAAAGCAAGGCGCTTTTCAAGACCTTCAGCAACCATTTGAGCAACAATTGCGGCATTTGATTCTGGAGATCTGATTTCTTCTATATCTAAACGAATCTCTTGTCGGTGTTCAGGATTAACTTTTTTTATAAGTCTTTCGATTTCTTCTTTCAACTTTTGAGCGCCTTCACCAGAACGACCAATAATCATACCTGGACGTGATGTCTTTATAATAATACGAAGAGCTTTTTCTCCTCTTTCGATTTCAACAACACCTACATAGAAACCACGAAGTTTTTTATCAAGAAATTGTCTCACAGTAATATCAATCTTTAAATATTCTTTAAATTTATCGTTAACACCAAACCAACGACTCTTCCAGTCGCGAATGATTCCTAATCTATGTGAATATGGGTGTACTTTATGTGACATATAAATTACTTAAGCGTGATTATAACGTGACAGGTACGCTTTTTAATAGGAAAACCACGTCCACGCGCACGAGGCATCATACGTTTTAGCACGGCTCCACCGTCAACACGAACCGAGTGAATCGTAAGTCCGGCTTCTTCGAGAGATTGCTGTTTAGCGTTTGCAACAGCAGACATGAGAAGTCGCTTAAGTGGCAAAGCTGCGCGCTTACCAGCGAAATCAAGAGCTGCAAGAGCGTTGTTAATAGACTTCCCTTTTATAAGATTAGCCACAACACGAACCTTTCGTGGAGACTGACGGTAATTTCTAAGTGTTGCAGTAATCATGGGAATTATTTCTTAGTATCTGTAGTAGCGGCTTTTGCAGCTGAAGCGGCAGCAATTTCAGATTCTTTCTTTTTCTGTTCAAGCTCTTTCTGCATCTTACCTCCGTGTTTAACGAATTTGCGTGTAGGAGAAAATTCACCCAAACGATGACCGACCATTTCTTCGCTAACTAACACTTCAATATGATCCTTACCGTTATGTACACCAAACTTAAATCCGACCATTTCTGGAGCAATCTGACTGCGTCGTGCCCATGTCTTAACAACCTCGGCAGTACCGGGTTTTTTCCCCTCAATCTTCTTGAGGAGTTTTGCATCGACATAAGGACCTTTTTTAAGTGAACGTGCCATAAGTAAATAAAAGAGCTCACAGAGAGCTTGTGTCACATATTATATAAAAGCGCGCTTAAAGTCAAATGGTGATTAAAGATATGATTATTTAGGAAAATAAAAAGCCCCTTAACGTATGTTAAGCGGCTGTGTTTTGAGATCATAATTACCACCCGAAATCTGAACAAAGTTGTACCAGTAAATCCACAGAAGTGACGCTATCTCTTTTGCCATCTTTGTGGGTTGTATTTCTCCGAAAGGCTGCCTTGCTGCCCTCTCGATAGCCAATACTTCATCGAAACCAAGCACCATATCAGCTTTACCGTGAACCTTTCCCAAATTACGGGTAAGATCTATGGTCACAATTAGTTCGTGTTCGAGCTCTACATCTTCAAGGGCAAGAACGGCATCTGTTCCATGGTGTCCATCAAGAGGGGTACCGACTGCAACGTAAAGACGCAAACGATATTTTCTACTTGAGTCAGGCTCAGTTCTTATGGCATCAAGCATAGCATCGAGCAGTTTCCCTACCATCCGAAGAAGACCTTTTCCAAACAAAGTTGGTGGGTCTTCAGGATTCCAATCAGGAGATTGCGTGTGCTTAATCGCTTCAACAGCATCACGAAAATTAACCACTGGGAGGTTTTTCATCTGAGTATACGTACCCAAACAACGAAGCTCAAATTTCTGACCCTCACTCAAACCTACCGAAACAGGCATTGTTTTCTCCTTAAAAAGACCTTCCTAAATAATTATACAATATAAATAATAAAAAAGCAACCCCTGTTCGTTAGAACGAGGGGTTGCGGGTGATTGTGAGAAAGATCAACGCTTGTGGGACACGATCGGGGCCTGTCTGGCCACGTTGAGGATTTTGCCTCGTAGCAGGTTTGCTGCGAGATTGCCGGTAGCGTCAGCGCGCGCCGTTAAGACCTGCTGACGAAGACGAGTTTGTCGATTGCGGGCGTCCTCGAAGAGGATGCCCACGTTCATGGTGAACGGGTCAAACCTCCACTTGGCTTCCTCGAACTCCTCCCCTTTTTGTTTGGCCTCAAGCACGAGTGCTTGCTGGGCCCTGACGAGTTCTTTGTTAAAGAGACCCATAGGGCCGTGAAGCGGACTCACGCCACCGTCGGGGTGAATATGCCACGGACGTCCCGAGACACCGCCAGCCTTGTTCGTGACACCATCGGCAGTCACGACGACCACCTGGTTGCCAGACAAAGACACCTGCCCCGGCCGGCAAGAGAGAAGCGCCTCATCGAGCGGTCTTGGATTAGACCCTTTCAAAAGATCCAGGATGTAGACGAGCGGGCCCTTATGAGGCAGTCGCAATCCCCATCCTGGGTTGAACCAGCACTTACCCTGCGCACCAGGAGACAGGTCGCCGAATTCGGAAACCTTGGCGTCACCCATCGCAGCAGTGGCAAGCCACTGACAGACTTGCCGGACATCGCCGTCGGGACCCCCAAGAAGCCGAACTTCGGTCAACGTAAGCTTCCGGGCCAGGTTGACCGAGAGATTGATGACGAGTGTGGGGTTGATGTACCCCAACCAAGTCATCATGTGCTGACGAGCTTCGCCTTCCTCGACGTAGTCGAGGAACTGGGTGTCCCGGGCCGCCTTGATCGTGGCCGACGTGACATCCAAATCGTACTTGGACTTCTGCTGACCACCCTCCTGGATCTTGAGCGTGACACCTTCAACCTTGACAGTTGTGGGCGCCGGAACATCAGTACCGCCTTTGAGGGGCGGGGGCGAAGGCTTTTCCTTCTTCTGAACTTTCGGAGCAGCCATAACGCTTCCTTGAGACTTGGCCATAACGATATCCGTCCTTTCTTACAAAGACCCTGGTGCATACGTGTTACACACGTATGCACATACTTTACCGCCACCACACACACGTATGATGGATCTGTTGTCTATTATAGCATATACATAGATTTTGTCAACTACACCGTAATACCTTTTTTAGAGCGGTTTTATACAAGAAAAGCCCCCAGCGTTGCTAACGCTGGGGGCATGTTTTTTAAAGATTCTGGGATACTACGCCCTCGGAGATGAACCAAGTAAGCGTTCCGCCAGAAGCCTGGCGCCGATTGGCACAGTAGAAACCCCATCTTCGAGATCCTGTTGCAACTCCTCAGTCGTGAGGCCTTTAATCGGCACAACACACATGACACCATCACGAACCGTAATCTGCTGATGAGGAGCATGATCCGTCCTCTCGACCATGATGATCCCGATATTCGCCACAGGCCCTTCGTAGAAGCGAGCGTGGGAAAACCTGTGAGTCTGGCGCATGAGCGTTCGAACTTCTTTGATCTGTTCATTAGACAGTTCCACTGACGCCGCTGGATCAGAAGCGATATAGTCCAGGCTCTTGAAAACCACCTTCACCTGGAACCAATCGAATGTGGCTTCAGGGTTTTGAACACTCTTACGAAGTGTTTTGGTGCAGTAGACCATGGCCGGCTTGAAGTTGTTGTTGCGAAGTGCTCGCACCAAGATACCAGCCGAGACCATCCTCTCGTTGTTCCAGAGCGGCTCGAACCCGTGCAGAACTTTGGCACCCTGATCACCCTCTTCACGAGGTGACTGGATCGGGAAATGCTTCAGACGCAGGTGCTCACCCGAGCCTGTGAACATGAAGCTCACAAACTGAGCCTCTTGAACAGATTTCGACATAACAGACTCCTTCCGGCTTTGCCGGATAAATGGTTTTAAAAGATCATCAGAACAAACTACATCTTAACACTTTTTGATAAATATGTCAATATATACGTACACAACGAAATACCTATCCAAAAGAAAGCCCCGAGCGTAATCGGGGCAGGTCAAACTAAAAGACTATTTTATACTTTTTTTGCAACTCCACCTGTCAGTAATCGCATAGCCAAACCACTCGACACTGTTGTAGTAGGCGAATTCGACTGAAACACATAGTACGTCATAGTACCTTGTGGATTGATTACCTTTTCAAGAATACCGCCATCAATCAAACCAGAGAGAAGCATTTTCACATCTCTTAGAGTAAAGTCTCCCCTATACTGAGGAAGGACTTCATCCAAGATAGCGCTCTCGATGACCTTGTATCCCCTTTTCGCATGTACCGTGGCTACATTCCGCAATACTCCGAAACACTTATCCACAAACTCAACCTTCGGATAATCCTCAGCTTGGGGCTGTTCCGAGTTCAGAACAATCTTTGCAATTCTTTGCCATTGTAGAGCACCCGGTGATGACGAAAGAAATTTTTCCTCATCTTCACCTTGAAGCTCGTCAATCAACTGACTCGGATTCAAGACAAGAAACGTCTTACCAAAATCCGTAACAAAATTAATCAGTGCCGGATCGTGAGAAAAATCACCATCATCACTTACGATAACGATGGTCTTTACCAAAGAGAACTCGGCATATTTTCGAACAGTATCTTTAATCATGCTATCCACGGAATCAACATCTTTTCTTTCATAAGGACAAGCAATAGCTGTAAAGCCATTGTTACGCAGATTGGTAACCACATTTGCCTTGCTGGCGCTTGGAGACAGATACGCTTCGCAGAATATTGGACGCCCAATACCACAAAGATGTTGCCGTAGTTTGGCAAAAGAGATTGATACGCCGAAATTTCTGAAGCGAATCGTTGTGTTGTCGTAATCCACAAGCACAGCCAACGACATCTGTTTCACGGGTTGATGAATCAATACAGTGGGATCTGGTAATATCTTTGCGACGATCTCTCTTTGTTGAGGAGAGCCCTTCACAATCTCTACAGAGTCGATTCTGAAACCTCTCCCAATCTTTTGACCAGAACGAATCATCACCTTTCCTTGACGCTGAAGTTTGTAGAGAGTAAGACTCACGGCCGCGTGTGTTTTACCTGATGCAGAAACAAGAGCCTTTACAGGATCCACAAGTACTCCATCAGCACTCATCTTTTCGATAAGACCAAGCCATTGATCCATATTCAAGTTCTTCTGTGACACTACGAACATCTCCTTTTAAAAGGGTTAGATGAAAAGAAACAGTCCATAAATACTATACAACATATATAGTATTTATGCAATACTATCAAACAACAAAAAACCTCGAGAGTATCGAGGTTTTTGTGTCTAACGCTTACTTTATGTCTAAAGTGTCTCCTTTTTCTTTCCAACCTTTCGACGAGATACGATAAGTGAGTTTGAGTATTTCTTTGCTCGACGTGACTTCTGACCCTTTCCTGTAGGCTTACCGTATATAGAGATCGCACGGCGAGTACCACGGCCCTGTCGTCCTTCTCCTCCTCCGTATTTGTGATCCACTGGGTTCATGGCAGTACCACGAACTGTTGGACGAATACCGAGCCAACGACTACGTCCAGCTTTACCGATATTTACGAGACGATTTTCTTCATTTGAAACTTCACCGACAGATGCCCAAGCAATACCAGGAAGTTTACGTACTTCAGAAGAAGGCATTTTGATATGAGTCATGCCGTCGTCTTGAGCGATCACTTCAGCATAGTTTCCTGCTGAACGAGCAATCTTACCACCACCTTGTGGTTTAATTTCAATATTGTATACAAAAGCACCAACAGGCATGTTTCCAAGAGGAAGACGATTACCAGGTTTAACTTCTGCTTTTTCTGATACTAAAAATGTATCACCTACTTTCAAAGATTTAGGGAGAAGTACATAACGCTTTTCACCATCGGCATATTGAGCAAGAGAAATAAAACCTGTACGGTTTGGATCATATTCAACACTAACAATTTTTGCAGGAATATCTTTTTTGTTAAATACAAAATCAATTTCTCGATAGAGACGTTTGTGGCCTGAGCCTTTATGACGAGTAGTAATACGTCCAGTGTTATTACGTCCTACTGCACGCTTACGTCCAAAGGTAAGAGCTTTATGAGGCTCTGAAGCGGTAATTACTCCCCTGTACGGGATAGTGGTCATACCACGACGTGATGGACTTGTTGGTTTATAGTGTTTCATATGATTTATGCAAATTGTATTTTGTCTCCTTTTTTAAGATAGACATAGGCCTTTTTGAAACCAGACTGTGTTCCAAGTTTTCCTCGAACAACGATTGATCGTGCTGGTACAGAGACAATAGAAACTTTGACCGGTACAACTCCGTAAAGAGTAGTGATAGCTTTTGAAATAAGTGGTTTTGTAGAATCTTTTGCCACTTCAAATACATACACTCCACTTTTTTCTGCGAGCACGGTTGCTTTTTCAGTAATACGAGGTTTTACAAGAACTCCTTTTAAGAAATCCTTCTGAAGATATGCTCCTGGTGTTTTAGGAACTACAACTTCTTTTGTTTTAACCTCTTTTTTTGTTTTAGAAAAGATTGCCATATTAGTTTAATTTTGTCTGAAGAAGATTAATAGATTCTGTAGGATTCACAAAAACAATAAACTTATTGTTCAAAAGTTGAAGAGGGTTAAGATTACGAACTTCAGCCATTTCGATTCTTTTAATATTATTGAAACTTTTTTCTACAGCCATTTCTTTTGAAGAAAGAGCAAGGACTGCAGCGTTTGTACGTTTTGTTTTTAATTTATCAAAACCTTTTACTGTTGAAAGACCATTAAGAGCTGAAATAGCGTCTTTTGTCTTTGGTGTTTTCATTGCAATAGAATCCACAAAAAGTACTTCTCCATCACGAAACTTTCGAGAAAGGATAGTAAAGAGTGCTTTTGCTTTCATCTTTTTATTGATCTTACGATCAAAATTCTTATCGTTACGTGGACCATGAGCAACACCTCCACCTACCCAAATAGGAGAACGACTTGAGCCGTGACGAGCGCGTCCAAGACCCTTCTGTTGCCATGGTTTTTTACCTCCTCCACGAACTTCGGAACGATCTTTTGTATGGGCAACATGTGTACGACCAGCAGTACGCATAGAAACAGCGACCTGATGCACAAGGTCAGCATTCCAAGTAAGACCGAATATACTTTCTGGCAATGTTACTGACCCTGCTTTAGCTCCTGTTGTATTGTAAATTGTTGCTTCCATGGTGATGTATATTATTTAGATCGGATTTCAACAAGTGTTCCACGACGACCAGGAATAGCGCCACTAATCACAAGAAGATTCTCTGTGGCATCAATCTTTACTATCTTAAGATTTCTAACCGTAATACGATCAGCACCCATACGGCCTGCCATACGCTTACCTTTTCGTGTACCAGTACGAAGACCACCTCCAATAGATCCCGGTTCACGTTCTGAGTGTTTCTGTCCGTGAGTACGAGGACCGCCGGCAAAACCATGTCTCTTTACTACACCTTGGAAACCCTTTCCTTTAGAAATAGCAGATACTTCAACAATATCACCCTCTTTGAGGGCTTCAACTGTAATAGTATCTCCAACTTTGTGTTCACCAAGTACCTTAAATTCTTTACTTACAGAAAAATTACCAAGAGTTTTAAAATGCCCCTTTTGAGCTTTATTTATATTTTTTTCTTTGCGTACACCAAAACCAACCTGGACAGCGTCGTACCCATCGTTTTCTTTTGTTTTAACCTGAGTCACTACTGAAGGTCCTGTACTAATAACCGTAGCCGGTATTACACCCTGTTCAGTAAAGACCTGCGTCATATTCTGCTTTGTTCCAAGTATAAATTTCATCGTATAATTTCCACCCTCATAATCTGCCCGATAGGTTGTACACACTATCAGACAGACAAGAGAATGACAATAGCTAGAGCATTTTTACGTCGATATTGACTCCTGAAGGAAGATTAAGATTAGTGAGAGCCTCAATCACTTTTCCTGTAGGATTAACAATATCAATAACACGTTTGTGAATCCTCATCTCAAATTGTTCTCGCGCATTTTTGAAGATGAAAGACGAACGGTTAACCGTGTACTTTTTTATTTCAGTTGGAAGCGGTACTGGACCAACAACCTGTGCATCATAACGAAGCGCAGTATCCATGATCTGACGAACTGACACATCAAGTATCTTGTATTCATATGCTCGCACACGAATACGAAGACGCTGGGCCACTTCTTTTACCGCTACTTTCTCAGATTTTTTTGTATGTGCCACGGTCATAATATGCTATTTAGGCGACAATCTTAGTAACAACTCCAGCACCTACTGTTTTACCTCCCTCTCGGATAGCAAAACGTGTCTTTTCTTCAAGAGCTACAGGAGCTACAAGCTTTACTTTGAAAGTTGTAGTGTCACCTGGCATAACCATTTCAACGCCTTCTTTAAGAGTTACCTCACCAGTTACGTCCGTAGTACGAACATAGAACTGTGGTTTGTAACCTGTAAAGAAAGGAGTGTGACGACCACCTTCTTCCTTTTTAAGGATGTATACTTCTGCTTCAAATTCTGCATGTGGAGTCACTGAACCTGGCTTTGCAAGAACTTGTCCACGGTGAATGTCTTCTTTCTTAAGACCTCGGAGAAGGATACCAGCGTTATCGCCAGCCATACCTTCGTTAAGCTGTTTATTGAACATTTCAATACCAGTAACCGTTGTCTTAGCTGTAGGTTTCAAACCGACAACTTCGATATCTTCACCGACCTTAACAATACCTCGCTCAATACGGCCAGTTACCACTGTTCCACGACCTTCAATAGAGAAGATGTCTTCAACAGGCATAAGGAATGGCTTGTCAGTTTCACGAACTGGTACAGGAATGTACTCATCGAGTGTTTGAGTGAGTTTCAATACTTTCTGAGCCCATTCATCGTTGATATCCTTTGCTTCAAGAGCTTTAAGTCCTGAACCACGGATAACTGGTGCACTAGCACCATCAAATCCCTGCTTTGTAAGAAGTTCACGAACCTCTTCCTCAACTAGATCAATAAGATCTGCATCAGGAACCATGTCTACCTTGTTAAGAAATACCACAATCTTAGGTACACCAACTTGTTTTGCAAGAAGAATGTGTTCACGAGTCTGTGGCATAACACCGTCAGTTGCTGCTACCACGAGAATAGCACCGTCCATTTGAGCGGCACCAGTAATCATGTTCTTGATATAGTCAGCGTGACCAGGGGCGTCAATATGAGCATAGTGACGATTGGCTGTTGAATATTCATTGTGAGAAAGAGAGATAGTAATACCTCGAGCCTTTTCTTCTGGGGCTGAGTCGATATCACCTACCGCCTTAAGCTTTACCTGCTGTCCAGCAAGGTGAAGGACGTTCAAAATAGCTGCTGTAAGCGTAGTCTTACCGTGGTCAACGTGACCGATAGTACCAACGTTTACGTGTGGCTTTGAACGATCAAATACTGCTGCTTCTGCCATAGTATTAAATTCGTTTATATATTAAGTAATTGAGGGCATTGAACGCGCGAGAACGTTAGCTCAATGCCACCAACTAACAAAAATTATTCTAATAATTTCTGATTTCTTTTGTCAAAGAGCGGAGATGTGCCGCAAAACAAAGAAAACAGCGCAAAAATGCGTACCGGTTATATTAGCAGAAAAAACCTAATAAAGTCAAATC
>CAYTZA010000013.1:0-14874 GCA_964442365.1 uncultured Candidatus Saccharibacteria bacterium | reverse complement strand
GGATCTATAAGACAGCCTGCTAGTTTTTGTGGAGTAGTTGGACTTAAGCCGACTTATGGTCGAGTTTCGAGATACGGAGTAATGGCAATGGGTTCTTCATTGGATCAGATTGGACCAATTGCAAAGACAGTGTCTGATGCTGAGATTGTTTACAAGGCGATTGCAGGTAAAGATGAAAAAGATGGAACAACTATCGATATTGATACCTACAAAGAAAAGAAGATAAAAGCCAAGCCTGTTATAGGTGTGCCAAGACATTTTCTTACAGGTGATGGGATTAACAAAGACGTTCTCTCGGCTTTCGAAAAATCTCTGGAGACTTACAAGAGTATGGGTTATGAAATAAAAGAGATCTCTTTGCCAAATATTTCTTATGCTCTCATGGTTTATTACGTTGTTATGCCTGCCGAAGTCTCTGCCAATATGGCGCGCTTCGATGGTATGAGATACGGTCTTCATGTAAATGGTAAAGATGGTATCGATGATTACTTCGAATCTCGAAGGGCTGGCTTGGGAAGGGAGGTTATAAGAAGGATTCTTCTCGGTACCTATGTACTTTCTTCTGGCTATTATGATGCTTACTACAATCGAGCCAATGCTGTAAGAAGAATGATTACCGATGATTTTATCAAAGCTTTTGAACATGTAGATATTATCGCTACACCGACAGCTCCATCTCCAGCTTTCAAAATAGGTGAGAAGACAGCTGATCCTGTTGCTATGTACCTAGAGGACATCTTTACAGTTACTGCAAACCTTACAGGTATGCCTGCTATCTCTATTCCATGCGGATTTTCTAAAAAAGATGGTGTAGATCTACCCGTGGGTCTCCAGCTCACTGCTAGACACGGTGAGGAACAAGTATTGTTCGATGCTGGCAAAGAATTTATGGGAGAGTGTTAAAGGCTAGGGGAGAACTAGGGACTAGGTTTTAGGGATTAGGGAAGCGCATTTCTCCACCCTAACTCTCTAATCCCTATACCCTAATCTCTAGCCCCCAACCCCCAACCTGCGCTATAATAGTGAAATGGATATCGATTCGGGTCGTTACGTTTCTCCTTTACCAGATGCCTCATCGTGGCTGGTTTCAGTTTTTGATTGGGTTGTCGGTCTATTTCCCAGTCTTGCATCGACTTTGAAGTCTCTTTTTGGTATTTTGGTCGGTCTATCTTTTCCCTTATCTATATTTTTCTTTTTTGGAATTATTTATTGTGTTGAAAAATTAAAGAAAATTAGATTGAAGGAAGAAGAGATCTATGATGCAAAAGTTGAAGAAGGATTTGAAACTGTAAAAACTGGTGATAATGTAATGGCGCATCGATGGCAAAATGCCGTTACTCATATTGCTTCGGATAATCCAAATGATTGGAAACAGGCTATTATCGAAGCGGATATTATCCTAGAAGATTTGCTGACTAAGATGGGTTATAGGGGAGATAGTATCGGTGAAAAGCTAAAAAGAGTTGCAAAAGGGGACATGAAGTCTCTAGATGAGGCATGGGAGGCCCATAAAGTGAGAAATCAGATTGCTCATGAAGGATCCAGTTTCACTCTCAATCATCACGAGGCTAAAAATGTGATCAATATGTATAGAAAGGTGTTTGAGGAGTTTTATTATATATAATTTGTAATGACTGAAAAATTACGGTGAAAGATATTAGAGGTTATCTGAATTTGTAATGATGATCTAAATACTTGTTGCACAGGTAGGACAGGATTGGAACCAAATAGTCGGCTGTATTTATGGGATGAGTGAATTAGTGATAGGTATACAGTTAAGGTAAAATATTGTAAGTATCGTAAGTCAGCATTTGAACAAAAAGGCATATAGGTCTATAATTTCAACATGGAAAAGTTCAACAAATTGTCTTTATCAACAACTATATTAATTGGATGTGTTATTTTGGGAGGATTTTATTACTTTAGTCAGGTTAGTAAGCAAAATTCGATCGAAAGACAACAGCTTACCGATTTGAATGCGAAGCAAAAAATAGAACAAGAACAAAGGGATAGGGAGGCGTGGGATAGATTAAACAAGATGTATTGCGTCGATGAGGCAAAGCTATCAGCAAAAAGTCAGTATAAAGATATCTGTACTTATGATTGTAAAGAAGGGTATTACTATACTGCGAATTACGAGACCTACTACAACACTTGTCTTCAAAGAAAAGGACTGAACTAAGTAAATTAAGATAAGATAATTAGTTCACAAATATAAACTATCTCAAAAGTTTCGTTTATTACCAATATGGCCAAAGTAAAAAATATACGCAAATCAGATCATCCGTTACTTATGCAGTTGGGCATAATAACGACACAATATTTACAAAAAAATGATTCGCAAATCATAGATTTTTTAGATGATTCCACAAAACTTTATGAGCAGTTAAAAGGTAATATAAGTGCGTATGAAGATTTTAGTTTCATTGTTACCCCTGCGTACAAAGCTCTCGAAAAATGGATATATCTTATTTCACCAAACATAGGGATCCCTTTGGTTGAAGTAGAAATGGTCAAAGAGAATGAAAAAAGCGTAGGAACCTTACTAAGGGATCAGGATGGATTGAAGAAAACATTTGAGGAGATCTTGTCGACGATAGATGCAAAATCAGAAATAAAGGATGATTTAAATACAGAGATACAGGGTCTAAAGTCATTCTTGAAAAACTATAGACATGAAATATCTCATTGTTGGAAAACACTCGAGCTACCAGTGGATGCGTTAAACTATCAGAGTGTGATCATTATTGGGATTCGCAGAATTACCGAAAAGTTGTTTGAAGTCAACCTCCTGTCTTAGGAGCAGTATATTTCGATGCTATTTAATTGATAAAATATATTATGATGAGCACAGACCCAACATTTCAAAAACAGGGACCACTTATGAACAGTAACGAGCTGGCTCTGTTTGATCTGCTAACCAAAGCTGTTGGACCAGAGTACCTTATAATGCCACAGGTTCATCTTGAGAAGCTTATTGATCCGATTAGGTGGAAAGGGGATAAGAAATACGCTGTGGGTCATGTAAGCCGTTGGTCCGTGGATTTTGCCCTATTTGACTCGAAAACATGGCAACCAGCACTGGCAATTGAGTTGAATGGTGACTCTCATAATAATCCAGACAAGATAAAAAGGGATGATGAGGTTAAACATCATCTTAGCGAAGCTGGTATTCCATTATTGACCTTTCGTAATCATAAATTGCCAACAAGTGAGGAATTGTTAGGTGCTATTCATGCTAAGTTACAAATAAAGTAGGAGATTGTTTTATTCATTCGCGGTGATATAATGACATTATTATGGGTACAGATTCAAAACAATTTGATATAATTGACGGCATTAAGGAAATACAGCTTATAGGAGAAGTGCTGGAAAAGGATACAAGTAATCTTGATGTGGTAAATAAAGTAGGGTCTAAACTTTATAAGGACAACCGTGATTTTATAAAAGAATACATACCAGAAAATTGGTATGCTGTTATAGAACCTTTATCAGGGAAACTGATAGCTAGCAATAATCAAATAGATTTATATAATTATACTTCGTTAACTTACCCCAATAGAATCTTTTATATCATAGGGTTATTGAAAGTTAACCTTACTAGACAATATGTCGGAACATTCTAAACTTGAATATCCGGTAACTACTAATTATTCCCCAGAAGTTACTGTGGAGGTGTTGGGACTAAATGAAGGTAAGAGTGTTTCTGCGATAGTCGATACTGGTTTTACTGGATTTCTCCAAATCCCTCTCTCTATTGGAATAGCTTGTAATTTAAGATTATGGGGTGTTTCATGGTCAATATTAGCAGACGGAAGTAGAGTTAAGAATCTTCAATGTGTTGGAAAAATTAGATTTGCTGATAGAGAAATCTTTGGGATCATATCTCTATCTGATACAGCAGAGGATTGCTTATTAGGTATGCAGTTCCTTCAGGAGTTAAAAATGGATTTTTGTGTTTCTATTACAGACAAGAAGGCAGTATTTATAGAAAGAAAAACAGAAGAAGATGCAAAAAAACAAGGAAAGCAGTCTTCCAAACCAATTAAACAAAAAACTGGAGTTGTTCAAAATGTATAGGTACTTTTTTAAATACTATGTTATTTAGAGGATGTATCTTAATAGGTCATAAATATTAGGGAGCTCCTTCTCTACGATACTACACGGCACCTTTCCATGTACTTCCTCGTTAGTCCTAGTTTCCTCCTACCATATTCAGACAATTGAGTTGCTGTTTCGATATCTATGTACATCTTACGTGCCAAAAGCTCAGGTTCACATCTGCCACGGTATTTCTTTCCAATCGATTTCACTTGCTTTATAAGTCCACTCTTTGTTGCTCTTGGACGTAGACGAACAAATGACAAATCATCCTTTATTCTAATCAGCCCTTTCTTCTGAAGCTCTAATAGGATTGCGTGAGCAGATCTCCAGCCAGTCTTTAATCGTTCCGTCATTCCAAAAAGAGTAAGATTGGAGTTATTTAAAACATAAATCTTACCGCATCTTATCCAATGTTTTGATACTCTAGGTTGAGTCAGGTATTCATCACTTAACCAATCCTGAATAATGCATGCGGGCCCATATCCGGTGCTGAATGCTTTCTGAATATCTAACCAATTCAGTTTTGGGTTTTCCTGGGCTAATTTGATAGCACGATTAAGGATTGAATTAACCTGTTGTTCGGTATAGATTTCAAATAATTTACTAGTGTCAGCCATGTTGTTGAGTTTTATTGGTTGGAATTTACCTTATTTGTCAAACTATTAAACTCATCGAACAATTGTTTGTGTTTAGCAACCATTTTTACCTGATCAGTATTCTCATTATTTGATATTAAATATATATTGGATTTAATATTTGCGGTAATTAACTTTATTAGTACATTTATCCTGTCTACATCTTCTTTATTTTTTATGTAGGATGGACTATTTGATGGTTTCCACGATGATTGGACTGATTCTATACCGTTCAGTTCATGTATCCAGTAGTCTTTATTAAAGTTCGAATTTAGTTTAATTGCAAAAAGTTTTATTTCGTCCGCTCTTTCCGTATGTTGTTTATAGAGATCTGATTGTCTTTGGGATAGGTAGTCAAGCGATGTCGTACTTAGAGCAGATTCAATAATGTCTATTGCGCCATTATAAAGAATATCAATCTGATCAAGTTCCTTTTTGTATTTTGTACTAACCGTCTTTTTCCACGATGCCTGATCCGCCTTAATTGAACTTAATTCATTTACCCAATAATCTTTATCAATACCCGCGCTTATTTTATTGCTCAGGTCTCTAATCTCATTTGATTTTAAGATATGTTGCTCGTAAAGTTTGGATTTATCTTGAGGTAAATTACCATTAGCTAGCATAATATCTAGGGTAGACCTAGTATTTTCTATAGTCTCATTGTACATAGCATTTATTTTATCAATCTCATCTTTGTATTTAGGATTATCGACACTTTTCCACGACATCTGCGCTGATTCTATTGCATTGAGCTCTTTTTTCCAAAAATCAATGTCTGTCTCTGTATATTTAGAAACAGTCTGTTGGACCGCATACATAAAAGAAGCACTTAAAATAATCATTACTATAAGCCCTCCAGATTTTTTAAAAACAGATTTCCAACTGTATTTTCTCTTATCAAGTATTCCTACGATTTTTTCAATAATGAATAAGTATATGACAAATATTAACCATAGTAATAGTATTATATTAAAATAAGTATCAGGATTATTTAGTGTAGATAAATTCCATAATTCATGGAAAGAAATAGCCGATATTAATCCTATTGCAATCCATAGATATTTTTTACTTTTGTTTAGTGATAGAGCTATTAGTGATGCAAGAATGGAACTACTAATAATGTGTACCAGTGTTGCCCCTACACTTCTCGTGCCAGCCGACATGGCTGATTCAAGCACATTACCAGTATTGATTAATGGACCAACAATATATAGAGTATTTTCAAACGTCGCAAAACCCAAGGCGGCAATTACTGAATAGGTTATTATTTCACTCCACTTTAAAAAGTTTCCTTTTGCAATGATTATGTAAACAGGAATAAGTTTTACCATTTCCTCTAGAAGTGCCCATGAAAAATACAGAGTACTATTGTTATCTACATAATTATCAATAAACCTTTGGATAAGGACGGAGATGCAGACGGTGCCTAGCATAGAGAAGAACACTATCGACGCTGTCCTTACCGGTATCGATTTTAAATCGTTCCGATATATCAAAAAGAAGATCAGAATAGTGGCAATAATCGCTGTAGAAAATGATGTGCTGTAAGCAAATAAACTATTACTAAAAAAGGTTTCCATATCGATTTGTAAACATAGTTATTTCCAAAACATCAGCTTCTTAAAAAATCCCGATACTTTTTGAATAAAAGTTGAACTTTCAGATTTAGTCTGTATTTCGGATACTGTTTTTTCGGGCAAGAGAGAATGTTGGGTATATGGTTCACTGGTTGGAGTCGAGATTGGCGCTGGGGTCTTTATTGTACCATCGTCATTAAACTTCCCGTCGGGGTATTTGATTTTTCCCATATCATTTACCGCGCCTTGGAGAGTGGGATTATATATCATCATTTTGTTACTCATCTTGACGGCCTCTTTTTCTGGTAGGGAATCCATGTAGACGAACATGGCTTCCGGATCTGTCTTTCCTGTAAAATATTTTGTTTCTGCTATCTTCAGCACCTCTTTATACATAGTAGGATTTTTATCCTTTATATTCTCTATATCTGTAAGAGCTTCGTACGGATTTTCGATAGAATCTATGTAACTAAACATTTCAGAAGGAGAGGGTATTTTTTGCGTAGGCGTAGATATCGGTTTAGGTGTAACCATGGATTCTGCGGATGGTCTTTTATTATATATTTCAAGTACTTTTTTTCCTAGATCAGAGTTTATAACTGAGATATTTTTTATGAAATTTAGTCCTACGGCCCTTGGAATGCTTGGATACAGATATTTGTCTACTATCTGTTCAGGGTTTGGATTGCTTTCAGGTAAAAGTGAGATGTACCATTCATAGTCTTTCCCCCATACTTCCCTAAGAACTTTTTCTTTTTCTATTTCATATTGTCGGTCTAAATTTTTGAGATTTAAATCAAGCTGATCCTGTACGGCTTGATTTTTTTGAGCAGTCGCCTGTTCAGCTTGCTTTAATTGGGCATCATAGTAGGCATCAATTTCTGCCTCAGATTTAAAAGTTTGTCCCAAAGTAACTTTAGGTATACTGATTAAGTATATTAAAATAAGTGGAAATATTGAAGAAATTAGGATAATTTTTTTCATAAAATTTGTTTGATTTATAATTCCCGTCACTTCTTTTTTCTGTCAGCAAAATCTTCAGCTATTTTTCCACAAAGTATTATTACTGCAAAAAAAGACGTTATTAGGTACCCGTTTAAGAGACTATAATAACCACCTTCGTCTGAATCAATAAACCCAAGTAGGGCTGTTGCCACAACAAATATGGCAAGACATTGAAAGAAGTTTAGCCAGAATACGCGGTCTTTAATTGGAAGTTTGAATCTTTGGTTTTCCATAATTTTGTTAATCTTTTCGGATACACAAAAAGCCCACCACAGGTAGAGACCGAAGTCTCTCATACCGGTTTCCCGATATGGCGTATAAGGCGACCCCATGATGGGTTCTTTATGCCTTATACGACTACTTTCACCATGTCAGCATCGGCTGATTTAGGCTACTTCTTACTTATTCAATTGTATTGAAATCATACAACACTATTGCTTGAAATAAAAGGTAATTAGGCATAGTATTGCTGATATGAAAATCGAAAATGATGGAATAGACTATGGGGGAAAACATTCTGCTGCCCAATTTTCTCTAGACGATACAAGCATGACACCAGAAATAATTGAAAATAGAAAAAAATACGAAATAGAATTTGCGCAACATTTACTCAGTTGCATTAAGAAAGTTAAAGGAAAAGATGATTTTAGATCTGTTCAAGTTTACCTAAGTGATGAAATGGGATCTTTTGAAATACAAGATTTTGTAAAAGTATTTTATAAAGATTTAGAAAGTAATAATCTAATAAAAGATTTAAAGTTCTTTTATGCGCTTGAGAGATTAGATAAAATGTCTTTACGCAGGTGGTATGCGAAATTCAATACATACCCAAAGGAACTAGTAGAATACCTGAACGATTACATAAAGACGGATGGTTTATTAAAAGAAAGAATAATAATTTACGCAGAGCCAGATTACGGTTTTTATAAAGAGGGTGATAGAAATAATCGGTATGGCCTTTTGCATAGAGGGGAGGGAAAAATGACTCTTAAAATGATTATGTTACTTGCGGACAAAGGCGAGCTTTCTGCATCTAAACTGGCTACAAGTATTGGTACTATATCCAATAAAATAAGTGATATACGAAAAAGAATAAACGAACAATTTCAAAAGCAATGTGGAATATTGAGCGAGGTGGTTGTGTTGAGCGCGAATGGAAACTATAGGATTAGCGATAAATTTCTTATTAAACAAACGCGGAACCTTTAGACCCTCTCACTATTAGCTCCGTTATTTTATTCTAGGCTTTAACGTGGCCATTTTTTGTCCCTCATTCTTCATCAAAGGGTTTGGGGTTCTTTTGCCGTACATGAAAGACTAGATCAGTAATAGCTGTTTAGTTATTAGGTCCATTATAAATTAATCTTTGTTTTCGATTTGAGTTTCGGTGGAAGACTTTGCGGTCGGCACCGGAACTCTAACTGGAAACACGACCGCAATGGAAAACAAAAACACAAAAATAGAGAATCACAATAATTACATTCGCGCATTAGTCATATCGGGTTTATCAATTATTCCGATAGCTGAAGGAAAAAAGAATCCACATTGGATACTAGGAAAAACGCATAATCTAGAAAAAGTTATAGCAACACAAGAAGAAGTGGAGACATGGATCAAGGCAGGCGTTACATCGTGGGGAGTAGCTGGGGGCAAAGTATCAGGTAATCTTGTCACATTGGATTTCGATGAAAAACATCATGAAGGACTATATGGTCTTTGGTATGCAAAACTTTCTGATGATCAAAGAAAAATTGTTGATACCTGCCACAGAAATCATACTCGCAACAAGGGCACGCATCTGCATTACAGAACTCAAACACCACAGCCAACTGATAAGTTAGCTCGACGACTTGAATGGAGTGGGGAAGAAAAGAAAGAAAAGATTGTGACAACTTCAGAGACAAAAGCCGAGGGAGGATACGCACTCATTCCCCCGTCTGCTGGATATACAACCGTTCAAGGGAGCTTGCTTAACCTCCCACTCATTACGGATGAAATGCATGAAGAACTTATCGATGTCTTGCGGGTATTTGACGAAATCGAGGATGAACCGGTAACAGAATATGAATGGAGGCCAAAAGATACCGCGTCTAGTGATCGTCCAGGAGACAGGTTCAATAAACAAGCTACGTGGAAGGAAATACTTGAGCCATACGGGTGGGTAGAAGTATATGCAGATGGATGGGCGAGACCAGGGAAAGGCAAGGATGATGGAATTTCAGCGACCACAAACTATAAAGACAGGGATATACTGTACGTATTTTCAACTAACGCACACCCATTTATTGGACCACATGGAAAGAAAAAAGGGACTGGATATTCAAAATTTAGAGCATTTGCGCTACTGAACCATGACGGAGATACGACCACGGCCGCCAAAGCTGCTGCGGATAAATACCCGTTGTCTGCATCTGAAGAATCTCTGATTCGATATCATAATATTCTCGATAAAGTGCCAATAGATACTCCTAAGGAGTCCATATTCAAAGCTATCACGCCTCTACTAGAGTTACTTGCGTCTGATGTGGGGTTAGGTGAAGCGGAAATATACATTCAGAATAAGATAAAAGAAAAATTTGACTTGAAGGGTAAGGTTGTAGATTCCATCATTAAAGATTTCAGGAAAATGAGGACTAGCGTACAAGCGAAGATAGAAGCGAAGAAAAAGAAGGCTGAGTTACTTGAGGCCGAGCCGCCTCTTACGGATGATGAAATAAATAAAGGTGAATGTATATTGAAGTCCCCGACATTACTTTATGATATTTTGGAAATGGTGAAAAAGCTTGGGGTAGTGGGAGAAGAAAAAAACATTCTTCTTCATTACATAATATTTACCTCACGGAAATTAAAACACCCGTTATCGGCAACGGTAAAAGGCGATAGCTCTTCCGGTAAATCATACACATTACTTACCACCATAAAGATGTTCCCAAAGTCGGCATATATCGATCTCACTGATGCCACTCCGCAGAGTTTCTACTATTGCCCCGAGGATCATTTCAAAAACAAGATTATTGTTATATTCGAAAAACATGGCGGTGAACGATCAGATTATGCAATCAGAACCTTGCAGTCCGAAGGTAAATTGAAGATTCAAGTCACTGTGAAGAATCCTGAAACTGGGCAGTTTGAAGCTCAAACAATTGAAAAGGAAGGACCAACTGGCTTTGTCACTACAACCACCGCTTCCTTTATTCATGCAGAAAATGACACTAGAAATATCTCGATGTTTCCTGATCAGAGTTCCGAACAAACGAGTCGAGTATATGAGTCTGTAGATTCTAGATATCTAGGAACAAAATCAATTAGTGATAATGAGCTAAAACCGTGGCGTCATGCGCAGTTAGTTTTGGAACAAATACCGGTTCATATTCCTTATGTAAGGAGTTTTAGAAAATACTTCCCTCAAAATATTATTAGGACCAGACGAGATTATGGACACTTTCTTGCCATAGTTGAGACGGTGGCTTTCCTGCACCAAAAACAACGGGAAATAATCGAATTAAATGGACAGAAATACATTCGAGCAATAATAGCAGATGCATATATTGCAAAAATTATTGTCGAGGAATCGCTTTCAAAATCAATATACGAATTACCTGAAAAAACTGTTGAAGTAATAGAAATAGCACGAGAGCTTATCGCCGAAAGTGACGATAAGGACGAAACATTTACGATTACTCAATTATCTAAAAGACTAGGATGGGATCGCGATACGGTTGCAAAATGGATGAAACCTGCGAGTAAAAAAGGGTATTTGACAGTTGTTGAAGAAAGTAGGGGATCAAAGGGGGCAGAATACAAGGTTGAGGACAAGGAGCTTCCAAGTGATAGTTTTCTGCCATCAATAAATGATCTTGCCGCCGATAATCCTACGGAAAGTGTTGAAAATATTTATGATCCACTAACTGGTAATCATGTATCTATCCAACCGAATCAAATAGCACATAGTACCGATGCGCCGATAGATATTGAGGCACCTGCAAATACAAAGGTCGATAAGCTGGCTGAATTTACGGATGAGTGTTTATCTGCAGGCTCAATTCGTGTCGGTGCATCGGTACAAAGTGAGGATGTAAATAATGGGGGTACACCCATAAGCGAAACTTATGAAATGTAAACATACAAAACAGAATAATGAGCAGTGTGAAGCCAATTCTATGAAGAAGTCCGACTACTGTTTTACTCATAATCCAAAGACAAAGAAGGAAAGAGCTATGGCGGTCCAGAAAGGCGGTCTGGCTATAAGAAGGAATTACGAGTCTTTGCCGCCCGTGCACATTGAAAACACCAAGAACATCACATCTCTTCTTGTATCTACGATAAACGACGTGAGAGCTGGGACTATAGAGCTTCGTGTGGCCAATTGTATTGGGTATCTAGCTGGTCATCTCATAAAAGCATTTGAGGTTTCTACTATTGAAGAACGTCTTGTTGAGGTCGAACGAGTGGTTTTGGAGCGTAAGAAATACAAATAATATGGGTAAAAATGATTCTAGATTAAGCAGAGTAGAGAAAAGTCTAAATATGGGAGACGACTTAATGTTGCCTATACCAATAATAATGTGGAACCGTAAAGAAATGGATAAGTATTTTATAGATAGTACAGAAAAAAAGGATTATGAAATATGGAGAGTATCAATTATTCGTGAAAAATATAAGCACAAAGGCTTGCCTATTCCGGGTGTCTATTACTTGGTAGCTGAAAATATATCCAAATATATTGAAACATTTCGCACACAAAAATCAATATCTAGCATGATGGCTAACTACACACTCATAGAACTTACTAATTATGCTGACTCATTTTCAAATAACGAGAATAAAGACGATGAAATAATTGATTCATAATGACTATGCTTACCGTCTCCCAATGTAAAGAATATCTTGATGACTCGACTATAAAAGAGTTAAGTGATGGAGAGATCATTAAGATTAGGGATGTACTGCAAGCTTTTGCGGAACTTACGCTGGAGATGATTATTAAAAACAAACACAGATCATAAAATGTTCACAATTTATAAAACAAACCTATTCAAAACATGGTATAATGATTGTGCTACACAAGATACTTATGAGTGCTTTTTATTTATATATCGAGTTCAAAAGCGGGGTAACAGAGTCTCTTGTGTAGCAACTTGAGGCATTCACTGTTACCCCACTTTTGCAATTAAAACCATGAAGAAAGGAATTATTTATGTTCGAGTATCCTCGAATGAACAAGTACAAGGTACGAGTCTCGATAATCAAGAGAGAGCATGTTTGGAGTATGCAGAAAAGAATAATATTGAAGTAGTGAAAACGTATATTGAAAAAGGGGAATCAGCAACCGCTGCGAATCGTACAGAATTTTTGAAGGCACTGGAATATTGTAGGATAAATTCGGGTAATCTTGAGTCCTTTATTGTTTGGAAAATTGATCGCTTTGCAAGAAATACAACCGACCATTTTGCCGTAAGAGCCAAACTAACTCAATACGGAGTAGTACTTCAATCTGTTACTGAGCCAATTACACAAGATCATATAGGCAAGCTTATGGAAACCTTTCTTGCTGGCTATGCTGAATTTGAGAATGAAGTGCGTAAACAAAGATGTACAGGAGGAATGCAGTCACGGTTAAGAGAGGGAATCTGGTGTTGGTCTCCACCAATAGGGTATACCAACTCGAAGAAGATGAGAGACAGAAGGAAGTCTTTACCAGATGTGCCTGATGAAGAAAGGTTTTATTTAATTCAGAAGGGGTTGAAGTTGTATAAAGCTGGTGGACACACTATAACTTCGCTTACCCAAGAAAGTAATAAGTGGGGACTTAAGACACGAACGGGAAAGCCTATGAGGAAACAGCTGTGGGAAGTGATTTTGACTGATAAGTTTTATGCCGGGATTATAGTTGATCCTTGGACCAAAGAAGAATATCACGGGTTGCATGAGCCGATGATTACGATAGATGAGTTTAATCAGATAAGAATGGTTAAAAACAATTTATCAAACAGTGCAACAGCATCACGTCTATCAGTTAATCCAGATTTTCCGCTCAGAAGGTTTATATTATGTGAATGCGGACAGTATTATACTGCTTCGTGGAGTAAGGGTAGGAATAAAAGATATGCTTCATATCATTGTCATAATAAACAATGCCAACATTTTGGACATACGGTTGCAAAAGATATTCTTGAGGATTTGTTTTTTAAATTCTTACATGATATAACTCCGCAGACAAAGTTTCTCAGGCTTTTTGAAAAGATTGTCGTTGATACATATAAAAATCAACACCTTCTTGCAAGACAGGAAAAAGATCATTATCAAAGGAATCTTTCCAAGCTTGAAGAGCGTAAAAAAGAGATGATGGAAATGAGAATAAACAGGGAAATTTCTAAAGAAGAATATAGAGAAATGAAGGATGTTATTGAAAATCAGATTACTAGTTTGAATATATCGAAGAACGAAGCTCAGATAGAAGAATTCGATATGGAGATTGCTATTACTCATGCAATAAAATTGATAGGGAATGTGGCAAATCAATGGGAAGGAATGGATTTTATACAGAAGCAGAAACTACAAAAATTGGTGCTACCACAGGGGGTTACATACCAAAAATCATCCGGTACATTTGGAACCGCTATTCTGTCCCCTATATTCAGGTTAAATGAGACATTTCTCACTAACCAGTCTGACTTTGTTGCGGGGGTCGGAATCGAACCGACGATCTTCAGGTTATGAGCCTGACGAGCTACCGCTGCTCTACCCCGCGGTGTAATGTCTCTATCTATCTGTTAAACACTATTCTGCCATAATCGAGGAATTTGTGCAATGTGTACTGTACCAAAGACATAGTATAATATGTACCTATGGCTAAGTATCAATTAAAATTAGAAGCAGAGAATTTGCGTAAAAGTGGGGCAAGTTTGAAGCAGATAATGGAAAAACTTGGCGTATCAAAGAGTACGGCGTCCTTTTGGTGTAGGGATATTAAGCTCTCAGAAAAGCAAAAAAAGTTATTGAAGATAAGGCTCATTGAGGGAGGTCATCGTGGTCGTATTATGGGCGCAGAAGCTAATCATAGAAAAAAAGTTGAATCAATTAGATCGGCAACTGATGAAGCTGTGTCGTTAGTTGGTGACGTTACGATGAGAGACATTTTAATAATCGGTATAGCACTTTATTGGGCAGAGGGAAGTAAAGCACTATCAACTTCGGGTTTTTTGTTAGTCAATTCTGATCCGGTCATGATTAAGTTTTTATATACCTGGCTAATAGATATCATGAAGGTTTCTAAGGCAGATATTTATGGACAAGTATCGATAAATTATATTCATAGATTACGAGAAGATAAAATTTTGAAATTTTGGTCAAATTTGCTAGACTTACCGCGAAGTCAGTTTGCTAGGACATTTTTCATGAAGGTTCATCAAAAGAAGGTATATAGTAATCATGAAGAATATTATGGTGTATTTAGAATAGGTGTCAGAAGGAGTTCCTATTTGAAATACAAAACTTTGGCATTAATTGACTTATTAAAAGCCGACGTAGCTCAGGTGGTAAGAGCGAAC
>CAYTZA010000012.1:9594-15423 GCA_964442365.1 uncultured Candidatus Saccharibacteria bacterium | reverse complement strand
GTATATTTATATAAACTTAAAAGTAGTGATAATACGATCAAACACTTGCAACATAGTCTTTCGAGCAGCTTCGTTCTTTGCAGTAATAGCATCTATTTGAGTCTTTTCAGAATATGTTACAGCAGGATTAGTACCATATTCATGATACATAATTCGATAACACATATTATTCCTAGTGGTACTAAACTCTTTGTCATACCAAAAATTTCCTGTGGCCATTTGGACAGAGTTACGTACTTCAAAAGTAATACCGTTGCGTGTTTCTGTCTTTGCTGTATGTAATTTATTTTGACCATCTATCCATGTAGAACATGTTGTAGAAGATACACTTATTAGAATATCAGTACTTAAAAGTGTTGTAGCTGATCTATATGATTCTGGATAAGTAACAATAGAAGCTTCGGTACGCAAACCAGTAAGTGCTCCGTGTGATACGCCTTCACGAAGAGTAAATCCTACAGGAAAAACTATCTGGTATCCGTCTAATTTGTTGGTATATGTTGTAGAAGTTGGACGTGGTACAACAGGAGAAGATGTTGCAACTACAGGAATGGTCGAAGATGCCGTTGTTGTAGCTTGAGTATCAGACACAACATATGACATGTCGTTTTTTATGTTGTTATAAAACATAATCGCGATTATCACTACAGTAATAATCCCGACAACATACTGCAACCAAAATTTTGATATATTATTTTTTATAGTATTCATAATGCGAGATATTATACACCCTGTAGCAAATCTATCATATTTTCTTGAATATTTTGAGTTTTTTGCATAACCTGATTACCATAAAAAGCGTTTTGTGGTTTATTCCAATTACCACCAGCATAATACTTAAGCGCCGCAGTACGTTCTGCATTGTATCCTCCTCCTGCCGCGCCCAAGTCAGCTACATATAAAGCTGTGGCCATAATCGCGTGCTGTGGATTCCAAGGACTAGCAGTAACAGCTCCAACAGCATTAGCAATTCTATTTGAATAAGCCTTCCATGTTGTTGGTATGAACTGTGATGGTCCCATGGCACCACCCCAACCCTTTCCAATAGGACATGAAAGCGGTGTTGAATCAGGATCAAGACCAAGGGCTGTGGTAATTTGAACAAAAACACTCTGATCATCACGCGACGATCTTCCTGCCGCTTTATCAGCAGGTCCAGGCATAATTTCTCGCCAACTCTTTGACGGAGGATCTCCTAGACGATTACAAGTACCAATATTCTTACCAAGATCACTTTCTTGAGTCAAAATACCAAGAATAAATGCTGGTCGTACTCCCGTTTTTTGTCCTGCAAGGGTGGCATATTCTAAAGCCTTACCGAAAGGAATAGCCGCACTATCACGCAAACCGAACAATGCACTCCGTATTGCAGCTACTCTTTGTTCTCGAGTGCTAATTTGATTTCTATAGTTTTGCTGTTCTTGTTTTGATAAACCAAGAAGACGCTTTTTCTCGGCTTCTGCACGTTCAATCACTCTTTTTTCTGCTTCAATAGCAATCTTTGCATCCATTTCTTGAGAACGTTTTTTATCAAGTGTTGTACGTTCTACTTCTGTATTTGTTTTAACTTCTTTTAAATTATCAAGAGATGTATTGAGAGCTTGATTTATAAAAAAATAAGAATCAACATCTTCAAAAAAACTTGAAATATCTTTATTGCTGAGCACCACCTCAGTTAGCGTATAGTCATCGAGATAATATGTCTTTTTAACCAACTGTCTAAGAGATGCTCTTCCCTCATCTACTTGTTCACTTAAAGTATTAATATGATTGGTCTTTGTTGTAATATCTTTACCAAGACGCTGAATAGCGATCTCACGAGCTCTAATTTTCAATTTAGCTTCAGAAATTTGAGCATCTATAATCGCAAGGTCACGTTCTATAGAAGCTCCTTCTGCTTGTTTCTGCGACAAAATACCCTTCTGAACTTCTATTTCTGCAAGGACTTGATTGAGTTCAGCACGAAGAAGAGCTTCTCGTTCGGCTGTGATTTGTGTTGTTTGTGCAAAAATACCCAAAGGTAACAACAAAAACCCTACAATAAAAAAACTCCTCATGTTCATTGGAGTTATTATACCTAAATTTCGTATGAGAGGCTATTGCTATTTAGCAGGTTTGTCTGAGGCAGGGGCTTCAGCATCAGCAACAGGAGCTTCTTCTTGTTTACCTTTCTTTTCAACCTCAATTTGACTGAGATCTACTACAACATCTTCAACAAGCTCTTTCATAGGTTCAGAAACAGACACTACAATATCATCACCTTTAGTAAGAAGAGTTACGCCTGTAGGAAGTGAGATGTCTTTTGCAGAAATAGTACTTCCAATAGTCTCAAGAGCAGAAATATCAACAGTACATGAGTGTGGAAGATCTTTTGGAAAAGCTTCAATTTCAAGACTATGTAAAACCTTTACAAGGGTACCACCAAGACTCTTAATAGCGTTTGATACACCAACAAATTCAATAGGAAGTTCAACACGTACTTTTTTACCTTTTTCAATGGCATAAAAGTCAGCGTGACGAGGAACACTCGTTACTGGATGTACGTCAACATCGTGAATAAGCGCCTCTACATCATCTACTCCGTCGCCTTTAAGTACAATAATACTTGATTCTCCAGCTTGTTTCCAAGCCTTTTTAAAATCTATAAGAGATACTGAAATTGTTGTAGAAGGTTCTTTGCGTCCATAAAATACAGCAGGAATACGGCCCTTATTTATAAGAGACGCAATTGTGTCGGTCTTTTCACGCTTTTGTACAGCCAATGAAATCATGAATTGCTATTATATCTATCTTGGTAAAAAAGTCAAAGAAATCCCTTCTTTTATAGTTTATTGAACAATCGAAGACGGTCTTCTACGACTTTTTGCATAGCTTGCATGGCATTTTTAAAATACTTATATGGAGCAATCTCTTCAGGGTGTTCTTGCAGTGCAAGAGATAAACCTTTTGTATAAGCTACACGAAGTTCAGTATTGATATGAATTATAGATATACCAGCATCAATAGCAGCGATAAAATCTTCATTTGAAATACCAGAACCTCCATGCAATACAAGTGGTACACCAGTACTTGTAGATATTTCTTTTATACGTGAAATAGATAAACGAGGATTATGACCGCTCGATAACATACCATGAATATTCCCAACGGCAGGCGCAAGCATGTCTATCCCAGTTTGTACTACAAAATCATGTGCTTGCTCTGGATTTGTTAAACTAGCCTCATCAGTACCAACACCCTCAGGTAGAGCGTCTAGAATTTTTGATGAAGTACCTATATATCCAAGCTCTCCTTCTATAAGGATTTCTGGATTTTTGTTTTTAGCATAATCACGAGATTTTTTAGTAAGTGCTATATTATCAGCAAAAGATAGTTTCGTAGCATCTATAATAGCAGCATCAAAACCAGCATCAACAACCTCTACAATACGTTCGTAAGAATACGTATGATCGGCATTGAGAAAGATTGGCAAATTACGAGATTCTCGGATTGATTTTACTACCGCCGCAATTTCACGTACTCCCACAAAATCTCTCTCCCCTTCAGACACACCAATAATCACAGGGACTTTAAATGTTTCACTTGCATGAACAATTGCCCACACAGCATCGAGTGTAGAAATATTGAAATGTCCGATAGCTACTTTTTTTTGTTTGGCTTCATCTATGTATTCTCTCAGTGTTTTCATACAGAATATTGTATACCACATGGTATACTTTAGCTATGTCGTTTTTTAAGAAAAAACAACTCGATTTACTTGCTATCGGTGATAGTGTTACTGATGCTTTTATTCGCCTCAAAGATGCCTCCGTGCACTGTTCTATACACAAAGATACATGCGAACTATGTATGCGTTTCGGAGACAAAATACCATATGAATCAGCTACTGTTATAAATGGTGTAGGAAACAGTCCCAATGCCGCAGTTTCTGCTTCTCGTTTAGGACTCTCTGTTGGTCTTATATCACATACAGGAGGTGATATGTACGGTAAAGAAGTTATTTCTTCACTTACGAAAGAGAGAATTGATACTTCTTTTATAAATATAGAAAAAAATAAACCAAGTAACTACCACTATGTTCTCTGGTATGAAGATGATCGTACTATACTAATCAAACATACGGCTTTTTCATATATTTTTACTCCACCACCGACAGCGCCACGATGGATATACCTATCTTCACTTGGAGATCACACTGAAAGCTACCATGATGCTATTGCAAACTATCTTGAGAAAAATACTTCTATAAAAGTAGCTTTTCAACCAGGGACATTTCAGATTAAACTCGGTCTGGAACGTCTAAAAAAAATTTACGCCAGAAGCAATGTTTTCGTTTGTAATACCGATGAAGCGAAGATTATTCTCAAAGACACAACAAGTGATACTGTTGGATTGCTAAAAAAAATGCATGCCCATGGACCAAGTATTGTACTTATTACTGACGGACCAAAAGGTGCCTATGCTTATGATGGACAAAAAATACTATTTCAACCACCCTATCCTGATCCAAAGCCACCATATGAACGTACTGGCGCCGGTGATGCCTTTGCTTCTACATTTGTAAGTGCACTTTGTTTAGGATTGTCAGTAGAAGATGCTCTACAGTGGGCACCTATTAACTCCATGTCTGTTGTTCAACATATCGGCGCACAAGAAGGATTACTTACTCAAGATAAATTAAAAGAATACCTAAAAAAGGCTCCTGCAAACTACAAACCTCGACTAATTAGTTAGCTATATAATTATTTTTTCTTTCTGCTTATAACCTTCTTTACCGCTTCAGTAATTCCCTTTACACCCATACCATAATATTCAATAAGCTCCTCTGGTGTTCCCGATTGTCCAAAACGATTCTTAACACCAACAAATTCAATTGGTACAGGATATTGTTCAGCAAGGCATTCTGCTACTGCGCTACCCATACCACCAGCTATTTGGTGTTCTTCTACAGTTACTACAGCACCAGCCTTCTCTGCCACACGACGAAGCGTACTCACATCAAGTGGCTTGATCGTTGCAAGATTTACCACAGTAACACCGATATGATGTTCATGAAGTTCTTGCGCAGCCTGAAGTGCTTTATATACCAAAGATCCCGTCGCTATGATTGCAACATCGGGTTTACCATCAGGAGAATCAAATAAAATCTGCGCTTTACCAATCTCAAAAGGTGTATCTTCTGTAGTTATAACTGGTGTTTTTTCTCGAACTAAACGTATATATGTAGGAGTATTCGTTTGTGCTATTGCAAGAGTAGCTTTTCTTGCCTCAATTGCATCACAAGGAGAGATAACAACCATATTTGGTATAACACGCATAAGAGCGATATCTTCAATCGCTTGGTGTGTACCTCCATCTGGACCAACTGATATACCAGCATGACTTCCTACGATTTTTACTGGACGATCGTTGTAAGCAATAGTAGTACGTATTTGTTCCCAGTTTCTTCCAGGAGAAAACATGGCATATGATGTAATAAACGGAATCTTCCCCATAGCAGCCATACCAGATGCTACTGTCGCCAAGTTTTGTTCAGCCACACCAATCTCCACAAATCTTTCTGGAAATTTTTTAGCAAATAAATGCATCTGTGTAGATTCAGTGAGGTCTGCACACAAACCAACAATACGCGAATCCTTATCTCCGGCCTGAAGCAAACCCTCACCAAAACCTTTACGTATTGGTATTTGTTCTACGTTTTCATCAAAAAGATGAGGATTCAATTTTGCTGAATGATTTATCATTTGACTTATATTATACACTTGATTAGAATTACTACATATTTGGGATTTTCCCACGACCTCGCCAGAAGATGGCGAGGAAAATTTT
>CAYTZA010000012.1:7423-9494 GCA_964442365.1 uncultured Candidatus Saccharibacteria bacterium | reverse complement strand
TTACTGATATTCGCTTTTAATTTGTCCGTTTAGAGTACGAAGTTCGCGTAAAGCCATATCTGCTTCGGCTCTATTTGGTGGTTTGCCATGCCATTCAAATTTTCTTTCAAATTCTTTAACTCCCTTTCCCGGAATCGTATGCGCAATAATTACCGTTGGCTTTTCATACATTACCTGAGCAGTATCAGTGGCCTCAACAATTTCCTGCATATTATGTCCATTGATTTCGATTACATGCCAATTCCAAGCTCGCCACTTGTCTGCTAAAGGCTCAAGAGGCATGATATCTTCTGTAAAACCATCAATCTGAATATTATTTCTATCTATGATCGCCGTAATATTGTGCAGTTTTTGTTTACCAGCAAGCATAGCACCCTCCCATGTATTGCCCTCTTGCAATTCCCCGTCGCTCATAAGACAATACACCCGACGCTCACTTTTATATCCGTCCATTTTATCTGCAAGGGCCATACCAACAGCCTGAGAAAGACCTGAACCAAGTGGACCAGAACTATTTTCTAGAATTGGCAAAAATTCACGATGAGGGTGTCCTTGTAAACGTGATCCAAAAGTACGAAGAGTTTTTAATTCGGATACAGGAAAATATCCAGCGTGAGCGAGACTTGCATAAAGCACTGGACAGATATGTCCGTTGGACAATACTACTCGATCCCGATTTTCTAAGTTTGGTTTTTTTGGATCTTGAACCAAAACACGAAAATACAATGCCGCAAAAATATCCGCCATACCAAGTGGACCTGCTGTATGTCCAGAACCAGCTTCAACAAGCATTTCTATAATAGACTGACGAATAGCATTCGCTTTGAGTTCAAGACCACGTACTTGTTCATCAGTAAGAACCATCCATATATAATATCACAGAGATTCTCTACGCAGATTGTGCCAGCATGTGTATTGTCTCGAGTGGATTCTCAGATTCAAAAACTACCGAACCTGATACAAGACGGTTAGCACCGGCTTCTATAAGAGACCCGGCATTGTCTAGAGACACACCACCATCAATACTGATTGGTAGTTCTGGAGCTTTCGCACGAATATATTTCACACGTTCATATATACGCTCATCTAGTTTTTCTCCTTGATGACCAATATGCTTTATACCCATAAGTTGAATACACGAGATACTACCCAGTAACGAATCAAGAGTATCAATCGGAGTATCAATACCAATAGCTAAACCAATTTCAATAAATTCATTTTTAAGGGCAATATATTCTGATAGTTCTGGATCGTCTAATCCTTTGAAAGCTTCAAAATGAGCAATAATACGTCCACCCCCAACCAATATCCAATTTTTTGATTCTGTAAGAGGGTGTGCGACCATAAGGTCTATTTCATAATCTACTTCTTTCCAAAAAGGTAACCCTCTATCCTGAGTAATCATTTCCTCAAAATATAAGTCTTGTTTTGCATACGGCCATGTTCGTCCGTGTACAAACTTTCCGTCCATAACATCAACCTGCACTGAATTTACAGCACCAAGTACTTTTTCTACTTTGTTCTCCAGATCTTTTACTGTAGTCGGCATTATCGCCGGAATAATATCTGCCATAATGATTTCTTTTCTAATATTGCTATTTTTTCTATACGCCTTTTATGTCTTTCGTGTACTGAATATTGTCCAAGAAGCCATGTCTTAACAATTTCTTTTGCTTCTTTTTCATCTACAAAACGTGCCCCAATCGAAAGCATATTAGCATCATTGTGTTCTCTGCTCAATTTTACGATCTCTGGTTTACCTCCATAATATACAGTTGCTCGTACATGTGGGTATTTGTTAGCTACCATTGCTTCTCCTTCTCCAGATCCGCCAAATATGATTCCGAGAGATTTTTGAGAATTAAGAGAAACGTTTTCTGCTGCTTTTTTAATATAATCTGGATAATCGTCTTCTGGATCATACTCATGTGCTCCACAATCTTGTACGTCAAAACCAAGCTTTTTTACAAAAGGAACAATAGCTTCTTTGAGTTTAAAACCTGCATGATCTGTAGCAACATAGATTTTCATATATATACTTTAACATATTTGACCTCGATACTGTATTTGA
>CAYTZA010000012.1:0-7323 GCA_964442365.1 uncultured Candidatus Saccharibacteria bacterium | reverse complement strand
TTTTAAAGACTGAGATTTTTGATATCTTCTAAAACTTCTTCAGCATGTGTATCAGGTGTCACTTTCTCATACACCTTAGCAATAATACCTTTTGGATCTACAAGAAAAGAGCTGCGATTTGTACCCATATATTCTCTACCCATAAATTTCTTCTTTCCCCATACCCCATAGAGATTTACTATTTCTTTTTGTTCATCAGATAAAAGTGTAAAAGGTAGTTTATATTTATCAGCAAACTTTTTATGACTCTTTATTGAATCAGTACTAATACCAAGCACAACAACCTTCAATTTCTCAAATGCTGGAAAGTTTGCTCCGATAGCACATGCTTCTTTGGTACAACCAGGTGTATCGTCTTTTGGATAAAAATATATCAATACCCATGAACCTTTATAATCTGAGAGCGTCTGTGTCTTCCCGTCTTGATCTGATAAAGTAAAATCTGGGGCTTTATTTCCTATAGATAATTCTGACATATAAGTATTCTATCACTTTTTACCTACCTGATAGACATAAAATTAAAATCGTACTAATCTATGCAAAGAAGCACCTCTAACAACCCACAAGGAGCTGACCATGCTGATGAAACTTACAGAAGCAGAAAAGCTACAAAATCTCAGAAGAAAGTACTTTTTTATGCTTGGAGTTTCCTTGATTCTTTCGGCAGCATTTCTTGTGCTAAACACAGCACTTCTTTTTACTGGGAAATACCCCGTACTATTTGTAACAATGATCATATCTGTGTCTCTTTTCTTTAGTCTTTGTTTCTGTATTTACAGATACATGTCCATATCGAACACTATCGAAGCTGAACGGGAAAAGACAACAGAGATGTCCGCGTTCTTGTCGCAAAGACGAAGTGATCGTGACTTCTAAAATTCACCATCTCTCTATCAAATACCCACACCACCCTAGCTCACACTACATCGTCCAAAAGACGGTGTTTTTTTATTTACTCCCCGCCAATATAACGTGTTCTACGAGCGTGTGCGTATATCCCATTTCGTTGTCATACCACGCCAAGACTTTAACAAGAGTACCGTCGACAACGCGAGTAAATGCTAAATCAGCAATAGATGCAAATGGACTACCAACAATATCAGAAGACACTAACTGTTCTTCAGTAACAGAAAAAGATTTTGACCAACGTTTTTCTTGAGAAGCTTTTTTCAAAATAGAATTAACTTCATCTTTTGTAGTAGGACGTTTAGCAATAAAAGTAACATCTACAATAGAACCAACGACAACAGGAACACGAATTGATATACCATCAAATTTATTCTCAAGATCTGGAATAACTTTTGTAACCGCAATAGCAGCACCAGTCGAAGACGGCACAATATTTTGAGCAGCTGCACGACCCTCTCTAAAATCTTTCTTATTTGGACCATCAACAATACCCTGACTAGCTGTATATCCATGTACTGTACTAAGTACCGCTTTTTCTATACCTATAGTTTCATTTAAAATAGCAATAACTGGAGAACCAGCATTTGTTGTACAAGAAGCATTTGAAGTTATATCAAAACCAGAGATAGCTTGTTCGTTAATACCCAAAAGACATGTACCACCTTTTATATCCCCAGTTGGCTCATCTTTAACAGGAGCAGTGATTACTACCTTTTTAGCTCCAGCATCGATATGTGCTTTTGCTTTTTCGTAACTAGTAAAAAATCCTGTCGATTCAACTACAACGTCTATATCATTTTCTTTCCATGGTAAAAGTGATGGCTCTTTTTCTGATACGTATGCAATCTTTTTTCCATCTACTATAAGTGTTTTTTTATCACTAGATACACTAACATCGAAACTACTGACACCATATGCTGTGTCGTATTTTAGGAGATATGCTATGTTGTCTATTGAACCTAGGTCGTTAATCGCCACCACTTCAATTTCTGGACGTTCTTTTGCGACTTTTATAAAAGCTCTACCTATTCTACCTGCACCATTTATAGCTACGCGTATTGGTTTCATATATATTTTCTGTAATTATATATACCCAGTATATCAGAAAGGTGTGAGATTTTTTATTATTCCCCACTACCAACTTCTACGGGTGCAGATTTTACTTCTGTCTTTTTGGCTCCATGAGCTTTGCCGTCTACCTCATAACTCGTATTTTGTGCTTCAAAAAAGTTCACAAGCTCAAAGACATCAGTTGCAGTACTCATCCATTTAGCAGGATTTGTGGCGTTATAATGTTTAGTCAAACCAAGTTCTTCAAGGCGTCTGTCGGCTACATACTGTACATACTGATTTACATAATCAGCGTTCAAACCAAGAATACCATGTGGAAAAAGATCTTTATTGTATTCCGTTTCAAGGTCAACACCCTCAGTAACAATCTGTTTAATCTCATTTGCAAATTCTTCAGTAAGCAATTCCTGATTTTCTTCAAGAATACTATGCACGAGATTCATACCAAATTTAAGATGTAGTGATTCATCACGGATAACCCAGTTAATCATAGAACCAAAGTTTCTAAGTTGATTTCTTTGACGGAAAGAAAGAGCAACCATAAAACCAGAATAGAACCAGATACCTTCCATGACAATATTTGTAGCAACTAGATTTCTAATGAAATCTTTTTTTCCTTCAGTAGTTGTAATATCAAGAGATTCTTCAGTCATGCGACGCATATACTTGTTGATATATTCTTCCTTTGCTCTCATAGAAGGAACTTCCAAATGAATATTAAATATAGTTTCTCTATCAAAAGGAAAAGTTTGAAGAACATATTCAAAAGCTACACAGTGATTAGCCTCTTCCCACATTTGTTTTGCAAGATAAAGATGACACTCTGGAGATTTAAGATACGGATATATACCAAGAGCAATAGAACGATTAACTATCAATTCTGCTGGATTAAAAAAGGCCATCAAAAATTTAACCGCATGTCTTTCGTCATCGGTCATTTTTTCCCAATCTTCAATATCCTCTTTCAAAGCAATCTCATGAGGAAACCATGTATTTCTTACTGCTTGATTATACAGATCATAAGCCCACTGATAATGAATAGGATGCAAATTTGTATCTTCTGGTGATGCTTTTCCGATAAGTGCCATATATAGTTCTGGGTTAAGGATTAATAACAAATTACTGACATGCGTCACACTGTGCTCTTTCTGCTGGATCTATAGGACACACTTGTCCAGCTTTGTTTAATACAGGCTTCTCTTCACTATCCATAACCATCTCTCGTGGAGCAACTTTTGGTGATGCTTTAGCCACAGTAACAGGCTCCTGTCTTTCTACAACAAATGGTGTTTGAATAGGAAGATCTATAGTCTTTTGAAGTGGCGCAGCAAAACCTACATCAACAGCTTTTGCTTTAGTAGTTATTGCGGCAAAACCTCTGCGTCCCATTTGTTCAGCTTTATTTACTCGCACTGTACTCTGTTCTGCAGTATGTCGAGGCTTCATGTGAAGATAATAAGTACTCTTAAGACCTTTCTCCCATGCACTCATGTATATGTTCATTGTTTCATCTATATCACGAGTTTCAAGATACATATTACGTGATAGTGCTTGGTCTACCCATTTTTGTGCACGAGCAGCAACTTCTATATAAGCATGTGGTGAAGTCGTAAATGATGTTTTATATACATCTTTAAGATGTTGTGGAATAGCAGGAATCTCTGATATATCTCCTTGCTTTTCAATAATATCAGCGCGCACCTCTTCCCAAATATTCATATTCTTAAGATCTTTCACAAGATTGTGATTTAGATCCATATATTTTCCTGAAATCTTATTTCGTGAAAATACTTGAGCGAAGCGAGGATCTATTCCTGGAGTTGTCGCCGCTACCAATCCAATATTTGCATTTGGTGCTACTGCCATGAGAGTTGCATTGCGCATACCTTTTCGTACTTTTTCTCGCAAAGCATCCCAGTTTAGACCACGATGACGACTCTCTTTAACAACAGTGAGAGCTGCACCACGATCTTCTTCGAGTACACTTAGTGTATCGATCGGTACCTGCCCTTTTGACCAACGAGATCCTTTAAAATTTGTATATGAACCACGAATAGCTGCTAGATTAGCACTTTCATCGATAGCCATATAACTTACAAATTCGAAAATTCTATCAGCAAAATCCCAAGCATGAACAGAGTCATAAGACATACCAAGTTGTTCTATGGCATCTGAAAATCCCATCACACCAAGACCAATTGCTCTGTTTTCTTTATCACTCTTTCTTGCTTCTGGTATAGGAAGATCGTTAATATCAATAAGGTTATCCAACTGTCTAATAGCCAAACGAACACTTTCTTCAAGTCTAGACCATTGTACTTCTTTGTTTTGAATATGAGCAGCAAGGTTAAGAGACGCTAAGTTACATACAGCTATATTGTCTTTATCCTGAGGAAGACAGATTTCTGTACAGAGATTAGACATATGAATAGTGCCTGTATTGTTGTTGAGCGCACGAAGATTTATAGAGTCCTTCCATGTAAGCCATGGATGAGAAGTTGTTTGCAACATAACTAACATTTGTCGAAATAGCTCGCTAGCTGGCTGTTTTTTAAATGTTCTAAGCTTTCCAGCATCAGCCATATCTACATACTCTGCATAGCGTTTACTAAAAGCTTTTCCATAGAGTTCGTTGAGGTCTGGGGTTTCTTTTGGATCAAACATATACCACTCTTCACCCGCTTTCACTCTCTTCATAAATTCATCCGAAATAAAAGCAGCGGTATTGGCAGTACGCATACGCATATAATCGTCACCGGCATTGTGTTTCCAATCAAGAAATTCTGGGAAGTCTAAGTGCCATGTTTCCATGTAAAAACAAAGTGCTCCTTTTTTCTTTCCACCACGCTGAATAGCACGGATAGCAGTGTCTATAATTTTTGCAAAAGGTGTCGGACCTGTAGATGTGCCGTTACTTGCCCCAAGAGGAGATCCTGCAGCACGTAACTTTGTGATTGAAGCTCCAATACCTCCTGAACCTTTCGAGAGAAGCATGACATCAGCAACAGATTTTGCAATATGTCCCATATCATCTTGAATCTCCAAAAGAAAACAATTTGAAAGTGCCGGTCGAGTTGTTCCCGCTCCAATATTTGTTGAACCTCCAGCTACATATTCTAGCTTCGACATTTTATTGTAGAATTTTTTTGCCCATGCAGTAGGATTTTCTTCGTTATATGAAAGTCCCATAGCAATACGCATAAAAAACATCTGTGGTGTTTCGCGAGATTTTTGATTATTGTCTTTCAAACCGTAACGATTCATGAGACTAGACAATCCTGCATATTGAAAAAGTTCATCACGATCAAGACGAAGAGCGTGAGAGAGTTCTTCTAGATCAAATTTCTCTTCCATTTGTTTATCAAGACGATTTTCTTTAACACCATCTTTAATAAAACGAATAAAAGCATTTCGATGTTGTTTTTTTAGATCCTCAGAACTATCTTTATCATATTCACCGATAACACCTCTATAAATAGTCTTCAAAAGGAGTCGTACTGCTACTTTGTCGTACTCGATATCATGCTGAATATTTTGAACAGCGGCACTTATAGTAGCCATGTCCATCTCTTCTGTTGTTATACCATCGTACAATGTAAGTCGAGTGTCAGTAGCGATCTGTGTAACCATTGCGATAGGGTCTGTCAGACCTTTGCAGGCACGTTCAATCGAACGATTGATTTGATCGGCATTAAAAGATTCTCGCGTTCCATCGCGTTTGGTAATATGCATATCCATACAAGCACAAATCGTTATCTACTAAAGTTGCTGAGATAAATTGTATCTAAAAAACATCATAAAAAACTGTGGATAACTCTCAAAAAAACGTCTAGAGCACGCGACCGAGACCCTGTAAATACATTCCGTTCACCGAGTAAGTATAAAAAGGTCTAACGGTTATTAAAAATTGATAAAAACTTTTTCTCCGATTACCAAACCAGTACTTTCTATTGTTCCAGCAGGTATTTCGAGTACAAAACGAGCATTCTTTTCTATCGTATACACTTTTGGATAACTTTCTGGTCGCATATCTTTTTCTATTCCAACAATTATTCCATTTTGATCGAGCCAAAGCACATCAATAGGTATAATCATATCTTTCATCCATATCCCCCAACGTCCATCACTCTGAAAATCAAATAACATACCACTATCTTGTGAAATTTCTGTTCTTCCACCAAGACCTAGAGCTTGAGCTTCACTTGTACGAGCAACTTCAGCGTATATTTTCTTCTTTCCAAGCAATATTTCTACATATTCTATTGAGATTGTCTCTTCAACAGACTCATTAGTACTTTTTTCTTGTATTAAATCTTTTTTATATGGTTTATAGATATTTATTAGAACAACAAAACAAAGAATCCCGATAAATACTACAATTAGTGTGTATTTCTTTTTAGAGATACATATCATGAAATACTAGATTTCTGTCTTAAAAGTACTTTTATTTTCTCAATAAAAATAAAACGTATACCTATGCATTCGAGTCCTACAAATATAAGCCAAGAACCCGGAGTAAAAGGAGTAATAAGTGCCAAAACCCCTACACAAACAAATATAAAACCAATAATTTTTTTATACTTTTGATTCATGAGAAATATATTTTGATTTCCCAAAAGCTAAAATCGGTAGAAAAATAAATGGCAAAAATATAATACCAAGTGTAAAGAATATTCCTTTACCAAATGCTTTTGCCATATAGTATGCAAGCATAAGAAAGATAACTACTTGTACACCAGGAATCAAAGACAACACCACCCACCACAAAGGCTTACCGATTATTTCAAGTATAACTACAATATTATATACAGGCACTAAAGCTGCCCATCCTGGCTTTCCTGCTTTTACAAATATTTTCCAATTGGAAACAATAATCAGCAATCCCATCGCAAGGACAATAAGATATGACAAAATAATTGCTGTTCCTACTAAAGCGAGTAAGCCGCCGCCACAAGAGGACACTACCTGCCCGTCGATAATACATGTAAACATAATGTATATAATAACACGAAATACAAACCACTATTGTGAAGTCTATTTCTGTCCTTTATGAACTGCATCTCTCAGTGTTTGCTCTAAATGTCGAATATTGTTTTGATGTTCATTTCTCTTTTGTTCCAAAACGTGAATTTCATTTTTAAGTTTCATAACTTCATCTTCGGCTTTCTGTAAATCAACCCTTATTTTATCGGCTTCTGCCTGTTTTCTGTCATATTCACTCTTTTTGTGAACTACTTCAGTCTCTTTTGCTTGTAGTTCATGTGCTTTTCTTTGAAGATTTATCTCATCTTGTTTTATTTCCTGTTTGATTCTTTCAAGTTCTGGTGAGGTACTCATGTATGT
>CAYTZA010000011.1:5594-17409 GCA_964442365.1 uncultured Candidatus Saccharibacteria bacterium | reverse complement strand
CGATCGATATTTAGTATGTCTCCGATAAGAAAAAGGTTAGGGAATAGACGAGACTGCATAGTCTTGAAATCTACTTCGTTAAGAGCCACTCCACCAGAAGTGACAATTGCTTTTTCTACTCCAAGCAAACCTTGAACGTGTAAAGGAATATGTTTGAGTAGTGTTATGAGCAAAAGACGTTGTTCGCGAGTAATACTATGACTCCATGTTTCTGGTTTAATACCAGATAGTTCTACAATAATTGGTGCGAGTGCTGGAGGTACTAATTCACCGATACTATTTTTAAACTTTTTATTGCTATGTTCTTTAAAAATATCTTGAAGTTTTTGATTGAGTGTACCATGATCAAATTCTGGTAGTATATCAAGTCCAATAACCACTTCTCCATATTTAAGTAGTTCTCCTATGTCACGACTCATATTTAATATCGTTGGTCCAGAAATACCAAAGTGAGTAAAGAGTACTCTTCCAAGGCGAGAGTCTTGTTTAATATTATTTTGAAAAAGAGATACTTTGGTGTTTTGCAGAACGACTCCTTGAAGTTTTTTAACCCAAACATCTTTGATAGCGATTGGTACAAGAGCACTATCAGGTTCAATTACAGTATGTCCAATATCTTTGAGCCAAACAAAACCATCTCCTGTAGATCCAGTTTCTGGACGAGATTTTCCACCAGTAGCTAAAATAAATTGTTTAGCTTTAATATTTTTATTACCAATCTTAACTGCAATAATTTTTTTATCTTGTATTTCAAAACCAGTTACCGGACTATTTGAAAGAACTGTCACATTGTGTTTTGTTATGTAATCAACAAGAACATTCCATACAGATTGAGCTTTATCTGTAATAGGGAATACTCTTTGAAGTGCTTCTACTTTTGTATCCATATTCCTTACGTGAAAGAAATCAAGAGTTTCTTTGACGCTCCATTTTGAAAAGGCTGAAAAGAGATATTTACTATTATCTTTAAATTTTTCTAGAAGTTTTCGATTATCAAATTCAGCATTTGTAACATTGCAACGACCGCCACCTGTTATGAGAAGTTTTTTGCCTAGGCTGTCATTTTTCTCAATAAGCATAACCTTGGCACCGCGTTCAGCTGCTCGTCCTGCTGCCATCATGCCCGCAGGGCCTCCACCTATGACTATGACGTCCCACTCTGTATCCATATTAGTTTTTGATACCACTTCTGTATTTAAACTCTACAATATCAGTTTCTATTACTTTATCTCCGAGTACTGCACGTTTGCCATTTATAAAAATACGACCTTGTTTTATAAGTTCATCGGCTTCCCTTCGATTTATCTTTTGTTTTTGAGCAATATGTTGATTGATACGCATAGTCTTTATTATTGCGAGTCTAGCACTTTATTGAAATATACGGTAGTCTGTTGTATCTGTGGCAACAAATGAAATTATAGTGAGGTTTGAGAAAGTGTCTTTTGAGTATGGGCACAATAAACATATCCTTGAGGATGTTGATTTTTCTGTACGTCGAGGAACAAAAATTACTATTATGGGTCAAAATGGTGCGGGTAAGAGTACAATTTTTCAACTTATTACTAAAAGTATTAAACCTGAGTCGGGCAATATTCACATAGGCAATAATCTCACGATTGCTATTTCTCGACAGGTAATACCACGTGATCAGCTTGATCTTACTGTTCGTGATTTTTTTCAAAAAAGCTTTTCTCAGACTGTCTATGATATAGATCCTAAAATCGATGCCGTGTTGGAAGTTGTACATCTAAATGCTCCTCATGACAGAATTATTAAATCTTTTTCTGGTGGTCAACAAGCACGTTTACTCCTCGCTTCTGCACTTATACAAGATCCGGACCTTCTTTTGCTTGATGAGCCCACAAACAATCTTGATAAAGCTGGTATAGAGCATTTGAAAAGATTTCTTATGGATTATAAAAAAAGTTGTATTGTAATTTCCCACGATGCTGACTTTTTAAACTCTTTTTCTGATGGAGTGTTATATCTTGATATATATACTAAAAAAGTAGAGCAATATGTAGGAAACTATTTTAACGTAGTTGAACAAATCGCTGCTCGTCTAGAAAAAGAAAATAGAAAAAATGCTCAGTTAGCTAAAGAGATTCAAGAAAATAAAGATAAAGCAAACTTTTTTGCTAATAAAGGAGGGCAAATGCGTTTAGTTGCAAAACGCATGCGTGATAAAGCAGAAGAACTTGAAGAAGAAAAAGTAGATGTCCGACGAGAAGATAAAACGATTAAATCTTTTACGATCCCAGCCCAGAAAGACATGATTGGTGAAATCATACATATCTCTTCGTTTAGTATGATTAGAGATCATAAACCAGTTAAAAGAAAAACCAATGTGTCTTTAAAAAAGAATCAACATCTTTTACTAAAAGGTCCCAACGGTATTGGCAAAAGTACTCTTCTTGAAAGAATTGCTTCGCAAACTGAAGATGGTATTAGTATACAGTCTGGTATTCGTATCGGATATTATCGTCAAGATTTTTCTACACTCAATTTTGAAGATACGGTGTATAAATCTCTTGAAGGAGTACTCCGTACTGTTGAAGGCAGGATTATTGAGCAAGAACTTCGTAGTGTAGCAGCTAGTTTCCTTATCACTGGCGATATGGTTCATACTAAGATTGGTAACTTATCAGAAGGACAAAAAGGGCTCGTGGCTTTTGCTCGTTTAGTTTTACAAAAACCAGGATTACTTATTCTCGATGAGCCAACAAACCATATAAATTTCCGTCATATTCCAGTTATCGCCAAAGCTCTAAGTGAATATCAAGGAGCTATGATTCTTGTTAGTCACGTACCAGAGTTTGTTGAGCAGATTCGTATTGATGAAATTTTAGATTTAGAAAAATAGTTTTTAGGGACGAAGGTTTGTGATTATATATTTGGTAAAAAGTCTATAGACAATATATCCAGATATAAGAAGGACAAAGCTTATACTTATAACAGTATGTATTCCCTCAAAAATAGTTAAAAGTATACTAAAACCTTTACCAGCACTCCAACCGATCAGTATAACTGTGGGTGTCCAGATAATATTAACTAGAGCACAGTAAATAATAAAACGAGTGTAACTTATTTTACGACTGAGTCGTAGTATATAAACAATTGTGGTGCCAGAAAATATATGGGCAATAAAAAGAATTTTAAACCAGTGTCCGTTTTCGATTCGGTCTATTTTTTTATAAAAATCAATAGCACGTGAAGAGCGTGTCATGCGTTCTGTAATAGATTTTGCAAAAGATGATCGACCCAAAAGAAACCAAAATGATTCTGCACATATAGCTGTTGTAAAAGCGACTATACCAAGAGTAAGGGGGTGTATAAATTGTTGTACTGACAAAAAAGCTAAAGCAAGTACTGCAGGCTCTCCGCCAAAAAAAGAAAAAAATATGCTCGTTAGTACCGAGTACTGTTTGAGGGGTATAATAAGCGCAACAAATGTTTCCATATTAGAAGATAAAACTATTAATAACTGTTGCTGTTATATTAGATAAGCTATCGCTATAAAAAGAAAGTATTATATGTCCCACAAAGATAATTATAGCAATATGAAGTATAAGATGTAGAAAAGCATTTAATGGTTCTTCTTTTTTTAGATATAGTGCAAAAGCAAGATAGATTTCCCAGACAGAAAACACAATAGCTAAATATAGACCAAGAAGTGTGTGGTAGGTTAAAAGTACTGCGGTACCAAATAGTATGGTTCCTACACTAAAAAGATGGGTTATATTCCATCTATCAGAAAGATCAAATGAGTGAAGGAGTGGAAAAAGTATGGGTATATGTTTTTTTATAAAATAAGGAAAAAATAGTAATACAAAACTAGAACATAGATAAAAAATAGAAACTGTGTAGTAGACGATTGAAAGTAACTCAATACTCATGTCAGTATGTTATTATAGTATATATAATAACACGTATGAAAACTTTATCTGTATTTGAAGCATTTTCTCATGTAGCTAGTCATATGCCTTTCTATAAGAAAATATTGTCTGATAAAAACATCGACCCAGCTTTGATTGTTACTATGGATGATTTTATTACTAAAGTCCCTATACTTCATAAACAGGATATTTTTAGTAAATTTTCACCTGAGGATTTAGTTCAAAACGGAGATATGTCTGAAATACGCTCCGCTATTTTAACATCTGGCACTTCTGGCGTTTTTGCTTATAGTCTTTTAACTAAAAAAGACGAACAAATACAGCAGGGTATGGTAGACGATATGCTCAAGACTTTTTTCAATGCAGAACAAGAACCTCCTCTTATTATCAATGCTCTTGCTATGGGAGTTACTTTCGCATCAAGTTATCCTGTGATCACTACAAGTGTGCGTTCAGATATGGTAATTCATGTGCTAAAGACACTGTCGCCACACTATAAGAGAACTATTATTGTTGCGGATCCTTATTTTGCAAAAAAAATAATTGATGAAGCTTGTGAGAGCGGTTTTGATTGGACTCGGTTTCCTATCGTATTTGTAGTTGGAGGATCTCTATCTTCAAATAGTCTTTTACAATACATGCTTTATCGTATAAACAAAGAGCAGGGAATTGAAAGTAATATTGTACAAGGAACCATGGGTCTTACTGAAATAGGTCTCAATATTTTTAGTGCTCTTCCCGATCTTATTTCGATTCGCAATAATATTCAACATGATAAAGTTTTGATGAATAAATTATTCGGCGATTCTGTTACTGTATGTCCAGAACTTATGTACTATAATTCTGAACGTGTTTTTGTTGAAATTATTAATCCTGATGCACATGGTTTTGGTGAAATAGTACTTTCTAATCTTGATATGACAGCTCTCAATCCTTTGATTAGATACAATACAGGTGATGTTGGTAAATTTTTGGATAAAAAAGATATACCAGAAGCACAGTTTCCTTTACCGATAATCGCAATTGGTGGTAGATCAGGTGATAGAAAAGATGGTATATCACTAACAGCAATTATACTCGAAGCGCTATTTTGTGACGTTCTGATTGCAAAACATGTTTCAGGACACTTTAAGGTACAACAAACTGAACAAGGATTAGAGGTGATTGTTCATATTCGAAATAATGATTGTGATAAAAATCATATAAGTGCAGAGATAACAAAAAATTTAAATATTTTGGGTGTAAATAATATTCATGTTTTATGCGAAGCGTCTCTGGTCTTTGATCAGGATGTTGATATAAGCTACGAAGGAAAATGGAAGCATACGCTCAAAAAATAACAAATATATTGTGGTTTTGGATTACTAACACTCCTCCAATAATAATCGCTACTTATATTGTATTGTTTGGTTTTGTATATCACGCACTTAATATGCTTGAGATTTTATTTCGGGCAAAATTAGTATCAAGACGCAAGGTACATTTTGAAAGAATATTGCCTGAAGGTAAAAAGGTTTTATTTGCTGGAGATAGTACTGCTGTTGGTACTGGTGCATATAGTGCAGAGGATACATTGGCTGGAAGATTTGCTCATGATTTCCCACATACAAGTATTAATAATACTGCAGTAAATGGCGCCCTGACTATAGATATTCTTAAACAATTTGAAGTTGTAAAAAATACTCAATTTGATTTGATTATTATAAGTACAGGAGGCAATGATATTTGGGCATTTAAAACTCTTCGCAAGATAAGAAAAGATTTGAGTATGGTACTTGAAGAAGCGATTCGTATAAGTGACCACAGAGTAATACTTGTCTTTTTTGGTAATGAAGGATCTGCACCACTTTTTCCTCTTTTGATACGACCACTCCTTATGCGTCGTACTGCCAAAGTCAATCAGATTTTTATTGATGTTGCTATTGAAAAACAAGTTCCTCTTGTTGAACTATTTTCAAATAAAAAAGAAAATCCTTTTGTAGAAAATCCAAAAAAATATTTTGCAAAAGATAGATTGCATCCGAGTAGTGATGGGTACTGGAGATGGTATAAAGGTATTTGGTATTTTATGACAGAGAGAAAATATTTGTACAACGACTAGTAACTTATCCACAGTATTTATTTCTTAGTCATTGTGTTTTTGCGTGTAGGTACGATAATTATATAAGAGTCAATGCGGTAACATTTTTATATTTTAAAAATGGGTCGGCACGTATCGTACACTTTTTATTTATGTAATTTGGACAGATACTATATTCTCATGAAAAAGAAAACAGCAAAAAGAAAGACAGTAAAGAAGACTACAAAACGAAAGGCGACAAAAAAGAAGGCAGTTCGTCGTCGAAGATAGTTTTGGTTTCGGTATAAAAACAACCTCTGTGTGTATACATGGAGGTTGTTTTGTATATAATCTGATACAATTATTTATATGATTACTATATTTCTGCGTTACGGACTCGTTGTATTTATATTTACTGGGTTTTTTAGTACTACAACTTTTGTTCAGGCTGTTGTATCGGTCAATACAGAACAAAGTTCTTCATCGTGTGTATTTTCTTCTAATCTTTTTGTTGGTATGACAAATAGTGATGTAGTACGTCTTCAGCGTATTTTGATTAATCGTCAATATCTTGCCCCGGATCTTGCTACTGGATATTTTGGTAATCTAACAAAAGCTGCAGTACAGCGTTATCAAAGGTCTCGTTCTATTGATACAACTGGTTTTGTGGGACCCTTAACTAGAGCGGCTCTTGCAAAAGAAAATTGTTCTTCTTTGTCTAGTATTGATATACCAGGTTATTTTGATAAAGATGTTCGTATTAGTAGATTGTCTGTTTCTTCTGGTCCTGTTGGATCTTTTGTAACGATTACTGGTAGTGGTTTTGATCCTTTTAAAAATAGTGTTCTTTTTGGAAGCGTTGCTGTAGGAGATATTCCTTCTGCTGATGGAAAAACACTTACTTTTGTTATTCCACAACCGAGATATTTTTGTGGCACTTCTGACGGGTGCACATCTTCAGACGTATATGTACAAAGTAATTCAGGAAAATATACTTTATATGTAACCAATTCTAAAGGAATAAGTAACAGTTCAACTTTTACTGTTACAGCAACAACTCCAACAACTACGACACGTCCTTCGATTAGTGATACTACAGGTCCTACAGCACTTCGAACAGGTATTGCCGGGGTTTGGGTTTTAGTTGTAAAAGATACTATATCAAGACCCCTTATCGCTACAGTACGTTGGAATTCTACTGATACCGTTCAAACATCAAAAGCTTTTTCAAGTGTTGCGGGTGAGATACAGGTTTTGGTATTTACTCATACATATGACACTATTGGATCTAAAAGTATAAGTTTTACAGTGTCCGACGATAATAATCCGAGTGCTAGGGTATCATCATCGGCAAGAGTGACTGTCTCTACTTCATCACCAGCTCGTAGTAATACAATTAGTATAAGAGACATATTGCCAGACCGTGTGCGTGTTGGTGGGCAGGTTGTTTTGGAAGGAACCGGATTTACTCCAGAAGGTAACAGTGTGCATATTGGTGTTGGTGTAATACGTAATATTTCTTCGTATAACAATGGTTCAACTCTCTTTTTCCAGATACCAGCATATATTAACCCTTGTGATGGTATCGTGGTTGGTTCATGTAATTCTCCTTTGATTCAAACTACTCCCGGATCTTACAATGTATTTGTAATCAATGAACTTGGTCAACAAACTAAAACATCAAGTCTTAGTGTTATAAAATAAACTTATTAGTATAAAATATATGACTGCAAAATTTAAAACATTTACTACAGAAGAAGCAAAAATAATTGGTGACCAGATCGGTATTGATTGGGCAAAGTATGACATAGAGCAATTTCGTCGAGGTCTAACTGTTGAACTTGAACATGGTATGCATGACATGCAAACCGACGTAAGTGATGATGGGGAAGTGATCACTGGAAAAATTGCTTTGGCGCATCTTAAAGAGATCCCAGATTACTACACTCGTCTTGAAGCTATGGAAGAAGAATACGAGAGAGAGCAGCGCGAAAAGGCTTCTGTATAGTTATCCACATGTGTTTGCTTGACTGGTGAACGATTGTTCACTTATACTGTATACATACAAGTATAAGAAGAATATTTATGAGTAAAACACAAAATGCTTACATACTTCGCAATGAATTGGCTCGTATTAACAAAAGAATCGAGACTAAAATTTTATTAGGATATTCATATACAAGAGATGCTAAGAGACATAAAATGCTTCTTGAAGCCTTGCATGGTATTCAGCAGAAAAAAACTGGTGGATGGTTTAAAATGATATTCAATCCATCATTTGCAATGTTCTAATATTTTATGACTGATTACAAAGAATTACTGATTAGTTTTTATAGAAAGCATAAACGTATGCCTGTATATCGAGAGATGCTTAGTCTTTTTGGTTTTAAATCAAAAAATGCCGTCGCTAAAGTAATTTCTAAACTGATTGATGCTGGTATTATTGCAAAAGATGCTGAAGGGCACCTCACGCCTTCTTTTTCTTGGTCAGAAGTACCTCTTCTTGGTCTTGTGAAGGCTGGTGTGCCAGCCACAGTAGACGATGTTATGCAAGACACTGTAAGTCTTGATGATTTTCTTATAGAAAAAAAAGATGCATCCTTTATGCTTGAAGTTGACGGAGATTCTATGATTGAAGCGCATATCGCACAAGGTGATTTGGTTATTGCAGAGCGAACTCATACTGCTCGTGATGGTGATATTGTGATTGCTGAAGTTGACGGAGAGTGGACTATGAAATATTTTAAAACTAAAAACGGAAAGACTTGGCTTGAACCGGCAAATAAAAATTATAAACCTATTTATCCGGAACGTAGTTTACACGTAGCAGCTGTGGTTAAAGGGGTTATACGCAAATACTAAAGCGGGGTATAATTATACTCATGATTGGAAGATCAGTGCTTCCGCACATATTGATGGCATGGACCCCGTTTTTATACGGGTCAGTTTTTTTTGGCATGATGCTCGAAGGGGAGCTTTTTTTATTTGCAGGAACATTTTTGGCACATCAAGGGGCTCTAGACATGACATGGGTATTGTTTTTAGCTGCATCAGGACTTTTGATAGGGGATTTTGGTTGGTATTTTGCCGGTAAATATCTCATGCGTCGAGTAAAATGGCTTAATCGTATGGCTCATAAATACATCGGAGTATTCGATAAACATTTTACCGATAGACCTTTAACAACAATTTTGATTTCTAAATTGGCTTATGGTATTCACAGAGTGATTTTATTACGTGCCGGACAAAAAATGCCTTTTCGTACATATGCACGATGTATTATTATTGCGGATGTTCTGTGGTTTACAGCGGTAGTTTTGCTTGCTGTGGTGTTTAGCGCCACTGTAGGCCCAGTTTTAAGGCATTGGTTGCGATATATTGAAATACTTATTTTACTGGTTGTTTTAGGCTTTATATTCTTTGAACGTATCGTAGAGTTTATCTCTGAAAAATTTTTGGACTAATAGTTGACAATAGATAGTCATATACTGTAACGTATGGGGTATAAGCAATCTCGCTAGAGTTGTTTAGTTAGTAGAAATTAAGTAATTAGTACATGAATACAAAGTTGTATGTAGGTGGTATCAGTTATCGAACAACCGACGATGGTCTTCGCGATGCTTTCGCTCAGGCTGGACAGGTTGTATCAGCTCGCATTATTATGGACAAAATGACAGGACGCTCACGCGGTTTCGGTTTTGTTGAAATGACATCTGAAGCAGATGCAAATGCAGCTATCGATATGTGGAACGATAAAGAACTAGAAGGACGAAAACTTATCGTCAACATTGCACGACCAGAAGAAAAACGAGAGCGTGGTTCTATGGGAGGCGGAGATCGCCGAGGAGGTGATCGTGGTGGTGACCGAGGAGGATTTTCTGGTGGACGCTATTAATTAGCACTGCTGATTAAAGAAATACAAAAACCGTTCGTGCATATTGCCGAGCGGTTTTTGTATTATTTATGCACATACAATCGGTGCTTTTATGCGGTACAATACAGTTATGTTCCTTCCTCGATTATTGAAAGATACGCTCTCAAAAGATACGCATGAGGTTGGTATGAAAATTAAACATATCGCACTCATAGGGGTCTCTATTACAGTCGGTATTGTAACTACTTATACTCTTATTACATCTGTAATAGAAAGAGACAGATCGGTAATTTTTGAACGTGTACGTACTTTAGGAAATTTTATTGAAATTACTGATAAATCTGATTCTATCCTAGATAAACAGGTAAGAGATATCCGAGAAATAAATCGTGACATGAGGTTTTTATATGTTGGTAGTATTGATTATCAAGGGGAGATATCTTTGCTTGCAGAGGATTATGCTGTCGGTGCTACTTTTACGATTGGTACAGATTTAGATGCTTTATTGAGGGATGCGTTTTACGCGGGAGAGACAAAATTGTTTACATACCGAGAGGGTTTCCAGTATTGGTTTTCTGTAGCAAGTCCTATTAAAGATAAACAAACAAATGAAATTGTTGGATTTGTAGCTTTTGATGTTTCTGCTATACCGTATTTTCTTACTATTTTTATGTATGGATCTTTGCCATTATTGCTTACATTATTAGCAGTTACTATTATATTTTTATCACATCATATTCCACAAAAAGAGCGTAAATATATAGATCAAAAAGCCGAATTTCTTTCAGTTGCTTCACATGAAATACGAACACCTCTTACTGGTATAAAGTGGGCTTCAGAAAGTCTTATTGATAAACAGAAAATTAAAAAATATGATACTTATACTCGACATATGATTGAACTTATTCATGATAACTGTGTCACACTTATTGATCGTTTAAATGAACTTTTGGCTATAACGGTATTTGAAAAACGTGGTGCAATAGAGATGAAGTTAGAATCTTTTCCTTTATATGAACTGATTGATAAAGTGGTTAGTGGGCTTGCACTTACCGCTACATCTAGAGGGGTACAGGTTATTGTAGATTCATCTCTTTCAAAAAAAGTTAAAGTATTTGGAGATAGAGAACAGTTAAGACAGGTTTTTGTTAATCTTATTTCAAATGCGATAAAGTACACAGCCACTGATTCAGAGGTTGTTATATCGTATTCACGTCAGAATCAAAATGATATGATTTCTGTTACTGATCATGGTCCTGGTATATCACATGAAGAAATTCCTTTGATTTTTGAAGGATACTATAGATCAAAATCCGCAAAAAAATCAGGACAATATGGCAATGGTCTAGGACTTTTTATTGCACGAGAAATTATTCGTGCTCATAAAGGTACAATTACAGTTTCTTCTGTTTCTGGAAAAGGGAGTACGTTTATAGTTTTTTTACCAGTTACTGTTTAATATATGGATATTTTTATTGAGCTATCGGTCATAATCGTTTTATCAACAATTATTTCCCTTTGTATGAGGGTATTGAAACAACCACTTATTGTTGGTTATATAGCCACTGGTATTTTGGTTGGACCATATGCTCTTGATTTATTGCGTTCTAAAGAAGAGATGGAATTATTTTCAAAAATAGGTATATCAATACTTCTTTTTATTGTGGGCTTAACACTTAATCCGGATATTATTAGGGAAGTTGGAAAGGTGTCCTTGGTTACCGGTATTGGACAAGTGATTTTCACTTCTATTGTTGGATTTTTTATTGGTCAAGCTTTGGGTTTTGGTACTACTGCCTCTATTTATATTGCTATCGCTTTGACATTTAGTAGTACGATTATAATTTTGAAACTATTAACAGATCGAGGTGATACTGGAAAATTGTATGGAAAAATTTCTATAGGATTCCTTTTGGTTCAAGATTTAGTTGCAACCATAATACTCCTTATTGTTACAATGTTTGGAACAGTTTCATCTTTTGATCA
>CAYTZA010000011.1:0-5494 GCA_964442365.1 uncultured Candidatus Saccharibacteria bacterium | reverse complement strand
ATTTTCTTTATTTTGTTAGGAGCTCAGATGGTGCTTAGTGAGTTTAATTCTATTATTGTTCCAGTAATTATTTTTTCTGTATTTGTTCTTATAGGAAATCCTATTATTGTGATTATTCTTATGAACTTACTAGGATATAAAACAAGAACAGCTTTTATGTCTGGTCTTACTGTTGCTCAGATCAGTGAGTTCTCTTTGATTTTAGTTGCTTTGGGGTATAGTTTGGGTCATATAGATGAAAAAGTTGTTTCTTTGGTTACTTTGGTTGGTGTAATCACGATAGCTGGCTCCACTTATCTGATTTTGTATGCAGATATTATTTTCAATAAATTTAGATTTTTTATTAGTTTGTTAGAGATAAAGAAAACACATAAAAAAGAAGCCACTGTTCATGGTGATAATCCAGAGGTTATTATTTTTGGCTACGATCGTGTTGGTTATGATTTTGTTACGGCCGCACAAAATATCAGTAAGCGATGTTTGGTTGTTGATTACAACCCGCAGTCTATTAAACGTTTGAGAAATAAAGACATACCACATCGTTATGGTGACGCAGAAGATATAGAGTTTTTACAAGAGATTAATTTTCATCAGGCAAAATTAGTTATTTCTTCTATACCAGATCATAAAATTAGTCTATTGTTAACAAAATACTATAGAAAGGAAAATACTAGTGGAATTATAATTTTAACAGCACACAATCTACAGGAAGCAAAAGAGCTTTATCTTGCTGGGGCTTCTTATGTTATTGTGTCGCATTATTTAGGTGCTCATCATGCTGCTTTAATGATAGAAAGACATGGTTTTGATGTTGCAGGCTTTGAACAAGAGAGAAATATTCACCTTACAAAGATTACTAAACGTGAGTCTGAGGCTGTGGTACAATAAAATATACATGAAGAGTAGAATAAATAAATTGTTGGTTGTAGTCTCTATTGTGTTGGTTGGAGTTTTTTGTCTTCAAAGGGTATATGCAGCATATACAACGGATAGTCTAGTGGCTTCTTATAACATGGATGAGGGCTCTGGTACTAGTGTTGCCGATAGTACTGGTAATGGTAATACTGGTACTACTTCAGGAAGCCCTACATGGGTTACTGGAGGACTCAGTTTTGATGGTACCGATGATAAAATAAGCGTTCCTGATAGTGCATATTTAGATACTCCAAGTTTCAGTTATGAAATGTGGTTTACTATGCCAAGTAGTGCGGCATGGGCAACAGCTTCAACTTTTCCTAGATTGTTCGATAAAATACCCACAGGAAATGCTAGTGGCGTTAACTTAACACTCGATCGATCACTTTTTAATTTAAGTAGTAGCTTGATAGGGACAACTTGGGCAAGTGCAAGTATCGGATCTACATCCGGGGCTGTTATTCTAAGTGATTCATATCTACTTGATTATTCAAAAACATATCATGTAGTACTTACTTTTGATGATGCAACAAAAGTTGGAAAAATATACCTCAATGGCGTTGTTGTGGCTTCCGCTGTAGCAAATAGTAGTTATCTTGGAAATTCTACAGCTCTTTATATTGGTAGTAACACTACAAGTAATACTAGAAATTTTAAAGGAACAATGCATAGGGTTTCTGTATATAACAAGGCTCTTTCTGGGGCAGAAGTGTTGGCAAATAATATCGAAAGTCGCGGATATAATTATGGAACAACATCTGATGCAAATAGTGTCAGTTCTTCTTTGTCGTCTGTAGGTGCCACAACAACAAGTACTGTTGGGGTGCAGTCATTTGGTGTAGAGGTAATTGCTCGTGATTCTGACGGATTAGCACTTTCAGATAAAATAGTCTATCTATTAACGGATCGTGGTGTTTTGGATTATATTCCAGTCAATGTTGCCTCCACCAGCGCTGATGGTAGTGCCGTATTTACTGTTAGTTCTGTTCATTCGGGGACAAGTACTGTTACGGCTTTTGTTGAAGGTGTACAAATAGGCGATACATATGAAATAGTTTTTCCAGAGGTTGAATATTCTGCAATACCTGTTCCAGAATATTCACTCGGTTTTGAAGGAGATTACACTGATTCATCCGGAAATGGTATACACGGAAGCTCTTCTGGTGCTGCAACAATTGTAAGTGATGCGAATAGGGGACAGGTTTTGAGTTTAAATAGAACAGCAAGTACTTTTGTTTCTGTTACAAATGATCTTCCAGAAAGTTATACAAAATCTGTATGGGTCAATCTTGCAACAGCCACTGCAGGAAACTACAATATTTTATCTTCAAATATTTGTAGTGCATATGGAGATACTCTTTGGGTAACAAACAGTAGTGCTGGTGGTTCTCCAACCACACAAGCATTGAAAGCCGGACAATTAGGACCTTCTTTTGTTAATCATGTTTGGAATACAACGGTTTTTCCTATAAATACATGGGTACATACTGCAGTAACCTACGATAGTGATACTTATACTTATAAATTGTATCAAAATGGTATGTTGGTTTCTGCTTCCACTACCTCACAAAGTTCTCACGCAACATCCTCTGGTCAGGTCATTGGTAATTGCGGTACAGGAACTGGAGTAACTAATTTGTGGAGTGGAAAAATAGACGACGTGACTCTTTGGGGTTCGGTTTTGGATGATGAACAAATCGCTGGTGTATATTACGGTGACATAGGTTTGACACCTACAGAGCCAGATGCGCCTTATGGTGTAAGTGCAACACCATCAAACACTCAGGTCGCTCTTTCTTGGACGGCTCCAGCAGCAAATAATTCTGCTATAACCGATTATGTTGTTGAGTATAAACCCTCGTCAAGTGGTACATGGCTTACTTTTAGTGATGGTGTTTCAACAGCCACCACAACAACAATAACAGGTCTTACCAATACTACCTCTTATGACTTCAGGGTAAGTGCAGTCAACGCTATTGGAACAGGTGATCCGAGTTCTACTGTTGTTGCGGCGGCAGGTGTTACGACATATTTCCATGTACTTTCTGGTGGTCAAAGTTTATCTATCGGAACATATGCCTCTCCAGTACTTTCTTCTACTCAACCTTACAATAACTTGAGCTTGTCTCCTAACTCTCAGGGTGTTACCGCAACTTTTATACCACTTATTGAATCTTCTTTAGAAACACCATCATCTGGAATTGCAAATACATTGAGAGCTGCTGATAGTTTGATACGTCCAGTAATCGTAGGCCTACACGGCTCTTCTAGTGCTCGTTACACACTTCTGAAAAAAGGAACAACCTCTTATGCAAAAGGTATTCAACAAGCAACCACTACAAAAACACTTGTAGAATCTTTGGGTGGAGTATATGAACCGCTTGGAGTCACTATTGTTCATGGGGAAAGTGATTATTACAATAGCAATCTTTCTGGCTATGAGGATGATCTTGTTGAGTGGCAAAATGATTATGAGACTGATGTGAATAGTGCGACGGGTTTAACCGGTACATTGCCGATGTTTATTAATCAAATGAACGCTGGTTGGGTTGGTGATTTGGCTCAAGCTCAATACAATGCGCATAAAAATAACCCAGGTAAGATAATTTTAGTTGGTCCGAAATATCAGTATGAATATCACACCGATCATGTTCATCTAACGAATACAAATTCAAGACATATGGGAGAGATGTTCGCTAAAGTTATTAAGAAGGTTTCTATAGACGGTGATACATGGAACCCTCTAATGCCGACTTCTATCTATAGAACGGATAATATCATTACCATTGATTACGATATTTCTGTTGGACCACTTGCATTTGACACGAGTATCGTTGCAGAACGTCCAGATTATGGTTTTGAATTTGTGCAGACTGGAGAAACAGCTAGTACATCAATCTCTTCTGTTGAATTAATAAACAGTGGCACTCAAGTTAAGATTACTCTCGATGGTATTCCAGATGGAACTGATCAAAAAGTAAGATATGCTTGGACTTGTTATGGAGGAGGGTCAGGATTTCCTTTGTGTGGAAAGGCGAGTGATGCGACGTATGTGGGGGGAAACTTGAGAGACTCTGACAGTAGTGTGTCCCTTGCTTCTGACAGTACTGGGCTTCCTTTGTATAACTGGGGTGTTACTTTTGAAGAAGATGTTGTTGAGGCGACTGAACCGGATGCGCCAAGTAGTTTTGCCGGTAGTGCTGGTGATGCCCAGGTGTCTCTTTCTTGGACAGCCCCATCATCAAATGGGTCTGCTATAACTGATTATTTGATTGAATACAAACAATCATCCAGTGACACGTGGCTTACTTTTAGTGATGGTGTTTCGACGGCAACTTCAACCACAGTAACAAGTCTTATAAATACAACTGCCTATAGTTTTAGAGTAAGTGCTGTAAATGCTGTAGGAACGAGTTCCCCCAGCTCCGTTATCAGTGTTACTCCAGACAAAACTTATGCAGGTACAAGTGTTTCTACTGTAATAAAAGAAATTTTGAACGAATCTAGAGAATATAAAGAAGAAAATAATATAAAAAATGGTTGTATTATGGGTGCTTTATTTGATATTTATACTGGTAAAAGCTGTTCACTTGTTCCAAATATTGTTGGGGTAGTTTTTAATAAAAATCTGAAATTAGGAGATGTAGATAGTGATGTAAAACTACTTCAACAATATTTAAACTCTAAAGGATTTGTTGTGGCAGGTTCTGGTCCTGGATCTTTAGGCAATGAAACAAATATATTTGGAAGTCTCACTAGAAATGCTGTTATACGTTTTCAGAAAGCTAATAATATAACTCCAGCTGTAGGATATTTCGGTCCTATTACACGCGGTTTTATGAAGTGATATAATTTTTGTATGGATACAAAAGCTGAGGCTGTATTTGGTGGTGGATGTTTTTGGTGTACAGAAGCAGTATTTAAAATGCTTAAGGGTGTTTATTCAGTTACACCAGGATATGCAGGTGGGCTGTCAAAAAGTGCTACATACGATGAGGTATCAAGTGGTATGAGTGGTCATGCAGAAGTGGTGCGTATAGAATACAATCCAAAACTGGTGTCTTTTAAGACACTTATGATTATTTTTTTCGCTTCGCACGATCCAACAACAAGAAACCGTCAGGGTCATGATATTGGTTCTCAGTATCGTTCGATTATCCTCACAACTTCAGATGAACAAAAAAAAGAAGCAGAAGATATGATTGCCGAGCTAAATAATTCACATAAAGATGGTGATCCTATTGTTACTGAAATAAAACCATTGGATCGTTTTATCGAAGCCGAAGATTATCATAAAGATTATTATGCTCGCAATAAAAATGCTCAGTATTGTCAGTTAGTGATCAATCCAAAACTAGAGAAAGTTCAGAAAGAATTTGCAGAATTATTGAATACTATCTAAGTGGCGTAAGTAATATTTTTGTGTATACTATTTTCTTGTGAATAAAAAGATACTTTTTTTCGTATTGTTACCGATTTACATGCCAGCAGCTCTGCTTATGCATTTTACTTTTGAGTGGTGGTCGAAGTTGATTGAAGATTGAGGGTGTGATATAAAATCTAAGGTTCAGGTCTTTTC